>JAFRBD010000106.1 GCA_017405065.1 Ruminococcus sp. | reverse complement strand
TGCGCATTTCAATCATTATGTTTCCGAGCATCCCGATACAGACTGGGGTATGTATCCGTATAATGATGAAGGCGATCTTTTCCTCTGCTGCGGCTTCTTCTCGAGAACGGAGACCGACTGGGATATGTCGATGCTTGAATGGGGAGCCGGCTATATCGTCAAAGTGATCGCGATCGACAATGCGGGTCATCAGGCAGAAGAGTACATCAAGTTTGAAAACGGAATTGTTCCGGGATAATATTGAATAAAAGATAACCGCTCTCGATCGAGGGCGGTTTCTTTATGTGATAAAGCACAATTGTTCAGAGTTGTGACAAAAAGCACCAAGATATAGACAAATATAAAGATAAAGAATAAAATAAAGATAAAGACAATGACAATGACAATGACAAACGGTTTTTCCCACTTCATCCCATTTCATTGATGTTGATATGTTGAAAGGCTTGTGCCTATACATACCTCAGACTACTGAGATCATTCTTTTTCTCCGTTGAGCATATCTAATCCGTGCCTGAGGTGGGGGAGGATGAAGCCGAGGTTTTCTGTCGCTCCCTTCGGTGAACCGGGCAGGTTGATGATCAGGCTGTTTCCTCTGATCCCCGCGATTCCACGTGAGAGCATTCCCCTCGGCGTGATCTCCATGCTTTTTTGCCGCATATACTCGGCGATACCGGGCGCTTCCTTTTCGATGACGGCTTTGGTCGCTTCGGGCGTGACGTCGGTCGGCGCGAAGCCTGTCCCGCCTGTGGTGACGATCAGATGAACGCCGCTTTCACATTCTTTCACCAGTGTTTCAATGATTTTATTTTTCTCATCAGGAATTATTGTTGTGTTCATAACATCATATCCCTGCGCTTTGAGCATTTCGCAGACTGCGGGACCGCTTTGATCCTCGTAAATACCGTTGGCGGCTCTGTCGCTGACGGTGATGACGGATGCTGTGTACATAGATGATCTCCTTACTTTCCGAACGCGCAGTGCGGATAGGTACATTCTGTACAGCTGAGACATAACCCGCCCTCGCCGTACGCGACGAAATCCGCTTTGCTGAGTCTGACGTTGGCGGCGATCCGCGGCAGCACCAGATCGAAGATCGTCGCCTTCGCGTACATGACGCATCCGGGCAGCCCCATGATCGGCGTACCGTCCTCATAATAACCTAAGAGGAACATCGCGCCGGGCAGGACGGGCGCGCCGTAGGTGACGATATCCGCGCCGCTGAGTTTGATCGCGCCGGGCGTGTTGTCGTCGGGGTCGACGCTCATCCCGCCGGTGCAAAGGATCATATCCACGTTCCCGCGCACGAGATTGATCGCTTCCTTGATGTTTTCTGCGTCGTCGTCGCACAGGATATGACTTGTCACGTCGATGCCGTAGGCTTTGAGCTTTTCGGTCAGGACGGGCGTGAAACGATCCTCGATCCTGCCGTGGAATACCTCACTGCCGGTGGTGATGATACCGGCGGTTTTCAGCGTATAGGGGAGGACGTTCATGATCGGCGTGCCGTCGGCGATCCGTTCGGCTTCATCGAGTTTTTTCCCGTCGATGACCAGCGGGATGACGCGTGTGCCGGCTAATTTGTCGCCTTTTTGCACGGCGGTATCTCCCTTGCGCGTCGCGATCATTAATTCTTTTATAGAATTAATCGCGTTGAGTCTGTCGCGGTCAACGGTGAACAGACCGTCGATCTCCGCTCTCAGCTCGATCTTACCTTCTCTGACGTCACTTCGGCTGATATTCTGTCCTTTGCAGATTTTGCAGAGGACTTCTGCCGCGTCGTTTTCGTGGAGCTTGCTTTCATCCATCTCGAAGATGTAGAGATTCTCCTTGCCCATGCTCAGCAGGACAGGGATATCTTCTTCGGTAACGATATGTCCCTTGTGAAAGCGCGCTCCTTTATATTCGCCGGGTATGATCTGCGTCATGTCGTGACACAGCACATGACCGACGGCGTCGATGGTTTTGATCAGTTTCATATATACTAAACTCCGTAAATAATTGTCATTGCGAGCCATTTAGGGCTGACGATTCCACAATATTACTGTCATTGCGAGCCTTTTAGGGCTGACGATTCCACAATATTACTGTCATTGCGATCCATTTAGGGCTTGCGATCCCACATAATTTACTGTCATTGCGAGCCCTTTAGGGCTGACGATCCCACATAATTTACTGTCATTGCGAGCCCTTTAGGGCGTGGCAATCCCACAATGCGGAACAGCTCATTTCTTTTATTGCAGTCAAACACTGTTACGATCATATCGTATAACTTAAGGGTAAGGCTGTATGCCGTCTCCCGGTTTTATTTCTCCGCCCTTGATCACGACGGCGAATATCCCTTCTGTCGGCATGACGCACTGTCCTGTCAGCTTCCTTATCTCACAGTCATTGTGACATTTTTTGCCGATCTGGGTGACCTCCAGTACCGCTTCTCCGATCGTTATTCTTGTGCCGATCGGAAGGCTTTTGAGATCGATCCCCTTGGTGAGGATGTTTTCGGCAACGTCGCCTGCCTGTAATACCGCGCCCTTTGCGCGCATTTTATCCACGCTTTCATCGGCTAACAGGCTGATTTGTCTGTGCCATGCGCCCGCGTGCGCGTCGCCTACGATACCGTGATCCTCTTTCAGTATGACTGAGGGAACGGGATGCTTGCGCGTACCCTTACGCTCGCTGATACAGACAGCCATAACTGTTCCTTTCATTGCCGGAACACCCCGCTTTTCCCGCCGCATTTATAGAGCAGGCGGATATCGGTGATCGAGATATCCCGCTGTACCGCCTTGCACATATCATAGATCGTGAGCGCGGCTGTGCTGACGGCGGTCAATGCTTCCATCTCCACGCCCGTACTGCCCTTGCATTTGACGGCAGCTTCGATATGTATTTCGGTTTCAGATAATTCAAAAGAGATATCCACGGCGCTGAGCATCAGGGGATGGCACATCGGGATGACGTCGGCGGTCTTTTTCGCCGCCATGATCCCCGCCACCTGTGCGACGGAGAGAACGTCGCCTTTTTTTACGCCGCCGCTTTTGATCAGCCGCATGGTCTCCGGACTGACATTGACTGTTCCGGCGGCGATCGCCTCGCGAAAGGTCTCGTCCTTTTCGGTGACGTCTACCATTTTGGCGCGTCCCTGTTCATTGATATGAGTAAAATCCATTTCAGCCTCCGATCTCATTCATGAATCGTTCGGTCGAGGAGCCTGTCACGCCGAAACGATGGCTTTCGGGTTTCTGCATGATCCCGTCCAAGATCGCCTGTTCCAATTCTTTTCCGTCCAAGCCTTTCAGGTCGATCTCCTGATCCGAGTGGAGGCAGGGCTTGAGCTTTCCGTCTGCGGTGACGCGGATCTTGTTGCAGGAGGGACAGAAGCTGTTCGACATCGGACAGATCAGTCCGATCGTGCCTTTGTGTCCCGCCAAGCCGTATACGCGGGCTACGCCGTCTATTTTAACCACTTCTGCGTTTTTCAGATGCTTTTCAATTGCGCTGCTTGTCATGAACCGATCGCTGCTCCAGTTTTTTGCGACGCCCAGCGGCATCAGTTCAATGAAACGTACGTGGATGGGCTCGTCCTTCGTCAGGCGGATCAGATCGAGAAGATCGTTTTCATTGACGCCCTTGAGGAGAACGGTATTGATCTTGATGTTGTCAAATCCCGCGTCCAGCGCCGCTTTGATACCGTCGAGTACATCCTTTGTTTCACCGCCGCGGGTGATTTTTCGGAATGTATCGGGATCCGTACTGTCCAGACTGATGTTCAGCCGATCAACGCCCGCATCCATTAAATCCCTTGCCATAGGCGCAAGCAGGGAGCCGTTTGTCGTAATGCCGAGCTCGATCTCTTTGTCGATCGCCTTGATGTTTTGGCAAAGAGTGACGACGTCCTTTCGTATCAAGGGTTCTCCGCCCGTCAAGCGGATCTTGCCGATACCGAGCGCGTGAGCCGCCCGCACGATCCGGGTCATTTCCTCGATGCTGAGGATCTCAGCGGTTTTTTTCATATCGACGCCCGACTCCGGCATGCAATAGATGCACCGATAGTTGCACTGATCGGTGACGGATAACCGCAGATATTTGATTGTTCTTCCGTAGCTGTCTTTTATCGTCATTTCAGTTTTCGAATAGTTCCTTTAGCTGAGTATAGTATTCTTCGGGGTCTTGCGCCCCTGCGGTAACGCCGTCCGCGATCGGGATGACCGTCGCGCAAAGCTGCCGCACCTCGTCGATATCATGAGATACCAGTATCGTTTCACCGCCGAATTCGCCGATGATCTTACGGATGTAGGGGATCAGCTGTAATTTGAGCATGGTGTCGAGGGAGGAGAACGGCTCGTCAAGGAGCAGTACCTGAGGAGAGGACGCGAAGATCCTCGCCAGCGCGACGCGCTGTTTTTCGCCTCCGGATAAAGTATCCGGTCTGCGATCTTCCAGACCGCTCAGACGGAATCGGTCGATCAGTTCCTCCAGCCTGATTTTCTGTTCGGCTTTCGGCAGCTTTCTCATCACGGCGCGGATATTGCCGATGACAGTCATGTTGGGGAAGAGGGCATAGTCCTGAAAAAGATAACCGACATGGCGCTTCTGCGGCGGAAGGTCGATCTTTTTCTCACTGTCAAACAGCGTCCTGCCGTTCAATTGTATCACACCCTTGTCGGGTTTTTCAATACCGGCGACGCATTTCATCGTCATGCTTTTGCCCGCGCCCGACGCGCCGAATAAAGCAGTCGTTTGCCGATCACATTCAAATTCGGCTCTCAGCATATAGCGGTCAAGACGTTTTTCGATATTGACGTACAGCATTATGAGCGCCTCCTTTGCGGCTTTTCGATCCAGCTCAGGACGAGAAGCACAACAGCCGAGAGAGCGATATTGATCAATACCCATTTCAGCGCCGTTTCATCGTTGCCTGTTCGCCAAAGCTGATAAACGGCAGTAGAGATCGTTGCGGTTTTGCCCGGTGTATAACCCGCGATCATCGAGGTCGCGCCGTATTCACCCAGCGCTCTCGCAAACGCCAATACGACGCCCGCGATGATTCCCTGCCGACAGTAGGGGATGCGGATGCGCCAGAAAATGACGGTGTTCGACAGTCCCAGCGTACGGCCCGCGTCGGCTAAATTCTCGTCAAAGCGCTCGAACGCGCCGCGCGCCGTACGGTACATCAGCGGAAACACGACTACGGTGACTGCGAAGATCGCCGACCACCACTGCATGGTCAGCCGAACGTCAAAGGCGTCGAGAAAAAATGATCCGACAGCTCTTTTAGGTCCCAAAACAAGCAGCAGCAGATAACCCACGACGGTAGGCGGCAGTACCAGCGGCAGGGTGAAGAAAACGTCCAGTATTCCTTTGATGATGCGCGGCATTTTTGCGATATAGTACGCCGCGGCGATACCGGTAAAGAAGACGATTATCGCAGAAATCGCGGATATTCTGAGCGAATTGAATAAGGGGTACAGATCCATGATGACTCCGTATATTGAAAATACGCCCGCCTTAATGACATTGCGTCACGACGGACGTATTGATTATATATCATTCATTATTTTGCTGCAAGAGGGGTGAAGCCTACTTTTTCAAATACAGCTGACGCGTCTGCTGTCTGTAAGTAAGTGAGGAAAGCCTTCGCTTCTGCGGCGTTTTTGCTGCCGCTGAGAACGGCGGCGGGGTAGATGACCTGTCCGCACATCTCCTCAGTCGCTGTATCGGTAACGTCCAAGCCGGCTGAATAGGCGTCGGTCTGATAGATGATACCGCAGTCTACAGCGCCTTCGGTGATCTGAGCGGTGACTTCCTTGACGTTCGAGCCGTAGGTCAGTACTCCTTTTTCGGCGAGCGCCGCTTCATCAAGGTTGTAATATGCGAAAATCTTCTGCGTATACTGACCTACGGGAACATCCTCGTTGCCGATCGCCATCAGGATATCGCCCTCTTCAAGGTGAGCCTTCATATCCTCATAGGTTTTGATCCCCGACCCGGAGTTTTCGGCGGTACACAAAGCGACTTTGTTTTCCAGCAGGTCGATCCTCGAATCGGCGTCGATATAACCGCCTTCTTCCAAGCCGTTCATCTGCTTTTGCGCCGCGGAGATAAAGAGATCGCAGACGGCGCCTTCTTCGATCTGGGTTTTCAGGGTGCCGGAAGAATCAAAGTTGAAGGTCAGCTTGACGGTGGGATGGTCAGCTTCATATTTCCCGGCGAGTTCTTCCAAGGTCTCGGTCATGCTCGCCGCGGCAAATACGACGATCTCGGTGGGGTACGCGCCCTTTTCATCGATCGTCGCGACAGGATCGCCGCTGTCATTGCAAGCGGTCAGAAGGGCTCCTGTGAGCAGGAGAACCATCAATAATGAGATGATTTTTTTCATTTCTGTCTTCCTTTCAATTTTTAATATCTCATTCCTATTTTATCATGATCTGATTGTTGACACAACGAAATATATTCCGTATAATAGAATTATCATTCAGTATTACAGAATAGAGTGAAACAATGGATGAACTGAAAGGAAAAGTCAAATCTCTGTCCAAGGCGATCGATATCCTCGACGTATTATGCTCTGCAAGACAGGGCTTGACGCTCAACGATCTATCCGCTGCATGCGGCTATCCCAAAAGCACGACCCACGCTCTTGCTTCTACGATGCGCGACAGGGGACTGCTCCGACAACTGTCTGACGGCTCCTACGCGCTCGGGATCCGATTGTTTGAATACGGTTCGGCGGTGTCGCAGGGATTTGACATCAGCAAGCTGGCGCGTCCCTATCTGGAAAGTCTGAGCGCGTTGACCGGCGCCAATTCCGTCATCAGCCTGCTTGACGGCGAGAATGCGGTATCGTTTGACTATGCCGTCAGCTCTACGGGGATTCAGATATTACCGGAGATCGGCGTCAGACTGCCGCTCCACTGCACCTCGCAGGGCAAGCTGATGCTGGCGCATATGACGCCGCAAAAAGTCGCTTCTGTGTATCGGCGGCAGAAAATGCAGCAGTATACTCCGCATACGATTTCAGATACGGAGCATTTAACGGAACAACTCGCCGTCATCCGTGCAAAAGGATATGCGGTAGAGGACGGTGAGTATAAGGTCGGTCTGCGTTCTGTGTCCGCTCCCGTCTATGATACCGGCGGAGCGGTCAGATATGCTTTGACGACGATCGGATTTTTTCGCAGAGTTGCTTCTGTTGACTTTGAGAACGCGGTCGAAGCAACCGTGAAGCAGGCGCGGATGCTTTCCGCAGCGTTAGGCTTTTGTAAGTAAATCAAAAAGCTGCCTCCGATCGGAAGCAGCTTTCTTTTTAATCTTATGTGGCGCTTGTTCTGTAGTCGCGGTCGCCTGCTTCCGTCGTATCTCTGAACAGGAGCGAAATGCACCACAGAGCCGCCAGAGCGACGATAACATAGACGATCCGGCTGACGACTCCCGACTGACCGCCGAAGAGGAACGCGACCAGATCAAACTGAAACAATCCTATGCTGCCCCAGTTGATACCGCCTACGATCAACAATGTCAATGCGATTTTATCCAGCATCGGTAAACCTCCTTACAGATAGACTGTAGTTCTATTGTTTACCGAAAAGCGAACCATATTCATATCACACCGGTCATGTAAAATATTAACACCAGCAAACCGAGCGCGAAGACAACGCCGGCGATGATCTTGGTAATCAATATGGATTTTTTTAACTTATATTTATGGATCATCACATCCGGCGCGAAGGGAAGGAAGAAATATATCAGACCCAGGATGAGCAGGGCTGAAAAGCCGCCGATCGCGCCCGCATCACGCAGAAAAGAGTATAAAAAGATACAGATACCGATCGCGATCACACATACGCCGTTGACGACGGCATACGGTTTTTGAAATTTATCTCTCAGATCATAGTATTTGTTCGCGCTTGTCTGACATTCATCACAGCAGTACATTTCGTGATAAGAGATCTCTTTCGCGCAGTATTCACACCTTTTCATTTCGATCACCGAAGCTATTTTATCACGAATCATAATGGTTTGCAATGTCAACTTTTCATAATTGGCAATTTTGTTGAATATTTAATGTAATATTTGTAGAAAAAGTGAATTGAAGAATGTTGTCAAATTTGCTATACTAACTATGAGGAATACTCAGTATAGGATAACTATGTCCGGTTATCCGCAATTTTAGGAGGAATAATATGAAAATGAGACGATTACTAAGCGTGTTATTAGCAGTCGCTATGCTCGTATCCGTTCTCTCGGTCGGCGTTGTCGCTGCTTCGGCGGCTGATGCCGATGCGGCTGATACCGGCGCGAACGTAGACGTAGCAGCTGCGGGCTCCGCATATGAAGATATGCTGTCCAAAGTAACCGCTGCCAACAACTACGGTCTGTCTTCGACCGTAAATGACGGTACCATCCTGCAGGCGTGGACTTGGTCTTTCAAGAATATCGAAGCGAATCTTGAAACCATCGCCGAGCAGGGCTTCACCACGATCCAGGTATCTCCCCCCAATGAGATCAAGAAGGGTACCAAGGGCGCGAAATTCCTGCAGAACGACGGACAGAACGGCTGGTGGATGTTCTATCAGCCCGCAGGCTTCCAGCTCAACAACAGTACCGATAACGCGCTCGGCACCAAGGCTGAGTTCGTTTCCATGTGCAGCAAGGCGCACGAGCTCGGTCTGAAGGTCATCGTTGACGCTGTTATCAACCATATGGGTACTAAAGAAGGCGACGATAACAACACTTCTTCCGATCCGATGTCCCATGTTACGCCCAAGGCGCAGCAGTTTGAGTCCACTATCTATAACAACAAGCTGTTCCACACTCCTTGGAAGCAGATGCAGTACATCGAGAGTGATAACACTTATTATAACTCTGCTTACGACCTGACCCGCAACTGCACCTCCGGTCTGCCTGACTTAAAGACAGAGGATCAGCGCGTTCAGGATGCGATCTATGATTACATGGATGAGTTGATCGCGTCCGGCGCCGACGGCTTCCGTTTCGACGCTGCTAAGCACATCGAGACTCCCGACGATCATGACGGCCTCGGCTCCGATTTCTGGACAGACACCTTAAAGAAGGTTCAGACTAAATACTCCGACAGAGAAGTTTACGCTTACGGCGAGATCCTGAACACCTGCGGTATCAGCCGTCCCTTCAGCTGGTATACCAAGCTGTTCGACGTTACCGATTCCAAGGGCTACTGGCAGATCAGCAACGCCGTCAAGGACGGCGGCTCTGTAGGTGAGTGGAACAACGCTACCCCCAATTATCCCAACTCTAATTTCACCGCTGCTAACACCGTACTGTGGGATGAGTCCCATGATACTTATGTAGATAAGTCCACTGTCGGTCTGTCCACGACCCAGCGCGGTAAGATCTGGGCGCTGGTCGCCGGTCGTGCGGGTATTTCTTCCGTATATCTTGCCCGTCCTTCCGACAATACCAATACCAACGAACTGTACAACATCACCCTCGGTGAGGCGCGCAAGACCGCATGGTCCAACCCCACCACCAAGGCGATCAACCAGTTCCATAACTACTTCATCGGTCAGTCCGAGTACTGCACCAACAACTCCGGCGGTACTGCTTACATCGAGAGAGGCACCTCCGGCGTGATGATCGTCAACCTCGGCGGCACCACCAACAAGAGCGTATCTCTGAAAACTCACAAAGTGTCGGCGGGCACCTATAAGGACGCCATCACCGGCAACTCCTTCACCGTATCCGGCGGCTATATCAAGGGTAATGTAGGCTCCACCGGCGTTGCTGTTCTGTATGAGAACAACGAGGCTCCCAAGCCCACCGATCCTCCCAAGCCTACCGATCCTCCCGAGACTTACATCCTCGGCGATACCGATGGAAACGGTACGGTTAATGCTATCGACGCGATACTGGTCATGCGCTCTGCGATCGACATGGTCACCCTGACCGAAAAGCAGCAGCGTGCGGCTGACGTTGACGGCGACGGCCTCGTTACCGTAATCGACGCTTCTTTGATCCAGCGCTATGTTGCTCATATGACTGTCAAGTATCCTATCGGTGAGGAAAAGACGGTTCAGCCCGAACAGCCCACTATCCCTGTTATCCCGACTCAGCCCTATAATCCTGAAGATCCTACCGAGCCTGAGCCTTATCCGGATAACGGCAGAACCATCATCTTCTCCAATAACAAGGGCTTCAGCACCGTAAACATCTATTATTGGGCTGATGGCGAAGACGGTCCTGTAGCGTGGCCCGGCACGGCTATGACCTATCTCGATACCAACGAATACGGCGAGCAGCGCTACACCTATGATCTGCCCGAGGGCATGACCAATTACATCATCAATGACGGTTCTCAACAGACGGTCGATATTCCGTTCAACGGCTCTACCGGCGTTTACATGACCGAAAAGGATTCCGAGGGTCATTACAATGTAGATTTCTTTGATATCACTCCCGGCCCCGGTCCCGGTCCCGATCCTGAGCCTTATCCCGATCCTGAAACAGAAGGATCTTTCCTGCTGACAGATAACTTCAACTGGGGCTCCGCTTACGTTTATGCGTGGGATGCTGACGGCAACGCCTTGAACGGTCAGTGGCCCGGCGCTTCTCAGGCGGAGACGATCACAAATGATTTCGGCGAGACGCAGTTCAGATGCTATATCCCCAAGGGCGCTGTCGGCGTTATCCTGAATAACGGCAACGGCGAGCAGACCGAAGATATCACTGACTTCAGCTATGACGGCTATTGGATGGACGGCTCCAAGAATGATCTCGGTCATTTCAAGGTCATCGGCTGGAACGCTGACGGCTCCGGCGGTTCCGGCGGCGGAGAATCCGGCGGCGGTTCCGGCGGCGACAATACGACCGGTTCCTTCCTGCTGACTGATAACTTCGGTTGGGATTCCGCGTACGTCTATGCATGGGATGCTGACGGTACTGCTCTGAACGGCGAGTGGCCCGGCACTTCTCAGGCTGAGACCATCACCAATGATTACGGCGAGACGCAGTTCCGCTGCTATGTTCCCGAAGGCGCTGTCGGCGTGATCCTGAACAACGGCAACGGTGCACAGACCGAGGATATCACTGACTTCAGCTATGACGGCTACTGGATGGACGGTTCCAAGAATAGTCTCGGTCATTATATCGTGACCGGCTGGAATTACAGCGGCGAAAATAATAACGGCGGCGACGGCGGCGACGGCGGTTATGTTGCTCCTGATCCTCCTGTTGTTACCGGCAACACCATCATCTTCTCCAACAACAAGGGCTTCAGCACCGTCAACATCTATTATTGGTCTGCTGATCAAAGCCCGATCGATTGGCCCGGCGTTCCGATGGCCTCCATCGGTATGAACGAGTACGGCGAAGAGAGATTCACTTTCGATCTGCCTGACGGTATGACCAACTACATTATCAACGACGGCAATCAGCAGACGGTTGATATTCCCTTCACCGGTTCTACCGGCGTTTACATGACCGATAAGGATTCTGAAGGTCACTATCTGGTTGATTTTTACGCTATCGACGGTGGATCCGGCGGAAATGAAGGCGGAAATGAAGGCGGAAATGAAGGTGGCGGTACCTACTTCCTGCTGACCGATAACTTCGGCTGGGGCAGCGCGTATGTATACGCGTGGGATGCTGACGGCAACGCGATCAGCGGCGAGTGGCCCGGCAACGCGCAGGCTGAAACGATCACCAACGATTTCGGCCAGACGCAGTTCAAATGCTATGTGCCCGCCGGCGCTGTCGGTATCTGTGTCAACAACGGCAACGGCGCTCAGACCGAGGATATCACCGACTTCAGCCACGCAGGCTATTGGATGGACGGTACTCTGAATGATCAAGGTCATTACACAGTTACTGCTTGGGATTGATCGTCAGATAGCCTATCATAATTCACTATTGCTTTGACTATGGGAGCAGACTTCGGTCTGCTCCCGATTCATTGTTATTTATTCTGAATCATATTAAGATATGAGGTTAGTATGCATGTTCCTTCATCCGATACTGTTGATATCGAAGTCCTGACCTTTGCACAGGCGATGGTCAGCACCAACGATTCTTATGACAAAAGCCGCTGGCTGTATGTGCCCGATTTCTACAGCGAATACCGTTATATCCTCGGCACCAAAGGGGAGAAGCCGCTGATTTGTATCGGTATCAATCCTTCTACCGCCGCTCCCGATGATCTTGACAATACGTTGAAATCTGTCGAGCGTATCGCCCTTGCAAACGGTTTTGACAGCTTTATCATGTTCAATGTCTATGCCCAGCGTGCCACTGACCCGGATGATATGGAGCGGGAATGTAATACGCTGCTGCATGAAGAGAATATGAAAGCATTTGATTATGTCCTCGGATTGAGCGATAAGCCTGCTGTGTGGGCGGCATGGGGCAATATCATTGAAAAGCGCGCTTATCTTTCCGATTGTGTCCGTTCAATGATTGCACTCGGAAACAAGCATTGCGCTGAGTGGTATTCTGCCGGAAAGATCTCTAAAAAGGGGCATCCGCATCATCCGCTGTATCTGAAAAAGGATACGCCCCTCGACCCGTTTGACATACAAACCTATATTTCCTGTCTTAAGAAATGATGAAAGCCCGCCTGATTTTTCAGACGGGCTTTTGACATGCTGTTCGGATGATATTTTGAAATCACACCCTCAAGGTGCAGCGGAATTTTTATCCGATTGAGCGGTTTACAGTTTTGCCATATCCTCTTCGGTGACAAGGGCGATCCCGTTTTCGGTGAGGATCTTCTCCGCGGCGGCGTTGTCTTCTACACGAAGAACGACATAAGCAAATTGCTTGCTTACGGTGATGAACGCGTACATATACTCGATGTTGATGTTAGCGTCGGCAAGGATCTTGACGACCTTTGCGAGAGCGCCGGGCTCATCCTGAACGGCAACGCCTACGACCTCGGTGATCGATACAAAAGCGTTCGCCTCATCCAGCGCCTGCTTTGCTTTTGCGATGTCGGTAACGATCAGTCGGAAAATACCGAAATCGTTAGTATCGGCGACGCTCATTGCACGGATATCGACGCCTGCTTTGGCGATCGCATCGGTGACGGTGACGAGGGTGCCTTCACGGTTTTCAACAAAAATGGATAACTGTTTAATTGCCATAGTTATTCTCCTTTGATAAAATGTGGGGGAGGGATTTGCTCCTCCCGTAATAATCGGGTATGGACAACTTAAGTATTATTAAATATTGATACCTAATTTCTTGCGGTTGTCGATCACTCTGACAGCCTTGCCCTCACTGCGGGTGATCGACTTCGGCGCGACCAGACGGATCGTAGGATTGATACCGAGCATTTCCTTCATCGCGGATTGGATCTTCTTCTCCTTCTTTGTGATGACCTTAGGCGTATCGGAGAAGTCCTCGGGCAGCATTTCTACTTGGATCTCGAAAGTGTCAGTATTGTTGACGCGGTCGATCAGGATCTGATAGTTGGGAGCATAGCCCATATTCAGCAATACCGCTTCGATCTGGCTGGGGAAGACGTTGACGCCGCGAATGATCATCATATCGTCGGAACGTCCCATCGGCTTGTGCATGCGGATGAAGGTTCTTCCGCAGGAGCATTTCTCACGGGTCAGGACGGTGATATCGCGGGTACGGTAACGGATGAGGGGGAACGCTTCTTTGTCGAGTGAGGTGAACACCAGCTCGCCCTTGCTCCCCTCGGGAAGCACTTCGCCGGTATCGGGATCGATGATCTCGGCTAAGAAGTGGTCTTCATTGATATGCATGCCGTGCTGTTCACAGCATTCGAACGCGACGCCGGGGCCGCTGGATTCGGTCAATCCGTAGATATCATACGCTTTGATACCCAGACTGTTTTCGATATCATGACGCATTTCTTCTGTCCACGGCTCCGCGCCGAAGATACCCGCCTTAAGGCTGTTGTAGCCGGGAGCGTAGCCCTTTTCCTTCAGGCTTTCGCCGATATAGGCGGCGTAGGAGGGGGTGCAGCATAAAATCGTAGCGTTGAGATCCATCATGAATTGGATCTGGCGGTTGGTGTTGCCGCTGGACATGGGCAGAGTCAGACAGCCGACCTTATGAGAGCCGCCGTGCAGACCCGCGCCGCCGGTAAACAGACCGTAGCCGTAGGCGACCTGTACGACGTCGCCTTTATCGCCGCCTGCCGCGACGATCGCTCTGGCGCAGCAGTCCTCCCACATATCGACGTCGTTCTGGGTGTAGAAGGCGACGACGCGCTTGCCGGTGGTGCCGGAGGTGGAGTGGATACGGACGCAGTTTTTGAGGTCGGTCGCGAGCATCCCGTAGGGATAAGCCTCACGAAGATCATTTTTGCTCAGGAAGGGCAGCTTGCTGATATCCTCTAAGCAGGTGATATCCTCGGGCTTGACGCCCTTTTCATCCATCAGGTTGCGGTAGTATTCGACATTTTCATAGACATAGCGCACTTGACGGATCAGCTTGTATTCCTGTAGCTTTTTGATCTCGTTAACCGGCATGGTTTCAGCTTCGGGCTGGTAGAATCTTTTATCCATCGGTCTCATCCTTTCTGAATTTTTTCATATACGTAGTTATTCATGTCATTCCGAGGAGGGCAGACAAATAACCTTATTATCAATCAGCAGTTATATCCCAAATCAAATGCTTTTTTGTTGATCTCAACAAATTGCGGCTTGACGATCTTTTCGATCGCAGAGAGCCATTTTTCCTTCGGCATATCGAAGTATTTGGCAAGTCTGCCCATCAGAACGATATTGCACGCCTTGGAGGAGCCTGCCTCATTTGCCAGCGACAAAGCGTCGATATCGTCCACATGGATTCCCTTGTCTTTCATCTCGGCGATGATGTCGACAGGGTAGGTCGCCGCGCCGATGATGACGGGCATAGGGTCGATCTGCTGGGTGTTGACGATGATCGTGCCGTCCTTCTTGAGGTTCTGCACATATCTTGCCGCTTCGATCTTCTCAAAGGATACGATGAAGTCTGCTTCACCGTCCTCGATGACGGGGGAGTAGACCTTGTCACCGAAACGGACATAGGTGACGACGGAACCGCCGCGCTGGCTCATGCCGTGTACTTCTGATACTTTGACGTCATAGCCTTCGTCCACGAGCAGTCTGCCGAGCAGCTTGGACGCGAGCAGGGAGCCCTGACCGCCTACGCCGACGATCATGATATTCTTAGTCATTACATGGCACCTCGCTTTCAAACGCGTCAAAGGGGCAGAGCTGAGCACATACGCCGCATCCGACGCAAAGAGTATTATCGACAACGGCGTGACCGTCTCTGAAAGAGATGGACGGACAGCCGAACTTCATGCATTTCTTACAGCCGCGGCACTTTTCGGGATTGACATACAGCGGCTTCTTGGGTTTGACGTACTTTAACAGCACGCAGGGACGGCGGGAGATGATGACGGAAGGCTCGTCCTTTGCGAGCTCTTCTTTGACTGCTGTTTCACATTCTTCAAGGTTATACGGATCGACCACACGCACGGAGTTGATACCGATACTGCGGCAGAGATCTTCGAGATTGACCTTGCCGGCGGGATCACCCTTGATGTTGTATCCGGTGGTCGGGTTCTGCTGGTGGCCGGTCATGCCGGTGATGGAGTTATCGAGGATGATAACGGTCGAATTGCTCTGATTGTACGCGATATTGACCAAACCGGTGATGCCGGAATGCATAAAGGTCGAGTCGCCGATCACGCAGACAGTCTTGCTCTCGGTCTGTTCACCGCCGGCTTTGTTATAGCCGTGCAGACCCGAGACGGAAGCGCCCATGCAGAGCGTCATGTCGAGCGCGTTCAAAGGCGGCGCGGCTCCTAAGGTGTAACAGCCGATATCGCCCAGCGCGGTGATCTTGTTCTTGGCGAGGACATAGTAAATGCCTCTGTGAGGACAGCCGGAGCACATCATCGGGGGACGTACCGGGATCACGGTATCGAGAGCGAATATAGTTTTGTCCGCCATCTCGAACGCCTGCTCGATGCTCTTCTGGCTGAATTCGCCGAGGATGGAGAATTTATCCTTGCCGATCACGTCGACGCCGATGTTCCTGCAGTGGGTCTCAATGATGGGATCGAGCTCTTCGATGACATAGACTTTGCCGACCTTTGCGGCGAAATCCTGTATCAGCCTGACGGGCAGCGGATTGATCATGCCGAGTTTTAATACGGATACGCTGTCGCCGAACGCTTCCTTTACATACTGATAAGAAGTGGAGGAAGTGATAATTCCGAACCCGCAGTTCCCGTCGCCATTTTCGATGCGGTTGAGGGGAGAGGTCTCGGCGTATTCGGTCAGCTTACGGGTGCGTTCCTCGACAAAGGGATGACGGCGGATCGCGTTGCCCGGCGTCATAATGTATTTCTGCGGATTCTTGGTATAATCCTTGGTGATCTCCTTGCGCTCGCCGAGCTCGACGATGCTCTGAGAATGCGCCACACGGGTACACATCTTTAATAAGACGGGTGTGTCGTACTCTTCCGAGATCTCATAAGCGAGCTTGGCAAAATCGAGCGCCTCCTGAGAATCGGACGGCTCGAGCATCGGGATCTTGGACGCGATCGCATAATGACGCGAATCCTGCTCATTCTGGGAGCTGTGCATGCCGGGGTCGTCTGCGACGCAGATAACGATACCAGCGTTGACGCCGGTGTAGGACATGGTGAACAGCGGGTCGGCGGCGACGTTCAGACCGACGTGCTTCATGCAGCACGCGGAACGCTTGCCTCTCAGCGCAGAGCCGAAAGCGGCTTCCATCGCTACCTTTTCATTCGGCGCCCACTCTGCGTAGACGCCATCGTATTTCGCGAAAAATTCGGTGATCTCGGTGCTGGGTGTGCCGGGATAACTGGAGATCACGGCGCATCCGCCCTCATATAAGCCGCGCGCGACCGCGGCGTTACCGATCAATAAGTCTTTCATGTTTATAACTCACCTTTATATATTATTGTTATTGCGAGGGAGCTTTGCGACCGTGGCAATCCCCGGGGCGGTTAATGCCGTTGTGAAAGAAAAGTCTTACTCCTCTTTGTGGGATTCCCACGTCGGAACGATGTTCCTCCTCGGAATGACTGCAAATATTATCCCTGATTTCTCAGATCGACGATCCGCTTTGCTTTACCTTGGAAGCGCTCTAACGTCTTGGGAGCGACCAGCGTGACCTTGGTTCTCAGACCGAGGATCGACTGTAATTTTGCTTCGATGCGCTTCTTCAAGCCGTCGAGCAGCTGATAGTTGTCGAGAAGCGCTTCGTTGATGACCTCGACCTTGATCTCTAAGCTGTCGCGATAGTTCTGACGGGTGATGTACAGCATATAATGCGGCGCGATATCGGGAATGTTGATCAGGATGTTCTCGATCTGGGTGGGGAAGACGTTAACGCCCTTGATGATCAGCATATCGTCGGTTCTGCCCATGGTCTTTGCCATTCTGCAATGGGTTCTGCCGCAGGAGCAGGGCTGATAATCAAGCTTAGTGATATCCTTGGTGCGGTATCTGAGGACGGGCATACCCTTGCGGGTCAGGGTGGTGACGACCAGTTCGCCGACTTCGCCTTCGCCGAGTCTCTTGCCGGTATCGGTGTCGATGATCTCGGGCAGGAAATGATCCTCCGCGAAGTGCATGCCGTCGCGCGCTTCACAGTCGCCGGAAACGCCGGGGCCACCCAGCTCGGTCATGCCGTAGTTGTCGGAAACGCGGATGTTGAAGTTGCGCTCGATCTGCTCGCGCATGGATACGGTGCAGGGCTCAGAGCCTAAGATACCGAGTCTGAGGCTGTAATCAGACAGCGGATAGCCGGCTTCTTTCATCGCTTCGGACAGATACAGCGCATAGGAGGGAGTCGCGACCAGACCGGTCACGCCCCAGTCGCGCATCATCATCAGCTGCTTGGGCGTATTGCCCGAAGAAGCGGGGATGACGGTCGCTCCGAGCTTCTCCATGCCGTAGTGCAGACCCAGCGCGCCGGTAAACAGACCGTAGCCGAAGCTGATCTGGATGATATCGTCGGGGGTAACGCCGCCCGCGCAGGCGACGCGCGCCACACAGTCGGACCAGATATCGAGGTCTTCTTTGGTGTAAACGCCTGTGGTAGGCTTGCCGGTAGTGCCGGATGACGCGTGGATACGCACGATATCCTTCATATCGGCGGCAACCAGACCGAAGGGATAATTATCTCTGAAATCGTCCTTGGTGGTAAAGGGGATGTACTCGATATCGGAGAGCTGCTTGATCTTTGAACCGTCCAGCACGCCGCAGTCCGTCAGACGCTGATGGTAGAGCGGTACGTTGTCGTAGCAGTACTTGACCACCCATTTCAGGCGCTCGAGCTGGAGCGCTTCGATCTCTTTTCTCGGTAAAGTTTCAATGTCCTTTTGAAAAATCATGTTGTAAATTCCTCTTTTCGATTTTGATACGTCCGAATCGGGCGTACATACACAGTTATTATAGCGCAAACGAAGTCTAAAGGCAATAGCCGATAGACTCCTTTTGTATTAATTTGTCGATTTGTTAAATGAATGTCATTGCGAGCCCATTAGGGCGTGGCAATCCCACAAATAACAATAGCCGTATTTATGTTTGAAAGAATGACATTTGTTATCAATTCTCGTCGATAGAATGCTTTGAAGAAACGGTATGCGTCTTTTTGTAGCAGGAGAAGATCTGTTCCTGTCTGTCTTTATCCTTAGCCGGAGCGATCAGAGCTATGATCGGCGTAATGATGATTCCGAGGATCATTGCCGCCATACCCGCATTGATCGGAGACTGGAAGTAGGCAAGAAGCGGGCTGGAGAATTTTACGCCTGCCATATTGCAGATGAAAGAAGCGAGAGAGATACCGACTCCCATGATGTAGTTGATCCATACGGCGATCTTCGGAACGCGCTTCATATACAAACCGTACATAAACGGAGCGAGGAACGCGCCTGCCAGAGCGCCCCAGCTGACGCCCATCATCTGAGAGATGAACATTACGGGAGAATTCGCCTGGATGATCGCGATCACAGCGGACAGGGCGATAAAGAATACGATGAAGATACGCATGATCAGTACCTTCTTCTTTTCATCAAGACCTTTCTTCTTGAAGAATACCGGATCGATGAAGTCGATCGTCAGTACGGAGCTGGAGGTCAGTACCAGACTCGACAGCGTGCTCATAGAAGCGGACAGCACCAGAATGACGACGATGCCGATCAGGATGGGGGACAGGTTTTCGAGCATGGTGGGGATAACGGAATCAAAGCCTCCCACAGGCTTGCCGTCAGCGCCGGCTGTACCGAACAGACGGCCGAAGCCGCCGAGGAAGTAACAGCCGCCCGCGACGATGATCGCGAATACGGTGGATACGATGGTGCCGGTGCTGATGGATTTCTCAGATTTGATGGCATAGAACTTCTGAACCATCTGAGGCAGACCCCATGTACCGAGAGAGGTCAGGATCACAACGCCGATCAGACCGAAGATATCGGGTCCGAAGAAGGATGAGAACGCACCCTGCATTTCGGTATTCGGAGCCTGGATCTTTGACAGCAGAGTGATCGAGGAGCCGAGTCCGCCGTTGACTCTCAGCACCGCCCAGATAACGGCTACGATACCGAATATCATGATGATGCCCTGGATAAAGTCGTTGATCGCCGTCGCCATGTAGCCGCCGATCACGACATAGATACCCGTCAGAACCGCCATCGCGATCACGCAATAGGCGTAGGGGATGCCGAACGCCATCTCAAACAGTCTGGAAAGACCGTTGTTCAGCGACGCGGTATAGGGGATCAAAAAGACAAAAATAATGATCGCAGCGGCGATTTTCAGCGCTTTGGAATCATAACGCTTCATGAAAAAGTCGGGCATGGTCGCGGAATCAAGGTGCTGCGTCATAACGCGGGTGCGGCGGCCTAAGATATTCCATGCCAGCAGCGAGCCGATAAAGGCGTTGCCCAGACCGATCCAAGTGGAGGCCATACCGAACTTCCAGCCGAACTGACCCGCGTAGCCGACAAAGATGACCGCCGAAAAATAAGAGGTACCGAATGCGAACGCGGTCAGCCACGGGCCGACGGAGCGGTTGCCCAGTACAAAGCCGTTGACGTCAGTGCTCTGCCTTCTGCAGTAGATGCCTACGCCGATCATCACAGCGAAAAAGACAACTAAGAAAGCGATTTTGATAAACATATCCATTTCTGTTTTCTCTCCTTGTATATCATGTCATTCTGACATTTAATTACAAATCCAACAGTGTTTTCGCGTTCTTTCCGAGTATCATTTCTTTTTCGATATCGGAAAGACCGTTCAGCGACCGGAAACGGTCGATATATTCCTTTTGTCCGTTCCACGGAGAATCGGTGGCGAAAAGGATCTTATCTGCACCGTGATTCCTGATCACTCTGACGATATCCTCGTCGGTAGTTTTACTGAGCGTTCCGATGTCGTTGAAGGAACAGCTGATATCGATATAGCAGTTCTGTCCGACCAGATGCTTTTCCGCTTCTCTGACGTCAAGACTGCCGCCCAAATGCGCAAATATCAGGAAGGGTTTTTCATCGGGAACAAACTCTTGCACGCGGTCGATCATTCTGACAGCTTTGTCGGGAGGACAGTGAATGATATCGAAAGCAGGATCCTTTCCCGTATGGGTCATGACCAGCAGCCCCAGCCGCTTTGCTTCGGCGATCATGCGGATATAGCGTTCGTCGTCGATCATTGTTTGAGTATAATCGGGGTGGATCTTGATCCCTTTGAAGCCGTTATCTTTGAGAACACGAAGTTTATCGGGAATATTCTCGTCATCGGGATGGATCCCGCCGAACGAAATCAGATTATCGTAAGTATCATTGATATGTTTTGCGAATCTCGTGATGCTGTCGAATTGACCCGCTCTGGTGTTGACGGGGAGGATGACGCTTTTGTCAACGCCAGCTTCTTTCATGCTGGTTATAAGACCGTCGACCGTGCCGTCGGTATACGGCTTGCTGTGGACGAATTTTCCGAGTGCATCAACGGTTCTTTGTGCAATTTTATCGGGATAGATATGTGTGTGAAAATCAATGATCATGTAATACCTGTTCAGGCTCCTGCAGCAATGGGAGCTGTCGCGCTGATGCGACGATATGTTTGAGAAAAACTGTTTTGCATTTCTTTTTCGTTAGCAACGTGTCTATCTTAACACTTCAACGTTTTAAAGTCAAGAAGATTTAAAGAATTAAAGCAATAAATTTGTATTCAGCGTGTTTTTCTTTCGCTATGAGAAAAATAATGACAAATAATACCATTTTGTTATTGCATTTTTATACGGTTATGATATCATAATGATGATGAGAAATTGTTTTTTACAGAAGTAAAGGAGATATGTACTATGGCAGTTAATTCAAGAAAAGTTGCTATCGTCGGCTGCGGATTTGTGGGCTCGGCTACCGCCTTTGCCTTGATGCAGAGCGGTCTGTTTTCAGAAATCGTCATGCTGGACGCCGACAGAGCGAAGGCAGAGGGCGAGGCGCTGGATATCTCTCACGGCGTACCGTTCTCTCAGCCCTGCGATATCTACGCGGGCGATTACGACGATATCGCTGACAGCGCGATCATTATTGTGACCGCAGGCGCCGCGCAGAAACCGGGTGAAACCCGACTCGATCTGATCAAGAAGAATGTCGGTATCTTCAAATCGATCATTCCCGAGATCGCAAAGCGCAATTTCAAAGGGATCCTGCTGATCGTTGCGAATCCTGTGGATATCCTGACTTATGCCGCAAAGGAGCTTTCCGGTCTGCCCGACAGCCGCGTGTTCGGTTCGGGTACCGTGTTGGACTCTGCGCGCCTGCGCTTCAATCTCAGCGAACATCTCGGCGTCGATCCGCGCTCCATCCACGCTTTCATCATCGGAGAGCACGGCGACAGTGAGTTTGCCGCGTGGAGCAGCGCCAATGTATCCGGCGTGGAGATCAGCCGCTTCTGTGAGATGCGCGGATATTATCATGACCATGATCTGGCAAAGGAGAATATCGCCGAGGAGGTCAAGAACGCCGCCTATGATATCATCAGCAAGAAGCGCGCTACCTACTACGGTATCGCGATGTCGGCAAAACGTATCTGTGAGGCGATCGTCCGTGACGAAAAAAGCATTTTGCCTGTTTCCTCGATCCAGCACGGCCGTTTCGGTCTGAACGACGTCGCACTGTCCGTCCCCGTGATCGTGGGCAAGGACGGTATCGAGAGTGAGATCCCGTTTGCATTGAATGATGAAGAAATGAAAAAACTGCGTGATTCAGCCAAAACATTACGCGACATGATCAAATCCTGTGATTTGAGCGTTCCCGAGGAATAAGGTGGCGCAGAACCCTTGACTATTCATGAGTATCGTTATAAAATAGTGATGTTGAATCAACCGTAATTTCAGGAGGTAATTATGTCTGACTGTGTTTTTTGTAAAATAGCCGCCGGCGAGATCCCGTCGAATAAAGTCTATGAGGATGACCGCATCATTGCTTTCCACGATATTAACCCGATGACGCCCGTACACGTGCTGTTCGTTCCGAAGGAGCATATCTGCTGTGCGAACGCGATCAATGAGGATAACTGCGATATCGTAGGTCATATCTTCTCAAAGATCCCCGCCGTCGCGAAGGAGCTCGGACTTGAGAACGGCTACCGTGTCGTTACGAATTGCGGTAAGGAAGGCTGCCAGTCCGTGATGCATCTCCATTTCCATTTGCTGGGCGGTAAACAGCTCGGCGTCGGGATGGGTTGAAGCGATCAAATCAAATATTTCATAAAGAGGGTTTTATTATGGCTAAGACATATAAAATGACGATTGCCGGCTGTGAGCGTGAGCTTCCGCTGTGCGAGGTGGACGAGCATCTGGATATCGCCGCCTTTATTATGTTCGGCGACGTCGAGATCACAGAAAAGGCGGCGGCAGAATTATTGAAGATATCCCCCGAGCATGATATCTGCATTTCGGCTGAAGCAAAGGGTATTCCGCTTTGCTATGAAATGGCGCGTCAGGGCTGCGGCAAGTATATTATCGCCCGCAAAGGCGTAAAGGTCTATATGCCCGATCCCGTGAGTGTACATGTGCAGTCGATCACGACGCTCAGCCGTCAGACGCTGTATCTGGGCAGTGATGACGCCGATGAAATGAAGGGCAAGCGCATCCTTATCGTTGACGACGTGATCTCTACCGGTGAAAGCCTGAAAGCGCTGGAGTCGCTGGTCAATAAAGCGGGCGGCGAGATCGTCGGTAAGGTCGCTGTTTTGGCGGAAGGCAAAGCCGCTGATCGCGATGATATCATCTTCCTTGAGAAGCTTCCCGTATTTCCTAAATAAATTTGGCTCCTTTTCCTAAGGAGATTCCCCTGATAGGGGAAATGTCCGCACAGCGGACAAAAGGGTCTGCTGCCTCCGCTGAGGAGGGCGGCAGCGAATGCTGACTGAGGGTTTGATTACTGATCGAGCGGACACTTGTGTTCGTGAGAAACAAAATATGAGGTATTATCATGAAGCGGTTATTGGCACAGATCGGTATTACATACTTTTCTGTGTTGGTTGCCGCTTTCTATTTGACCGATATCGCCGTGACAGTGATCGGCGGTTTGTCTGTCATCCTCATGATACTGTTCTTTCTCATTGAAAAAGCGCGCAAAACAATATTTCTGCCGGCAATGGCGATCGCCGCTCTGATCGCCTGTGTGATGAATCTCGGCTATACCGCATTTTTCGTCAAACCTGTGATCGAACGATACGGCGACTCCGTCCATACGGTGCAAGCGGAGGTTGCCGACGAAGCATACCGATCTTATTCGAAGTATTATTATCGCTTGAATGTCAAGGAGATCGACGGCGAAAAGGTCGGTCAAAAGCTGCTGCTGAAAACGCTTCATCCTCTTGACGCCGAGACGGATGATCTGCTTACCTTTAGGTCTGAACTGAAAGTCACGGACAACGACTATTACCGTGCAAAAGGCTATTATCTGAATACAGATTGTCTTGACGTCAACATACATGTTGAACCTGCTGTTCAGCATACGCTGTATTATTATGCCCTGCAGCTCAGAGAAGCCATGAGAGAAGCGCTGGATTCCGTACTTCCACACGATTGCGCCGCCTTGTGCAGAGCGGTGCTGATCGGCGACAAATACGCGCTGGGAACGGACGTCAAAGATAACTTTCGCTATGCGGGCGCTTCATACTTTATCGTGGTTTCGGGCATGCATTTTGCAGTGATCTGTATGGTGATCGAAAAGCTCCTCAAACGCGCGAATCGCTGGGTACGTCTGGCTGTGTTACTGTTATTCATTATCGCATATGCGGCAGTGACGGGATTTCAGCCTTCGGTGCTGCGATCGGCGATCATGATGACGATGCTGATGATCGGTAACGCGATCCGCCGTCGGGTTTATCCTTTGAACCATCTCGGTATCGCCGGTATCGTTATGCCGTTTATCGTTTCGCCGTACGGAGCGGGGGATATCGGCTTGATCCTCTCGTTCTACGCGACCATGGCAATCCTTCTGTGGGCAAGTCCTATCGCGAAGAAGCTGTGTTTTAAAGATGACCACGGGAATATCCTGATGTTTCATTTCGGTAAAGCGTTCCGTCGTCGCGCTCAGCAATTCTTGAACATTTCCGATCATAAGCAAAAGCCTCAGGAGCGATCTTTTTCTCTGCAACTGTTTCTGAAGAAATCCTGTAACGCCGTTGCGATGATGCTTTCTGTCAGTCTTGCCGCTAATATACTGACTTTTCCGATTTCGATATTTGTGTTTCATGAGTTTTCATTAGTGACCTTGCTGTCGGCGCTGCTTTTGTATTGGGAGATCTTTCTTATCCTGATCCTGTCCTTGGCAGTGTGCGCTTTCTTCTGGTTCAAGCCGTTTGCTATGCTGTTATCATTCCCTTTGATGTGGCTGTGCAGGCTTGTGCTGTGGATCGTTGAAGGTCTTGCTTCGCTTCCGTTTGCCTATATACGGATCAATCATGCGTTTGTTTATGTATGGACGATCGTTACCGTTCTTTTGGGCGCGGCAGTGATCCTGAATCGCGATCATTCCCGCTGTCTGAAAACGGCGGTGCTGTGTTCTGCGATCATCCTGCTGACAGGCTGCCTGCTGCACGAGCTGCTGCAGCTGTCTGTTTTATCGCTGGAGGTGTACGACTGTGACAGCGGGATCTGCGCGGGCGTCAACAGCGGCGGACGACTGCATTTACTGAGTATGGAAGGACGGTCAAAGGAACTGTATAAAGTCCGGGATACACTGACCGATCGCTGCAAAGGAGCGGAGACCGCATTTTGCAGTAATGAAACGCAGCTGCGCAATTATCAGATGTTCCGTAAGGATGAATTTGTCATTTCATCGATTTTGCTGTATGATAAAAACGGATATTACACAGATGAAGAGAATATCGTCGCGTTCAATGACGATTGTACCCTGATAGCGGATGATGACGTCATATTGAATGTTTCGGTAAATGATGATTCGGCGGTGGCATATATCAACGCCGGTAGCAAGACGATCCTGATCGTTCCCGACGGATGCACGATCGAAGCCATTCCTTTTGAAAGACATAACGCTGATATCATCATTCTCTCCAAGGTGTTTGCCGGTATGGAGCAGCTGCGCTGTGAATCTCTGATCGTCTGTGATGAAGCAATGGCGGCAAAGCGTACCGCCGACTTGATGAAACCATGTTATCAGCATGTGTATTTTACCGATAACGACGACATACGTTTTCGGCTGAGGTGAATTATGATAACGGAAAGTGAACTGAAAAAACAATTGAACAGCGGACGATTCAGTCATCTGTATCTTTGCTTCGGCGAGGAAAAGATGCTCGTGAAGCGTTCTGCCGAGCTGATAGAAAAGAAAATATCCCAAGGCGATCTGAACGACATGAATTATCATGTTTTTGATAACGATTCCCGCCTTTCCGATATCGCCGTATGTGTTGATATGATCCCTTTCATGAGCGAATGGAATTTTGTCCGTATCAACGATATGGATATCGACAAGCTGCACAAAGATGATTTTGAGGCGTTAATGACGATCCTGCAGAATATCTCTGCGCAGACCGTGGTGATCATCGCGATGCCGACGCTGGAGCTTACTTCAAAGACAGCGAAATCGCAGATGAAGAAGCTGATCGCTTATATCGATAAAAACGGCGTGTGTATTGAACTGATACACCGCAGCGGATTGGCGCTCGAACGCGATCTGTGCAAATGGGCAAAAGCCGGCGGCTGCACCATGAGCGAGCTGACGGCGCATCAGCTGATCCGATTTGCCGGAGAGGATCTGAACCGTCTGAACGCGGAAATGAAAAAGCTGACCGCTTTTGCAGACGGCGGCGAGATCACTCCCGAAATGATCGAAAAGCTGGTAGCGAAAACTGCCGAGGCGAGCGTATATGACCTGTTCGGCTTTATCGTCACGGGAAATACCGATAAGGCACTGACCGCGATCGGCACGCTCTTTTATCAGCAGGTCAGCGGCGTGTATATCTGCACGGTGCTGTCGGGCGCGTATATCGACGCCTACCGCGCGAGGATCGGCAGAGAAGCGGGCGTCACGACTGCAGGGATCGCCGAGGACTTCGGATACAAAAATCGCAAGTGGGTGCTCGATAAGCTGTCGAAACAGATACAGCGTGTGACGACTCCGTCGCTGCGGCGCAGCATCGACGAGCTGATGACGGTACAGGAGCGCATGGTCACGGAAATGATCGATGAACGGGTCGAGATCGAGAGCCTTGTGTGCCGGTTGGTATTGATTGCGGAGGATCGTTCCGATGACTGAAGAAAAAAGGCTCCCTTTGGTAAAGGGAGCTGCTGAGCAAAGCGAAGCTGAGGAATTGCATGAATTGAGCGAGCGTGAGCGAGATACCGTTTCTAAAATCCGTCTGAGAGAAACCGTGATCGTCGAGGGACGCTATGATAAAATCAAGTTAAGCGAGTTGATCGCGAGCCCGATCATTGAAACGGGCGGCTTTCGTGTGTTCAAAGATAAGGAAAAGCAGGCGCTGATCCGCGCGGTAGCGGCGCGCCGCGGGATACTGGTGATGACGGACGTCGATTCGGCAGGCTTTGTGATCCGCAATTTTCTGCGCGGGATCGTTCCGCAGGAAAAGATCTTGCACGCTTATATCCCGACGATCGACGGAAAGGAAAAACGTAAGGCGGAAGCGTCAAAGGAAGGGATCCTCGGCGTCGAGGGGATCGACCGTGAAAAGCTGCTCGAGGCGATTCTTCAAAGCGGCGCGCATATCCTGTCCGGCGCCGGTGAGCAATCTGTAGGGGAGGGGCTTGCTCCTCTCGAATCGGCTGATCCCATTGAATCGTCAATTACCAAAATCGACTTTTTTGACTACGGTTTGACCGGCTGCGAGAACGCGGCGCAGCATAGGGAAGCGGTACTGCGATCCTTGGGCTTGCCGCTGTATCTGACCGTGAACGCCATGATCGCGGCGATCAATTGCCTGTTCACGAAAGATGAGTTCGAGGAATACTTATCAAAACTGAATCAAGACATATCGTAAGGGGCTGTCACGTCAGAACAAAAATTCTGACCCGACAGCCCCATAAACCTTTTGTCGTATATGGATGCTCAGACAGATTAATCCGACTGCTGCGAATATCAGTAATCCCGCCACAGTATTAATAAGAATATACAGGGGCGCAGGAGGCTTCTTCTTCATCTTTCCGCTGATCAACCCCGTTACCAAAAAGCAAGGTCCGAATACGACCGCGTCGCAATTACAGATAATAGAATGTATTTTATGTATTTTCTCAGAATAATAATGTTTCTTTTGATCTCATCATAAGATTGTCAGTTTTTATATCGCATTTGCTGTGATTTGTAATGGTGAATTACGATTGACAGAAGGCACAGATTATTGTTATAATCAAGCTATACATTAATAGGATGCAAATAATACATGAAACGGTTAGAAACCTCATTTCAGTAATGTCAGACATATATTTTTGAAACTGTATCAAGGAGCATTATGAATTATTCGGTTACATTATCAAAGCTATTCAATATCAAAGAGGAGTACGCACAGAACATTATCGATCTGCTCGACGACGGCAATACGATTCCGTTCATCGCCCGATACCGCAAGGAAATGCACGGCTCGATGGACGATCAGCTGATCCGTGAATTCAGCGAAAAGCTGGATTATCTGCGCGGCCTGGACAAGCGAAGAGAAGAGATCCGCGAGCTGATAGTCGGTCAGGACAAGATGACCGAGGAGATCGGCGCGGCACTCGACAGTGCGCAGACATTAAGTGAGCTGGAGGACATCTACCGTCCGTACAGACCGAAGAGAAAAACACGTGCCTCGGTCGCTAAGGAACGAGGTTTGGAGCCGCTGGCGCTGGAGATCAATAAGCAGGAACAGGGCTTTGATCCCGTGAAATTCGCGGAGCAGTTTGTTGACGAGGAAAAGGAAGTTCCCACGGTCGAGGCGGCGATCAACGGCGCGATGGATATTATCGCCGAAATGCTTTCCGATAATGCGGAGCTTCGCAAAAAGCTGCGCGCGATCTTCCGTATCAGCGGAGCATTGAAATCTGTTGCCGCCGACGCGGAACAGGACAGCGTCTATACCAACTACTACGATTTCTCGGAACCGGTCAAGAAGATCGCCGGTCACCGTATTTTAGCGATCAACAGGGGAGAGAGAGAGGGATTTTTGAAGGTCGGTATCGTGCTTGACAGTGAATATCCGCTGAGCATCGTAAACCGTGAGCTGGATAAGGGTACGAATCCCCTGTGCTCGGATATCCTTAAGACGGCAGGCGAGGACGCCTATACCAGACTGATCTTTCCGTCGATCGAGCGCGAGATACGATCCGAGCTGACCGATACAGCCGCGGAGAACGCAATGAAGGTCTTTGCAACAAATCTGAAACAGCTTTTGATGCAGCCGCCCGTCAAGGGCAAAACCGTACTCGGTCTCGATCCCGGCTACCGCACGGGATGTAAGGTTGCTGTCGTGGACGACACCGGCAAGGTACTCGATACGGCGGTTATTTATCCTACTCATTCCGAAGCGAAGATCGCTCAGTCGAAGAAAAAGCTGCTTGAACTTATCAAGAAGCACAAGGTCGATATCATCTCCATCGGCAACGGTACTGCGAGCAAGGAGACAGAAATGTTCGCCGCCGAAACGATCAAGGAAGCCGATCATCAAGTTTATTATATGGTCGTCAGCGAAGCGGGCGCGTCAGTCTATTCCGCGTCTAAGCTCGCCGCAACGGAACTGCCTGAGCTTGATTTAACGCTCCGCAGTGCAGTATCGATTGCAAGAAGGCTCCAAGATCCGCTCGCGGAACTGGTTAAGATCGAACCCAAGGCGATCGGCGTCGGTCAGTATCAGCACGATATGCCGCAAAAGCGATTAGGAGAGACCCTCGATGGTGTGGTAGAGGACTGCGTCAACTCCGTCGGCGCGGATCTTAACACTGCTTCTCCGGCATTATTATTAAGAGTATCCGGTCTGAACGCGACCGTTTGCAAGAATATTGTTGCTTACCGTGAAAAAAACGGCGCTTTTCATTCTCGTGCAGAATTAAAGAAGGTGCCGAAGCTCGGTCCGAAGGCGTTTGAACAGTGCGCAGGCTTTCTCCGTGTACCGGAAAGCCGTGATCCGCTCGACAATACCGGCGTCCATCCCGAAAGTTATAAGCCCGCAAAGGAGCTGCTGAAGCTCGCCGGATACACGGATAAAGAAATAAAAGCCGCGAAATTCAGCGACCTCGCTGCAAGGGTGAAGAATCTCGGTACTAAGGATCTTGCCGAACAGCTCCAAATCGGTCTGCCGACCCTCGACGATATGGTGAAGGAGCTTTCTAAGCCCGGGCGCGATCCGCGTGATGAAATGCCCAAGCCTATGCTCCGCACGGATGTGCTCAGCATAGAGGATTTAAAAGAGGGCATGGAACTGACAGGAACGGTGCGCAACGTGATTGATTTCGGCGCTTTTATCGACATCGGCGTTCACCAGGACGGTCTGGTGCATATCTCCCAGATCTGCAACAAGTTCATCAGGCATCCGTCAGAGGTTCTTAAGGTCGGAGATATCGTTAAGGTAAAAATCCTTTCTGTCGACGTAAAGAAAAAGCGCATCTCCCTGACGATGCGTGAAATATGATTGATTGGCGTGAGTCTGCTATAAAGAATATGAGTCATTTTTAAAAGGGAGTCCTCACATGCAGAAAAAATAATGTCGGAAACTAAGATATGTCGGCTTGAACAACGCAGAAAGCAAAACACAACGATTCGCTACCGAAAAATACGTAAATGTTTTAAAGCAGGTATGTTGCAATTATCAGGTACCTTTTTCGTTCAATCTGGAGCAGGGCGGCTATCTGCATGAGAACGGCGAATACACTGAGGAGACCACGATCGTAATCTCTTTGGTTAACGTCAAAAAGGAACTGATCAATGAGATCGCCAAGGATCTTTGCGTAATGTTCCATTAAGATTCCGTCATGATCACCGAAGAACCTGTCAAATGCTATTTCATCAGCGAGACTTTGATATGAGATCCCGACGCCGAATGCCGCACGGATGAAAAAGGGGCAATACAGTATCCGTCATTCCGCTGAGATCGTAAAGCTCATTACAGTCACCCTACGCGGAGAATTATCACAATCTCTGCGGCATGGCTTGTCTATTGAATTAAAAGGACTTGATTTGTTTGTTAATAATCCTAATATCGTAAAAAGGACAGGGCGCTATGCTCTGTCCTTTATCATATATCCTTAGTTTTTTAACGCCTGCAGGGGAGCGGGGAGTCTGCCGCCCAAGTTGACAAATTGTGAGGGATCTCCCTTTCTCAGGGGCATCACGGGACCGGCGCCTAAGAGTCCGCCGAAGTTGAGCTCCTCGCCTGCTTCTCTGCCGATGGCGGGGATCACGCGCACGGCAGTAGTCTTGCTGTTTACCATACCGATCGCCGCCTCATCCGCAATGATCGCGGATACGACCTCGGGAGTGGTATCGCCGGGGATGACCAGCATATCCAGCCCCACCGAGCAGACGGCGGTCATCGCCTCAAGCTTCGTGATATCAAGCGCGCCCTGCCTGACGGCATTGATCATGCCGTGATCCTCCGATACGGGGATGAACGCGCCCGACAGTCCTCCGACATGGGACGACGCCATCACGCCGCCCTTTTTTACAGCGTCGTTGAGAAGAGCGAGCGCTGCGGTGGTGCCGTGACAGCCGCAAATTTCCAAGCCCATTTCCTCAAGAATATGCGCGACGGAGTCACCGACGGCGGGAGTGGGGGCGAGGGAGAGATCGACGATGCCGAAGGGTACGGATAATCTTTGCGACGCCTGCTGCGCGACCAGCTGACCCATACGGGTGATCTTGAAGGCGGTCTTCTTGACAAGATCGGCGACCTCGGTGATGTTCTGACAGTTCGCCTTCTCGAGCGCCGCTCTGACAACGCCCGGACCGGATACGCCGACGTTGATGACGCAGTCAGCTTCACCCACGCCGTGAAAGGCGCCAGCCATGAAGGGATTATCCTGTACCGCGTTGCAGAAGGTGACGAGCTTTGCCGCGCCGATACAGTTGCGGTCGGCGGTCAGTTTTGCGGTATCCACTACCGCCTGACCCATCATCCTCACTGCGTCCATATTGATGCCCGCCTTAGTGGAACCGATATTGACGGAGGAGCAGACCTTTTCGGTCACGGACAGCGCCTCGGGAATACTCTCGATCAGCGCGTAGTCGCCTGCTGCGAAGCCTTTTTCCACCAGCGCCGAGTAACCGCCGATAAAGTTCACGCCGAGGGTATCGGCAGCCTTATCCAAGGCTTTTGCGAATTTCAGGATCTTTTGCGTCTGGCATACGCCGGCGATGATGGCAATAGGGGTGACGGCGATGCGCTTGTGGATGATCGGGATACCGTATTCACGACTGATATCCTCTCCTGTTTTGACCAGATCGCCTGCATATCGGCAGATCTTGTCGTATATCTTATCACAGGCTTTGTCGATGTCGCTGTCGATACAATCGATCAGAGAGATACCCATGGTGATCGTTCTCACGTCAAGGTTCTCATTGTCGATCATATTGATGGTTTCTAAGATGTCTTTTGTTTCAAGCATGTTCCACCTCAGATTTTATGCATGGAGTTAAAGATATCTTCGTGCATGACGTGTATCTTGAGGTTATTTTCCTCGCCGACCTGCTCGAGATTTTTTTGGAGCTGATCGAAGGCAACGGTCGCGCTTCCGATATCCGCGAGCATGATCATCGCGAACATGTCCTGCAGCACGCTCTGCGTAACCTCGATGATGTTGACGCCCACGTCGGCGCATGCGGTGGAAACCTTGCTTAAGATACCGACGGAGTCCTTACCCAGTACGGTGATAACTGCTTTCATTTCATATACCTCCATAACAATAACAGCGTCATTGCGAAGTCCGAAGCCTCCCTTGCGGGGGGAGCCGCTCAGCAGCAGGCTGCGGCAATCTCCTTGTCACGAATAACATATGATGTGAGAGAAAAGAATAGTTCCTCTTTGTGGGGTTGCCGCGTCGTTTTGTTCCTCGCAATGACAGAATATTAAGATTATATTTTACAGCGACTGTGCTAATTCTTTCAGATAGGCATTGAGACCTTTTCCGACTTTGGGGAAACCTCGATGTTTGCTTGTAAAAAAGCCGAGCAATTTTCCCATGTAATAACGCTTGGCTGCTATGTTATCCAAATCAAATAAAGCCAGTTAAAAAGTTTGGAAGATAAACGATGATGAGATAAGCCGCCAAAAGCGAGATCGCCAGTGCGATATTCACGCCGCCTTTGGTCTGGAGGACTGTTTCGGGATTCTCACTGCCCGACGTCTCTTTGATCTTTACGATCTGCTTTTTACAATGCTTGAAGTACATACGATTGAAGCAGATACCGATGACGATCATCATGACGATGCGTGCCGCTTCGATCAGCGTAGGCAGATACAGAACCAGTATCTCCGTGAAAGAGCATTGCTGCATAAACTGCATGAAATTGCCGATCATATCCTGCGTACTCATGGAATTGGAGTAGATCTCCATAAATTGGGTGAACAGTGAATTGTATGCGACTGAGATGTAAGACTCCACGATCAGCATCAAAAGCTGTAGACCCGCAAACAGCGCGCCGAGCTTATACATCTTGCGGTACAGCATATAACCGCCCGTGAACAGCGCCGCAGAGAAATTGAACTTGCTTTTGTTAAAATTCCGGATATTTGAGAATATACGGATGAAATAGGGGGTATTCTGCTTGACGTACTTTGCCGCCTCGCCGGCCGTTACGCCGTCTCCGAAATCGGCGTCGCCCGGGACGCCTGCCAACGGATCCATAAAAGCCGCACCGAAAGGCACGCCGTTTGCCTGATTTGTCTGTCCGCCGCCGTAAGCGGTATTCTGCTGTTGCTGCTCTGTTTTCGCTTTTTCCGGATCAAGAGAAGCGCCGCAGCTTCTGCAGAAAAAGGTTTCCATATCATTCTTTTTACCACAGGAAGGACACACTCTGACATTTTCGTTGGTATCATCCTCATGCTCCGACTGATAATCGTAGCCCTGCGCGTGCATTTGCTCATTAAAACAGTGACCTGTCTGTTCGTAACAATCACGATGATGCGGCGTACCGCATTCGGGACAAACAACTACGTCGTCATCCGCGTGAAAGTACTTTTGACATACAGGACATTGATATCCGATATAATCCATATACTACTCCTGTTTGATAAATAGTGGATAAAAACCCGAAAGTAACGCTCGGATCTTCTGTACTGATAGATCAGTCATAATATTATAACAAATTCTTTGTGATTCTGCAACAAAATTTTTGTGAACAACAGAAGATATGCAAGATTATCTTTACATTAATGTGCTTTTGTATTATAATCCATAATGATAATTGAAGTGATGAGGGACAACTATGCTGCAATTTGAAGAACTGAAACTGAAATTAGAAGCAATGAAGCCTGAGATAGACGACCTTGCGTCTGCACTCGGTCTGGGACAGATGAAAAGCGAGATCGAACAGCTCGAGAATCGTGCGGCGGAGCCGGGATTCTGGGACGATATGGAAAATTCGCAGAAGATCTTACAGCGTACCGCCAACTTGAAAGCAAAGGTCGAAAAGTATGAAAAGCTCGAGGCTCGCTATGAGGATGCGCTGGCACTGATCGAGCTGGGCGACGAGGCAGAGGATGAAAGCCTGATCGAAGAAGCGCAGGCAGAGCTTGACGCGATCCGCGCGGATATCGACCGTCAAAGACTCGAGACCCTGCTGACGGGCGAATATGATAAGAATAACGCGATCCTGACTTTCCACGCAGGCTCCGGCGGTACGGAAGCGCAGGACTGGGCGGAAATGCTCTATCGTATGTATACCAGATGGGCGGCAGCCCACGGCTTCAACGTCAAGGAGATCGATTATCTCGACGGTGATGAGGCGGGGCTGAAAAGCGCCGTATTGCTGATCGAAGGAGAAAATGCTTACGGTTACCTCAAAAGCGAGGCGGGCGTTCACCGCCTGGTGCGCGTATCTCCTTTCGATTCTGCGGGTCGCAGACACACGAGCTTTTCTTCTCTCGAGGTCATGCCTGAGATCAACGATGATATCAAGGTCGAGATCCCGCCCGAAGAGATCAAGATGGATGTTTACCGCGCGTCGGGCGCTGGCGGTCAGAAGGTCAACAAGACGTCATCTGCCGTTCGTCTGACTCATATTCCGACCGGTATCGTTGTCGCTTCTCAGGTGGAGCGTTCTCAGTATCAGAACCGTGACGTCGCGATGAAGATGCTGATCTCGAAGCTCATGGAGATCAAAGAGCGCGAGCATCTCGACAAGATCGAGGATATCAAGGGCGTACAGAAGGAGATCACCTGGGGCTCCCAGATCCGATCCTATGTTTTCATGCCTTACACACTGGTCAAGGATCACCGCACTAATTACGAGACCGGTAATGTCAACGCCGTGATGGACGGCGATCTTGACGGCTTTATCAACGCTTATCTGAAAGCGCTGTCCCTCGGTGAACTGCAGGCATAATTATTTTATCATGAAATAACAGCCTTCCGAAAAATCGTAATGTCAAGGTTCCTTTTGGGAAAAGGAGCTGTCTGCGAAAGCAGACTGAGGAATTGTATCAATTGACCGTGCGTCAGCGAGATACTTTTTCCTTAACTGAATGACATTCCGTTTTTTCGGAAGGCTGTTTTCTTATCATTTGAGGATTTCCACGGGTATCGCGATCCATTCTCGTACAAAATAGGCAGGATACGCGGATAATCCGATCAGGGTATTTTGGGTATTCACTGCGCTGACTTTTACAAAACGATCCGTTTTAGCGGCAATAATGCGCGCTCTGAGCTGGTGATAGCTGTCCGTCACGACAGCGATATTCTCTGATAAGCCGTTCTGTTTGATGATCTCCAGCGAGTTGCGGATATTTTGCTCGGTGTTAGTCGCCTGATCTTCAATATATACGCGCTTGGGAGAGATCCCCGCATTAACAAGCTCCTCATACATACACTGTGCTTCGCTCATGATCTCATCATCGCCCTTTCCGCCTGTCAATACGGCGTCAGACGCAGAATGATCCGCTAAATAGCGATGGGCTGCTTCGATCCTTTGCCGCAAAAGAACACTGGGACCCCACGGTTTTACTTGCGCGCCGAGTACGACGGCGGTACTGTTATTAACCGGCTTGACATGCATCGCGTAGATCATTAAGCCCGATACAATGACCGCATAGATCAAAAAGGCAGTCGCTCCGATCTGAATGATCCTGAGCATGATCGTTCCGGCCGTATGTGCGCACAGACGTACTTTGACCGTCTCATATACGCCGGCAAATCCGAATCGAAATATCAGCAACAGACAAATCAGCGAACCGATAACAGATCCAAGGCTTTTGATACCGAAAAACAGCGGCAGGATGAACCAAATGAGGAAGACTGCAGCAAAAACGGCAATAACGATCCTCCAAAAATACATCACGATTCCCGTGCGGCTTTCAGCGCTTTTGCCAACTGATCGGGACAGGAGGTGCCGCGTCCCGCGCAATCGATTCCCTCGAGTTTTTCGATGGCTTCATCGACGTCCATACCCTGCACTAGTTTTCCGATCCCCTGCAGATTACCGTTGCAGCCGCCCAAGAAACGACAGCTTTTGATAACGTCGTCCTCGATCTCGAGTTCGATCATGCGTGAGCAAACGCCGCGGGGAACATATTTGTATTTCATGTCATTCTCCTTTTTCGTCCTTTACAATAATAGTACTTTTGCATTTGTTATGAGGCTTGGCTTACTCAGCCGGATACAAGAAAAGGCTCGCCGCAGCAAGCCTTTGGAGCGGATAACGGGGCTCGAACCCGCAACATCAACCTTGGGAAGGTTGCGCTCTACCATTGAACTACATCCGCATATCTGCATCAAGTATAATACGAATCGCTGTTGAAGTCAAGTGAGGCGACAAAATATTGTTTATATTTCTCATAGAAGTAGAATTTCATCAAAAAATGTGTTATACTGAATTTTACTTATGATAAAGGATGGTTTTATGTCTTATCAAATCGATCTCGGACAATGGAAGAGCGTATTTGCCGTACCCTCTTGTGTTGTCGATCAACATATCAGGATCGCTTCGGAGACACAGATAAAAGTACTGTTGTATCTGCTGCGCCATTCCGACAAGGAATTAACGGACGCAGAGACGTCTTCGGCGCTGCGTCTGTCTGAGGAAGAATTGGCAAACGCAGTCGCTTTCTGGATCGAGCGGGGTGTGCTGGTCAAAAGCGCCGATATGCTCGTCCCCGCCCCAACATCAGCTCAGGACGTCAGCGTTTCCGTACAGGCTCCTGTCGAAGAAGTAAAATCTCATAAGTCGCATACGGCCATGTCCCGCGCGCAGCGTCCCGATTCCGTATATGTTTCAAAGCTGCTGCAGGAGGACACCGATCTCGCAGGTCTGATGGAAGAGGCGCAGACTGTTTTACAAAAGCCGTTGTCATCCGGAGATACGGCGACATTAGTGATGCTGTACGATACTTTCGGTCTTCCGTGCGCAGTTATCGCTTTACTGCTGAATTATCTTGCTTCGATCGGCCGCGCCTCGATGCGCGAATTAGAGCGCTGCGGTATCCGCTGGGCTGACGCGGGGATCAAAACGGTCGAGGAGGCGGAACAGGAGATTGAAAGACTGACTGAATCACAGGAAGCGTGGAGAAGAGTCTCAAAGCTTTTAGGTATCAGAAACGTCGGCAATCCGACAAAGGCTCAACTCGAAAACGCCCATCGATGGGTCGTCGTCTGGCATTTCAGCGATGAAATGATCGTAGAAGCGTATGAACGCTGTGTCAATATCAAGGGCGAATACAATATCAGCTACATCAACGCTATCCTGAAACGGTGGCATGAAAAGGGCGTCAAGTCGATGGACGCGCTTCGTGAAGCGGAAGCTGCCGCAAAGAAGAAACAGAAGCCTAAGAAGAAAAACGGCAAAGGTTCCGTGTTCTCTGTAGAAGGCGCATCATTCGACGTTGATAAATACAAAAACACATCTTTGTTTGACGACTGATTGTCGATAATCCGAGTGAACGGTATTCGCTCAAAAACATGAGGTTTTTCACATGGCTTACTCACAAGAAATATTTCTGGAAGCAACCAACAGAATAGCGCAAAGACGCCAAAACGCTCTCAGGGCGGCGGAATACAGCCGTGAACAGCTTTTCCGCGAGATCCCCAGACTGCGGGAGATCGACTTTGAACTTCAGTCGATCGGCGCGACGATCGCAAAAGCGATCGTCAAAGCTCCCGCCGACGGTCAGGAAAGCATCCAATCGCTGAGTGAGCGCAGTATCCGTCTGCAGGAGGAACAAGACAGGATCCTTGAAGAGCATCATATCCGCAAGGATGTTTTCGAGCCTCGTTTTATCTGCGAGAAGTGCGGAGATACCGGTTATATCGAACACGATAACCGCACCGATATGTGCGATTGCCTGCAAAAACTGATGTCCGATATCTCGGGTGAGATGCTCAGTGATAACCTGACGCTGGAAGATTATACCTTTGAGAATTTCAGTCTGGATTATTACAGTAAATCTCCCGACAGCGACGGTAAGATCCCTTTTAATCGCATGTCAAATATTTATCGTTACTGCGTCGATTATGCGGACGGTTTCACACCTCACAGCAGGAGCCTGCTTTTGATCGGTGCGACGGGGCTGGGCAAGACCCATCTGAGCCTCTCTATTGCGAACGTGGTGATCAGAAACGGGATGTCCGTGATCTATACGACCGCTCCCGATATTTTATTCAAACTCGAAAAAGAGCATTTCAGTTATCAGTATTCCGAACAGGAAGATACTTATCATTCACTGATCAAATGTGATTTACTGATACTGGATGATTTAGGAACCGAGTTTTCTACTGATTTCACACGTTCTTGCGTATATAATATATTCAATTCCCGATTACTGGCGGGCAAACCTGTCATCATCAGCACCAATATGACGATAGACGAGCTGATCGGCGCTTATTCTCAGCGTTTTGTATCCCGCCTTATCGGCTCGTGCGACAGACTTGACTTTATCGGTGATGACGTCAGACAGATCAAGTAATTTGTATTTTTACAATTCAAAATAAAAATCTCGTAAAACTACTTGACAGATTTTGTTTTTTGATTATAATAGTAGAAGTGCAATGCGGAATTGTGTAAGGGTAGCACAGCAGACTCTGACTCTGTATGTCTGGGTTCGAATCCTAGTTCCGCAGCCATTGGCCCCGATTCACATCGGGGCTGTGTTTTTCGAGGTGTGGCGCAGTTTGGTAGCGCGCTTCGTTCGGGACGAAGAGGTCGCAGGTTCAAATCCTGTCACCTCGACCATTTGAAAAAGAGGTATCCATCCGGATGCCTCTATTTTTTATCCTCCAATATAACGATGACAGGAATTGGGGACTTTCATCTTTCCTTCAATTCTTTCTATTATTCCCTTCAATTCTTTATAATATCATCTTGAAGAATCCTTCATATTTCGTTATAATGAAACAGAATCGAGAATGATACATGCAATCTATATTATACATCGGGGTATTATTATGAATCATCAATTTGATACGGTCATCATCGGCGCGGGACCCGCCGGTACGAGCTGCGGGATTGCATTACAGAAAAAGAATCACAACGTCTGTGTGATCGATAAGGCTGTTTTTCCGAGAAACAAAACCTGCGCGGGACTGGTGACAGGTAAAACCGATCAATTGATCGGGACGATATTTGATAAGGCGGAAATCGACGGCTTGTTCTGCTGTAAAGCCGATCGGATCAAGCTGTATCGCAAGACAGAACTGTTGACGGAGACGCGGGTCAAAAACCCTGCCAAAATCGTCAATCGCATCGATTTTGATAACGCACTGGTATCGAAATATAAGTCGTTGGGCGGAAACATAAAAGAAGGGGAACATCATCTCAGTGTTGACTACAAAAAAAGCTGCGTCACTCTGTCGAACGGCGATATAATCCGGTATAAGCATATTGTTTTTGCAGACGGAGCACTCAGTCTTTCTCATAAAGAGATCGGAGTCGATAAAAGGAAGATGGCTTTCGGTATCGAAACCTATATACCGTCCGATCAATTCAGTACCGATAGCGTCGATCTCTATTTTGACTGCATCAACAAAGGTTATCTGTGGGTGTTTCCTCACGGTGATACCGTATGCGTCGGCGTTGCCAATATGTTTAACAAAAGCACCGATTATAAGTCGATATTGACTGACTTCCTTCACAGCGTCGGTGTCGATCCCGAAAAACAGAAATATACCGGCGCTTTTCTGCCGTACGGCTATGTGATCCCGCAGGAAAAACTGCCCGCAAACGTGATCCTTGTAGGCGATGCGGGCGGCTTTACCGATCCGATAACCGGCGAAGGGTTGTACATGGCGCTGCACACCGGGATGCTTGCGGCGGAAGCGATCTGTTCCGGGAATGTGAAAACAACATATCTTGAGAGCGTCAAGCCTGTTGTTTCCATCGTAAAGAAAGGAAAAACCGTTCAGAATCTTTTCTTTTTACCGGCTGTTCAGAAACTGTTTTTGAAAAAAGTTGCCGGAAAAGAAAAACTCGTCAGTTTTTATTATGATAATTTGGTGGACGAATACCACTATGACTATCGACGTATCGGCGAATTGCTCAAGGATCACAGGCAATATAACAAATCATAAATAATTTCAGAGTGATTTTGAATTATTTATCTATTCTTTGAATAATTATAGACAAAAAGATATTTGTTTGGTATAATGACGGTGATAAATGCTTTTCATGATTCAACGAAAAGCATGAAATAATCAAGAAAGGAAGTATTGTTATGAAAAGATTCTTCTGTATCATGCTCTCTGTCGTTCTGATAATGGGTATCGTATGCCCGGCGTACGGTGCAGAGATCAATGACGGGGACACGGTCAATGCGACAGCGGTCACGGAAATGGGCGGAACGCCCGAAGCGTCCGAAGAAGGTTACACCGTCCAAAAAATCTCAAATCCCGACAGGGGCGAACGAGAGGTCGACGGTCTGATCGAAGGCGGCGACCGCGAGAACAGCTACACATGGCGTCTTGCGATGCGCGGCGATGAGATCTATATCGCTACTACCCGCAACATCGCGAGCGCGCTGGTAAACATGTACGGCGGCGAATTTGCCAAGGCCGGCATCGATATCGATACTTTCTGGGCAATGATCAATGTAGTGGCTAACGGAGATATCCCCCGCAACGACGCGAACGAAGGCGCTAATATTATCAGCTATAACCGTAAAACAGGTGAGTTCAAGGTGATCTATACCGCGGGAACCGGCGATTATTTCCGCATGGCGGTCACCTTCGGCGACGATGTATACTTCGGTTCTTACTCCGCCGTTCCCACCAACCCGCAGTATATTCTGAAACTCGATCCGGAAGGCAACTTTATCAAGGTGTTCCAGACGATGGGATCCGTTTCCCTGCGCGCCAACTGTGAATACGACGGACATCTGTTCTTTGCCGGTGCCGACGACCGTGAGATCGTTCCCGAGGGCGAGACCGCTCCCGTAGCAAAGATGGCTGTTCTGATGAAGAGCAACGAGGACGATACCGTGTGGGATCGTGTTGCTGACTACAAGGATTTCGGCGTTACTGCTTTTGATCCGATCCATACCAGTTGGGCAGGCGCTCCGATCTGGGAGCTTGCCAACCACGACGGATATATTTTTGCCACCGCTCCTACTCACAACGGCTTTGTCATCTACAAAGGCCATCCTGCTGCCGACGGCGAACAGGCAAATGAATACGGCTGGTACTGGCAGGAGGTCGCCGGTTCGACCAACGGCGTCAACAATCCCGGCTTATCTGATATCGAAGGCGGCGAACCCGGCACCATGCGTTCGCTGATCGGTTCCGTTTATGAATTCAACGGCGAGCTCTATGCCTACAACTTCGACCACAGCTTCGGCGGCGAGGCTTCGGCGTTCGCAGGCATGCTCCAGCAGGTTGCAGGCAAGGACGTCAAAGCAAGCGAATATCTTTTCTATCTGTATGATTCGCTCCATAACCCGCAGAAAGTCTGGAAGCTGAATGATGAAACAGGTAAATTTGAAGAGCTGAAAGCGTTTACCGAGCTGATGGAAGGCACAACCAACGAATATGTATGGCGTCTCGGTCAGTATGACGGCGATCTGTATATCGCCACCATGGACGCGGGCATCTTCTATAATTATCTGACTCAGCTGACGAACGGCAGCTTCTTCACCATGTCCATGTCCGAGCGTTTGGAGCAGATCGGATACATCAAGAATCTGATCGCACTGCTTGCAAGCGCTAAGGGAAATGAAAAATACGATGAACTCCGTGCAAAGCTGGAGGAATTGAAGGCAATGCTCGAAAGCTTTGATCCCTAAGAGTCGTTCAGCGAGGAATTATCTCAGAACCTGTCGAAGATCTCTGAGATTCGCGACGCTGTCTGCGCTCTGATCGATGATCTGAACGCGAAGCTGACCGAGGAGATCACTCCCGGTAATGACGATGAGATCGCCGCTACCGGCGCATCCGAAGATGTGGATTATCTTTCTCGGTTCTTATCCGAATTCTTATCTGAGGAAGAGCTTCAGAAGCTGTATGATATGCTCGAGAGCGATCCTGATTTTGAGACGCCGGAGCCCGGAATCGACATCACCGTGACCATCAACGACATCGACTGGGATCAGGTAAAAGAAAAAACTGTCGCCAATGTGAAGGCTCTCATTGACGCAAAGCTTGCTGAACTCAAAGCGAAGATCGACGAGCTGTATAACAAGGTCGACTGGAAGGGTCTGGAGATGTATGCTTATATCAACTCCGCAGTTATGGCTGACGAATGGGGCTTTGATATGTTCCGTACTTCCGACGGCGGAGAGACGTTTGAGGTCATCACCCGTGACGGCTTCGGCGACAAATATAACTACGGCTGTCCCGCTTTCCTTGAAACGGAGGAAGGACTGTACTTCGGCACCTGCAATCCGTTCTACGGAGGTCAGCTGTATTTGCTGAAGAATAACGAGTCCGATCCTGAGCCTCAAGGCTTCACTCTCAGCGGTTCTGTCACCAGCTATCTGCAGAATGAGTATCCGGATGCAGTCGTCACCGTTACGCTGACCGGTAATGACAACAACTTTACCGCTGCCGTGACCGGTACGGATTCTTACTCTATCGCAGATGTGCCCGCAGGCTCCTACGAGCTGAGCGTTGAGAAAGAAAAGCACGTGACCCGTACCTATGACGTCACGGTCAGCGCCGATACGACCCAGGATGTCAAGATCTGCCCGATCGGCGACGCTACCAATGACGGCAAGGTCAATATGTTCGATTACAACGCAGTCTATAAGCACATTTCCAAGAACCCCGAGTTAGCAGAAGACTCCTATCAGAGAGCCTGTGCCGACGCGACCGGTGACGGCAAGGTCAATATGTTTGACTACAATGCGATCTACAAGCATGCCAACAAGACAAACCTCCTCTTCTGATCAATAAGAATGATTGATGATGACCCCCGCTTCAAATGAGGCGGGGGTTATGTACTGTAAAAGCGACATGGAGATTCTATTCTAATATTAATATGATATCTTTTGACTATTATTTGACTATTACAATATTGAAACAGTATGTTTTCGAAAGAGAATTATATCATTCTGTCTTTATGCTACAATGATACACGAATTTTTAGTATTGAGGGATGTTATGACAAATCTGAATGAAATACAATCTCAGTTTTCATCATTGAATGAAATGCAGCAAAAGGCGGTTTTTCATACCGAAGGTCCTGTTTTGATATTAGCGGGAGCCGGATCCGGCAAAACGACCGTTCTTGTCAATCGTATCGCGTATATCATCAAAGCGGGTCTCGCCGAGCCTTGGCAGATCCTCGCCATCACCTTTACCAATAAGGCGGCGGGAGAATTGAAGGAACGCATCGAAGCGGTATGCGGAGAAGGTTCGGATGAAGTATGGGCGGCGACCTTCCACTCGACCTGCGCGCGTATCCTAAGGCGTTGGGGAGACAGGCTCGGCTTTTCAAGTCACTTCACCATCTACGATACCGACGACTCGCGCCGTCTGATGAAAGAGATCTTAAAGCAGCTGGATATCGATGAAAAGTTCCTGCCGCATAAAACGGTACTCAACGAGATCTCCAAGTATAAGGATAAGATGCAGGAACCCAAGGATATTCATACCGCAGCCTCTTATGACAGCCGGCTGAAATATATCGCGCAGGCTTACGAGCTGTATCAGCAGCGGTTGCTGACCTCAGACGCGATGGACTTCGACGATCTGATCTGCAACACCATCAAGCTGTTTCAGCAGAATCAGGACGTTCTGGAGTACTATCAGCGCCGTTTCAAATACATTATGGTCGACGAATATCAGGATACCAATAAGAGCCAATATCGATTGATCAGCCTCCTTTCTCAGGCGAGAAACAATCTCTGCGTTGTCGGCGACGACGACCAGAGCATCTACCGTTTCCGCGGCGCGACCATCGAAAACATTCTCAGCTTTGAAAACGAATTTCCCGGCGCCGTCGTTATTCGTTTGGAACAGAATTATCGAAGTACGGGTATCATCCTCGACGCGGCAAATAATGTGATCAAAAATAACGATGAACGAAAAGGGAAGACGCTCTGGACGAACAACCCCAAAGGTGAACGCATCACTGTCCATACCGCAGCAAGCGAGAGGGAAGAGGCGCTGTATATCGCGCGAACCATCCTCGACGGAAAAGCCGACGGTCGGAATTTTTCTGATTATGCGATCCTTTATCGGATGAACGCGCAGAGCAACGCCGTCGAACAGGCGCTGTCACGTTCCGGCATCCCGCACCGCGTGATCGGCGGACATCGCTTCTATGACCGCGAAGAGATCAAAGATATGACCTCGTACCTGCAGGTCATCAATAATCCGCATGATGATATTCGTCTGCGCCGTATCATCAATAAGCCGAAGCGCGCGATCGGTGAAGCGACGATGACAAAAGTCGCCGAGATCGCCGCCGGTATCGGAGAAAGCGTCTATTCCGTGATCAGGCACGCCTCCGATTATCCTACGCTGGCTCGCGCAGCATCCAAGCTCGAGAGCTTTGCAAAGCTGATAGAGGGGTTGGCGGAAGCGGCGGAGTCGGGTGATTATTCTATTGCAGAATTATATAATCTGATATTAGAGCATACCGATTATAAGAATTATCTGATCGCCGAAAAGGACGACTATGAACAACGTATTGAAAATATCGACGAGTTGTTATCCAACATCATCAAGTTCATGGAGGATTACGGCGACGACGCGACCTTAGGCGCATTCTTAGAGGAGATATCCCTGATGACTGACATCGATAATTACGACGCCGAAACGGACAGCGTCGTGATGATGACGCTCCATTCGGCAAAGGGACTGGAATTTCCGATCGTATTCATTCCGGGTATGGAGGACGGCGTGTTCCCGTCGATGGCGACCATCATGGAAGCGGGTGAACTGAATGAGGAACGTCGTCTGGCTTATGTCGGTATCACGCGGGCAAAAGAAAAGCTGTATCTGATCAAGACCAAGGAGAGGATGCTATTCGGATCAACGACGCATAACAGAGAATCAAGATTTATCACAGAGATACCGTCCTCACTGATCGAGAGAACCGGCAGCGAAAACCGATATATGAACAGACAGTTTGACGGTCATTCGCCGCAGCAGCGCTTCGATCCCTTCGCTAAACGAAAATCCCCCTCGCCTGCAGGCGCTGTGAGCGATAAGTCATATCATGTAGGCGACGTCGTGTTGCATAAAGCATTCGGAAAAGGGATGATCCTTTCAACGACTCCTATGGGTAACGATACCTTACTGGAGATCGCCTTTGACAGCGTAGGAACGAAAAAAGTGATGTCTAATTTTGCTAAAATGGAGATCATTAAATAAGCGTTCGCCATAACGGTCTTTACATGCGAACCGAAATTTACGATCATATTCTTTTCACAAACAGAAAAAACCTCCGTATTATGTAATGATGAAATCCATCAAATCATAATCGGAGGTTTTACTTATGCCTGATAATGTAAATGAAACGGCTGAAAACCGCATTCAGGGCGAACCGGTATGCGTCGACGCGCGTCGTGTCTATGACAGCTGCGGCGATAAAGACTGTCTGTCCGAGCTTCCTGTCTATGTCAGCGCTGAGTCTCAGACGCTGATCGACAACGCAGCGAATATCCGCATCCGCGGAGCGGATGTATTGGATGTCGTGCTGGATATTGAACCGGTTCCTTTTAACCGCGGTTTCTATTCTATCGACATCGTCTTTTATTTCGGTATTACACTTGACGTCTTTGCCGCTGCGGGAGGCGCGTCCCAGCAGGTGAACGGTCTGTGTATTTCCGATAAGAAAGTCATCCTCTACGGCTCGGAAGGAAATGTCCGCGTGTTCTCGTCGGATATGACGACCGACGCTTACGACGTCCATAACACTTCAGCGCGCAGTCTGCCGACAGCGAACGTACAGGTCGCAAAGCCGATCGCTCTCGCGATCTCCGTCAAAGACAGACAGCTATATCCGGACGGCAATCAGCTCAATTACAATATCCCGGAAAGCGTTCTGGAGTATATCGGAGGCAATATCAGCGAAGAAGGAGAGAAGCTCGTACTGGCTACCCTCGGTGTGTTCTCCATCGTTCAGCTGATGCGCAACGTACAGATGCTCATTCCTTCCTACGATTTCTGCATCCCCGAAAAACGCTGTGAAAGCAATACCGACAGCCCTTGTGAGATGTTCTCGCGCCTTGACTTTCCTACGGACGAATTCTTCCCGCCCAATGTTGTTGACCAGAACGGTGAGAATAACGGATGCGGATGCAGCTGCGATAACGAATAACCGTCATACAGCGAACAGAGAAGCCCTCCTGTCTTTTCGGCAAGAGGGCATTCTGTTGTTTGATGCAAAGGATACATCCCTATGTACGCAAATGCTTTTTGTGATGACGATAATTCCATTCGATCAGCGTATCGCCGTCAACGATAAACGCCTTATCAGCCAGTAACGCAAGCGGTTCATCGGAATAGCTGTCTGAATAAAAGCTCTCGATCTTTCCGTTTGGGTATCGTTCTTTAAAACGCCTCACCTTTTCTGCATGATAACAATTCAAGCCGTCATACAAGCCTGTCCTGATATCGACTTTGGAAGCGATCACCGTAAAATGCAGCCGCTCTTCCAGCGGCTTTAAGAGAAATTCGGGTGAAGCCGAAATGATGACGTCATCATCGCGATGGAGCTGATGATAGAACGGCTTGATCCTGCCGATCTTCTCTTTCCAGAAGCGTTCGATATCTTCTTCTCCTTTGATCGTTTTCAAAAAGCGATACATTTTCTCCTTAAATTCTGTTTTTGTTCCGATATGAAAGGTATAGTACCTTACCGACGCATAACCGATCAGCGGCAGATAAAGGAGCGTTTTGGGATAACGGCGAAAGCACCAGAAGATAAAATCCCGGGTGGAATCACCTTGATAGATTGTTTTATCGAAGTCAAATACGTTCATTGTTGCGTTCCTTTTTTGTTGAGTACAAGCTTATTATATCGTCATAATCGCATAATTACAATAATAAAACTGCCAAAATTCATATTTTGTTAATCTATCCTGTGTCGGAATATGATAAAATGTTAATAATTATTATGGGGGAGAGGGACTTGTTCGGATATATCAAGGTAGACAGCGCGAATCTGCTGGGCAAAGAATATGAAGCCTACAAGGGAATATACTGTACTTTGTGCAAGCAGCTCGGAAAAGATTACTCCGTTTTCGCCCGTTTTATTTTGAGCTACGATTGTACTTTCTACGCCATGCTCGGACTGGATCTGGCTGAACAGCCGCCTTGTTTCCGGCAGGGGAGATGCCGGTTCAATCCTTTCAAAAAATGTCACTATGCTAAAATCGAGACGGAGGCTTTCTCGCTCGCTGCGGCTTTATCGGTGATCTCAGCTTATTACAAGCTGAAAGATAATCTGATCGATTCGCCGTGGTACAAGCGGATCGGGTATCGGTTGATTCAACCTTTTTTCGCAGGTTGGCGAAAAAAAGCTGCCCGCCGATATCCCGAGATCGATGCGTCGGTATCCAAAATGATGGAAGAACAGCTCAATGCCGAACGGGATCCCGATTGTGTACTCGATATGGCGGCTGAACCGACCGCGAAAATGCTCGGTGAAATGTGCGCGCTGCTGACAGAGCGCATCCCGCTTCGCAAGCCACTTGACGCCGCCTCTGTCAAGCGTATCTTTCAAACGATGGGATACTATATGGGGCGATGGATCTATCTGATCGACGCCGTCGACGATTATGAAAAGGATAAAAAGCATCATAATTTCAACCCCTTTCTCCTGCCGGACACTGACGATTCTGTCGGGAATATGAAAGGTTCTCTCAATCACGCTTTATCGGAAGCGCTCTTATCCTACGGATTGTACGACAAAGGCAGGTTTGACAGCATCATTAAAAACGTGCTGTGCGTATCCTGCGTCAATATACAAACAAAGATCCTATCTGATATTCAAACAACTGATACGGAGGATTAAATGAAAAATCCCTATGAAGTACTCGGCGTATCCGAGAACGCAACAGACGAAGAAATCAAAACCGCCTACCGAAATCTGGCGAAAAAATATCATCCCGATAATTACACGGACAGCCCTCTGGCTGATTTGGCTGAAGAGAAGATGAAAGAGATCAACGAAGCGTATGACACGATCTGTGAGATGAGGCGCAACGGATCCCGCAGTTCTTCTTCATCAGGCACTTACGGTACCGGAACCTCCTACACGCGTACCTCCTATCCCGATGTGCGTCAATACATCATGAACGGCAGACTGGACGATGCAATGGAGCTGTTGAACGGCGTACCCGAAGGAAACCGCAATGCGGAATGGTATTTTCTGATGGGAATGGTCTATTCCCGCAAGGGATGGAATGATCAGGCATACAATTATTTTCAGCGTGCCTATCAGATGGATCCCGGCAATCAGGAATATCAGGCGGCATTCAACAGTGTCAACGCACGCCGCACATACAATAATCCCGGATATAATACTACCGATAACATGGGATGCTCCATGTGCGATATCTGCAGCGGTATCCTGTGCGCCAACTGCCTGTGCAATTGCTGTCGCGGGTGCTGATATGAAATCATCGGTTAAAGTAGCGTTGGGCGGCGTTGTTGCCGCCCTCAGCCTTGTTTTGATGTTTCTGTGTTCCGTGATACCTTTCGGTACATTTGCCTTTCCCACTTTCGCGGGGATGCTGTTGATCCTCCTTGTTATCAACCTCGGCTACGGTTATGCGGTCGCGGTCTATTTTGTTACGGCTGTTTTATCCTTCCTTTTGGTGACGGATAAAGAAGCCGTTTTGTATTATACTGCGTTTTTAGGCTTTTATCCGATCGTTAAAAGCCTGATAGAGCGTATCCCTTCCAAGTTCATGCAGTACATTATCAAATTTGCGCTGTTCAATGCTTGTATCATCGGCGCCTTCTTTATCGGGATCACTGTATTATCGATCCCCAAAGAGAGTTTTTCTCTGTTCGGCGTATACTTGCCGTGGCTGTTTTTGATCATCGGTAACGGTTTCTTTATCCTTTACGATCTATGTGTTACAAGACTTGTAACCATTTACCTGATTAAATGGCATAATCGATTCAATAAAAATACAAAGCTGTAATTCACATTGCATTAACCGCCGAAAAAGAGTATTATTATTGTAGATTATTGTAAACAAGGGAGAGGAGGTAAGGTGTTGAAAAGAACAATCGACTGTATTACCGCGCTGACGCTTGTTATCGCGTTTCTCGTATCTGTTTTTGCTTTCTCCTATCCAACTGTTTCCGCTGCTGAATCCGATGAAGCGGAAGTCGGATATGAATGTGAGGATGAGCTTGCTGAAATCGGATATAAGCACCGCAGCGTTTCCTTTGACAGTATCCCCGATCCTTATGATCCCGAGATCCGAACCGGTATATCGGAGCTTTACCTGAATAAATCGACGGTATATCTGGATATCAACGAGCGTTTTCAGCTCAATCTGCTTGACGCTTATTCGCATACGATCAACACAAGAGCTGATTTTTCCGTATCAAACAGCAGTGTTGCCGATGTTTCGGCTGCCGGCGTCATTACCGCTAAAAAAACGGGTTCAACGAGCATAATCGTTAATGATCGCGTGAGCGACAGCACCTTGACCTGTACCGTTTACGTCGGTGAAGCGTATGCGCCGACACAGCCTCCCGCACCCAAACCTACCGACGAGCCGACGGATCCTCCGGAGCCGACTCAGGCGCCGACGACCGCTCCGCAGCCGACGCAGTCTTCCGCCGAAACACTTTCTCTCAAAGAGTATTCTGCTACCGTCTATAAAGGCAATTATTATCATGTTGTCGCAACGTCCAATGCAACGGTAAGCTTTAAAAGTTCAAATGCCTCTGTCGCTGCCGTTAACAGCAAAGGCATCGTGACAGCTCTCTCGACCGGTACCGCTACGATCACAGCGTATACCGCTGCAAAAGCAGCATCCTGCAAGATCACTGTCAAATCCGGAACCTCCGTCAATCTTTCTCATACAAGCGCTTCTGTCGACCGCTTCATGACCTTTATGCTGAATAGCACGACCTCGGGCGTGAAGTGGAGCAGCTCCGATACTTCTGTTGCAACCGTTTATCATGAAGAAAGCTACGGTCTGGTCAAAGGAGTTAAGGCTGGTACCGCCGTTATCACCGTGTCTACTTCATCCGGCGCTGCTACCTGTCTGATGACGGTAGAATCCTCCTATCCGGTGCAATTCGCTTATACTTCGCCGAACTGTGCCGCCAAAAACCAAACGGTCACTCTTGTCTGCATTACCGATACCATGCGTACCAGCGTTCGCTTTGCAGTAGATACGGGATCTGAGCCCCGCTATGTCAACGCGTCGTCCCGCGTCAAAGACGGCGATACTTACGTATGGAAGGGAACGACTTCCTTCTCGTCGGCCGGAACCTATAAGGTCAAGGCATATTCACAGTTCAACAACGGTACCGGTTGGTATTCCTGCGCGGACGGCGAGACAACCGCCTTTGTCGCGAATTCCACCGACATGACGACGACAGTCTGTGCCCAGCGCCGCGCCTCGGACGCTTTGATCAATCTGATAGCGACCTTTGAAGGCTTTTTCCCGTCCGTTTATATCGATTCCTTTACCGGAGATCCTACGCTGGGATACGGCGTACTGGTATTTACGGGAGAAAAATTCTATAATGATCTGACCAAAGAACAGGCATATGCATATCTTGTTCAGAATGTCAATAACGCCGGCTATTCGAATGACGTCAATTCTTTCCTGCTGGATAAAAAGATCAAATTCAATCAACAGCAGTTTGACGCGCTGGTATGCTTTACCTATAACTGCGGCACAGGTCCGCTGTACAATGACAACGAGCTGATCGCCGCGCTGTGCAACTGCTCCCATAACGGAACGCGCGACTTTAACTACATCAATAAGCAAGGTCTGATAGACAAGCTCTGTCAATACCATCACGCCGGCGGTCAATGCGTATACGGTCTGCTTTACCGGCGCGTTGATGAGACCGAGATGTTCTTTTACGGCGACTATGAGGCTGACTACGGCAACTATAAGTATCCGATCAAATTCAAATGTTCGCGAAACGAAAGCTTCCGCACATACTGATCTGTGATCGATCGGATCGATCGTACACATAAATCATACAAGCCCTGCATAAGATGATTCAGGTGATTTTATGAAGGGCTTTGTATTTACATTTCGAAACAATCCGAAAACACTGCGTCTACCTGGTTTTCACAGAAGCGGACATGACTTCCGTTTGTTGCTGAGACGTTACGGCGTACAGGCTGTATTCGCTTTTATGTTTTTATTGGGACTGGTCATCGGCGCAGTATCCGGACGCGGTTTCTCCAACAACACATTTGAAAAGCTGGATCTCTTATTTGTCACAAACATAGACGCGCGCATGGAAATGAACATATTCAATATCTTTATTTCCTGCTTTGTGTCATATTTTCTCTTTATCTTCTGTATCTTTTTATCGGGCTTTTCTGTCTGGGGTTTTTTGACGATTCCGATATTATCTGCTCTCAAAGGCTTTACCGTCGGTTTGTCGTCCGCGTTTGTATTCTCACAGTATCGTCTGTCCGGGATCGGATTTTACATACTGGTCGTGCTGCCCGGAGCGGTACTCTTCCTGTTTGCGCTGATACGCTATGCAACATACGGCTTCAGGATGTCTTTTCGGTTTTTAAAACTGTCGATGTTCGGTTTTGAACATGAACCGGAGCTGCGCATGCATATCAAAACCTTTGTAAAAAAGACGATTTTTGCGCTGTTATCCGTATGTGCCTGCGCTGCTGTCGATATGCTTCTATGGGTTTTGTTCGCGAACAGATTTCATTTTTAATCGAGGGGTCTATGGAAAACGAAAGAAAAAGGTTCAAGTTCGAAGTTCTTCTGGAGAGATACTTTACAAACTTTCATCGTATCCTCTTAACCAATATAATATTTGCTGTTCCGTCTGCAATTATGATCGCCGCATTTTATCTTCTGAATTCCGTCCTATTCAAAGACGCTTTGGTCGTTCCGTTTTTAATGCTGTCTATCATTCCGCTCTATCCTTTCTATGCGGGAGTTGTAATGGTATGTCGCAATATCGCGAGAGGGGAGAGCGACGTCCCGGTTTTCAGTTGCTTCATCAACGCTGTCAAGGATAATTTCCTTCCTTTTCTCTTACACGGCGTCTTGGTTTATGTCGCTTCCATGCTCAGCGTACTGTCTATTTCACTGTACGTTTCCATGCTGTCGGTGAGCTGGCTGTTTTACGGATTGCTGTTTTTCTGTATCATTATTGCGCTTTTTTTGCTGTACACAGCATTTTATATCCCGCTGATGAGTATTACTTATGATCTGCCTTTGAAATACATTTATAAAAACAGCTTTTTGATGTCGTTCGGTGAATTCAAGAACAATTTTTTTGCTACCCTTGCTTTAGCTGTCGTGTTCGGCATCTGCTTTACCGCTGTTGCTTTTATCAATTCCGGTTTGGCAAAGATCATTGTGGTCGGCGCTTTATGGGTACTGTTGATCCCTGCTACCTGTACCTTCATGTATGTATTCTTTATCTATGACGGCATGATCGCTATCATCAGGGATAAGGAAGAACTCAGTCGGGAGCTGTCCGATTCGATCGATAAAAGTCTGGAGCAGCGTAAAAAAGAAAGAAACCCCCAAAAGGTTGAAGAAGATTTTTCCGATATCGACGTCAGCTCATTGAAGGATACAGACGATTATATCTTTCATAACGGCAGAATGGTCAAGCAAAGCACTCTGCTGCGCATGATCCGTGAACGTGAAAAGCAAAACAATGATTCACAAGGATCCGAATAAAGCAAGTATTGATAATGAAAATAACACCGCAAAAACAGCATTGTTTCTGCGGTGTTATTCATTTTCTATGAATTTTTCACTTGATTCATTCACACCTTGCGTCCGGGGCGCGCTGACTGAAAATCCGACGGCGCAATATGCGCACCTAAATAATAGATTGTTTACTTAAGATACGCGCTCATATCCTCGGTGATTTTTTCGGTGATCGCTTTTGCTTCATCTGCCGTAGAACCGATCGCAGTGATATAGATCTTGATTTTCGGTTCGGTACCGGAAGGTCTGACGATCGCACAGTGCCCGCCCTCGGTGGTGTAGGAGAGAACATTGGACTTCGGCAGGTCGATCTTTTCGGTCGCTCCGGTCAGAAGATCGGTCGCAACATGAGTATCATAATCTGCGACAGAAACGACCTTGCAGCCCGCGATAGATTGGGGAGCATTCGCGCGCAATCCGTCCATGATGCCCGCCATCTTCTGCATGCCTTCGGCGCCTTCAAAATAGAAATTCAGCGTCGTGTTGAGATAATAGCCGTATTCCTCATAGATACCGTCGATGATATCGACCAGCGATTTTCCCTGCTTCTTATAATACGCCGCCATTTCACAAATCAGCATAGAAGCAACGACCGCATCCTTATCTCTGACATAGGAACCCGCAAGATAGCCGCAGCTCTCTTCAAAGCCGAAAACATAGCGGTCTTCTTCGCCTTTCTGCTCCAGTCCGAGGATGATCTCGCCGATATACTTGAAGCCGGTCAGACAATTCTTTAATTCACAATCATACTTTTTGCAGATCGCTTCGATGATCTTAGTGGTAACGATCGTTTTGACGACAACGGGACGATCGGGAAGGGTTCCCAACGCTCTGCGGCATTTCAAAATATACTCTGTCAGCATCGCGCCGATCTCATTACCGGTATACAAACGATAGGTGCCGTCTTCACGCTTTGCGGCGATACTGACACGATCGGAATCGGGATCGGTCGCCAAAAGCAGATCGGCGTTATTTGCCTTACAGTATTCCAAGCCTAATTGAAGCGCTTCTTCCAGTTCGGGGTTGGGGAAGGGGCACGTCGTAAAATGACCGTCAGGGTTTTCCTGTTCCTTGACGACGGTCACATGATCCATGCCGATATCGGACAGAACGCGTCTGACGAGTTTATTGCCTGCGCCGTTCAAGGGAGTGTATACCACCTTGAGGTCGCTGCCCTCACAGACGCCGACGTTGATCTGATTCTTTTTGACTTCATCGAGATAGCTGTCATATACGCTGTCTTTCACGTACTCGATGGAACCGTCCTCGAGCGCTTTTTGAAAATCACAAAGCTTAACATCGTCAAATATATCCAGCGCCTGGATCTCATCGAAAACCATTCCGGCGGCGACGTCGGTCATCTGACAGCCGTCTTCTCCGTAAGCCTTATAGCCGTTATATTTTGCGGGATTATGGCTGGCGGTCACCATGATACCGGCGACACAGCCGAGATGACGCACCAGATAGCTGAGTACGGGAGTAGGCTCCAGTTCCTCCGTTATATACGCTTTGATGCCGTTTGCCGCCAATACGCGCGCAGCTTCAATCTTAAAAAGATCGGAATTGATGCGCGAATCATGAGAGATCGCGACTGCGCCGGTACCGTATTTCTTCTTGATATAATTGGCGAGGCCCTGAGTCGCGTGGCGTACCACATAGATGTTCATGCGGTTGATTCCTGCGCCGAGTACTCCGCGCAAACCGGCGGTACCAAACTTAAGCGGAGTGTAAAAACGATCATAGACAGCGTCATTATCGTCTTTGATTGCTAAAAGCTCCTGAGCGACCTGGGTCTCCTCGGTAGCTTTTTCGATCCATTCAGTATATGCTTTCCTATAATCCATGATATCACCCTGTTCATCTGAATTTGGTATTAATTACCCATTAAAAATATAGCATAAATCCTGAACTATTACAATAACAAATCACGATAAAAACGAGATTTATGAATTTATAACAATTTAATTATCAGAAGATAGTAATAATAACAACAATCAAACACAAATCATTCCGTCGAAAGGCACAAAAATCACATGTTTCAGCTATCAACACTTGATTTATCCGAAATGATGTAGTATGATATATAACGATTGAAAATTGGGAGGAATTTGAAATGAATGAAAATATGAATGAAAACAACAATCCCGAAGTAACCGCAGAAGATACAAAAAACGCTGTTACCGAGGAAATCGAAGAAACCGTCGCGGAACCTTCGATCGAAACGGAAATTGCTGATGAAACGGCGGAAGCAGTCATCGCTTCTAAAGCTGAATCCGATCATACAGATGAAGATGCTGCAGAGATTACCAAAAAGAAAAAGGGCATTTTGCAGATCCCGGTCATTATCGCGTTATGTATCGTAGCCGCTACTTTGCTGGGCTATTTTGCATTCGTCGGTTTCTTTCTCAAAGAACCGGAAGGCGTTACTTGGTCTGACGAGCACGAAGACGCCACGTTTTACTATGAATTCAAAAATGACGGTACATTTCAGGCGAATGTCGGAAGCATCGAGATCAACAGCAGTTATCAGAAGCTGAAAAGCGACGACGGCAACACCATCACCGTAGGTACTAATTTCGGCAGCTTCTATGCAAGCGCTCCCGCGACCTATACCATTTCCGGTTCCCGCCTTCTCGGGAATCAGACGCTCAACGGTACTTACGGAGAAGGTTACGACTTCACCTTGAAGCAGGATACGAAAAAGATCTATATGCCCGACGTGCCCGAAGACTTTACCACTGATGAGAAGATCATCGGTGCATGGGTCTTCAAGTACATGGGATATGATATCTACAAGGTTACATTTGATAAAAAAGGTTACATGACTTTGGAATTCGTTCAGGACGGCACGAAGTATAACGGCGTTTATACCGTCGACGGTTCCACGATCAATTTCACGTATTGTTATACCGAGAATGTCGCTGTGCCGATCGATTATTCTATGATCGATGACGACAACATGACTTTCATGGGTTATAACTTCGTCCGTGAAGGCAGCGCTGCTGCAGAAGCAACGCCCGACCAGCAGATCCTGACTCCCGCTACACCGGATGAATAATCTTAGATAAAAATACCCCGTTGTTAACAGCGGGGTATTTTTTATCTTATTCGTTGTAACAAAGCCGCGTCAACCGCGTCTACTGCTCCGTCGCCCGACAGATCGGCGGACAGCAAATAAACGCCGTTGAAATCAGCCGTGCCTATCAAATAATCCAGTAAGGTATTGGCGTCGCGGGAATTACAATTCCCTTCGCCTGTGAGATCACCGCTGACAGACAGCTCAAAGGTGATGCTGCCGCTGTCCGAGCTGAATACAGCTGTCATCGCGGTACCGATGTTACCGCTTGTTTTCTGAATGCCGTCACGGTACAGCGCGACTGTCCATCCGTTATACCGCATATTGTTTTTGAATTGAGATATCGTCGTTTCGGGCGAGATACCGGAAATACAGTAATGTCCGAGATCGACCGTGTAGATATCCGAAGATATCGCGTACAATTCAGCGTCATCTGTGTTGTTGCCGTTTCCGCTGTGATAACCGCCGGAAGAATCGTTTCTTCCGCCATGCTCTGCCGAATCATCGGATCGATTCAATTCAATGAAATCCCCGAGATTGACAGCCGTATATGTATTGCTTCCGACGGCGATCATGCTGCCTGTGTCGGAATACAATAAAGAAGCTTCAAACGAAAGACGACAGGAGCTGACTTTCTCACCGCTTTCGATATCATAACCGTTGATGACCGAACCGCAGGGATGATACAGCCGATTCCCGATGACGCACGCAGAACCTGCACCGAAACGACCGTCCACCGAAAAAGAACGTGCGATACGATTGCCGTTTATCACATATACCTGACCGTAATCGGATACAAGTATTTCTGCAGAAGCGGGAAACAGGGGAGGCGACGCTTCTTCTCCCGTGACAGCCGTAAAACGATCGCCGGATAAACGGTATAAGGTATTATCGCTGACAGCATAAACACCGGAATCGTAACCGTTACATAAAGAAGTGATCCTTTGATCTAAGCGATACCTTCCGACCGGATTTCCGCTGAAGGAATACGCGTTCAACTCGCAACTATCCCTATGATTTTCGATATAGACCGCATTATCACCGCAGCAGAAGTCGGTGTCGCCGTATAGTTTGGCGCCGTAAATCGCAAAACTGTCAAGCACATCCGTATCGAGATAATACAGGTAAACGATCAGCTGATTGTTGGCGGTATCATCACAGAAAAATACTGCCTTCCCTTGATAAGCACACACCCCGCTGATCTTATAAGAAAGGTTCAGCCCCACGCTGATCGCATCTGATGTATAACGAGAGATATCCGCATGATTTCCGCTGAAGCTGATCCTATAGGCGCCGCTGCTGTCGGCGCTCTGATAAGTACGAGAATACTGGAGCGTGAACGAAGTTGCAGAAAGTATACAGAGGACAAGACAGATTACGATTATCATCAGGCTTAATATACGTTTCATCGCTTCACTCTCCTGTCTTGCCGATATTATTTGACAATTTCTGACATTATTATACAAGACGAAAAAAGGAACTGCAAGTAGCAAGTATAATAAGATTGACTTTTGTTGTTACATTTCAGCTTTATGTTTGCAAAAAGAGCCTGCTGTAAATGAAAGACTCTGAACAGTCCGCCGGACTGTTCTCACCCGCAAAGTGCGCTTACGCTTACTTTGCAGGCACGGTCGCCTTCGAATCCCACCGCTTTTCCGCTTTTTATAGGTAAAAGAGCCTGCCGTAAACGACAGACTCTTTTATATGGCGGAAGCGGTGTAGGTATACAAAAACGATAAAATATTTACCACGTCTTCGGAGCGACACCTTCAAACAAAAGTCGCTCCTACGCTCTCCCTGAGAACAGTCCGCCGGACTGTTCTCACCCGCAAAGTGCGCTTACGCTTGCTTTGCAGGCACGGTCGCCTTCGAATCCCACCGCTTTTCCGCTTTTTATAGGTAAAAGAGCCTGCCGTAAACGACAGACTCTTTTATATGGCGGAAGCGGTGGGATTCGAACCCACGAGCCCGTGAGGACTACCTGATTTCGAGTCAGGC
>JAFRBD010000105.1 GCA_017405065.1 Ruminococcus sp. | reverse complement strand
TTGCCCTTGGAAAGGCTCTTCAAGCGCTGTTTTCTGTCTACGCCCAAGCGCGATATCATATCGAACGCCAGATCGGGACGAAAATCGTCATAGAAGTCGGCAAACATATTCACGATCTGTTCCACCGTCATCCAGTTGTTGAGATAATTGACGTCGGGCAGATAACTGACCAGCGGTTTTGTATCAACACCCGGATGCTTTCCGTCGATCAGAACCTTGCCTAAAGAAGGCTGAAGCAGACCGTTGACGATCTTGATCAATGTCGTTTTACCCGCGCCGTTCGGTCCGAGCAAGCCGATGATCTTGCCGCTTTCGATACTCAGTGAAAGCCGATCGAGCGCTCTGGTCGACCCGAAGGTCTTGCACAGGTTATCACATCTTAATAACTCACCCATAGCGAAACTCCTTTATGATCTCGATGATCTCTTTTTTATCCAAGCCAAGCGCCTGCATATCGTTCAAATAATTGACCGTTTTCGAACGAATCAGGCTGTTCAAAACTTCTTTTGCGATCCCGATATTCTCGCTGACGAACCATCCTGAGCCGCGTTTTGAAAATATCACGCCCTGCAGTTCGAGCTGCTCAAAGGATTTCTGTACCGTGTTCGGCGTAACGCCTGCGTTCAGCGCGACGTCGCGCACGGACATCAGCCTGTCCCCTGCGTTCAGTTCGCCGGACGCGATCAAAACGCACAGCTTCTCGCATATCTGCGGACAAATGGGTCGCTTCTTATCCAGCCGCCAATCCATCGCTTTCCTCCTAACTGTATTATTGTATTACTACAGTAACACAATCTTTAAAATAAGTCAATAGGGATTACAAAAATGTGATAAAAAAAGAAAGACTTCCGCACGGAAAGCCTTTTATCAGGACGGTCATTGCGAGATTCCTTTACGGCGCCGTGACGATCCCCCACCGTCTGCTCCTGATTTGTGGGATTGCCACAGCACCGTTGAGGCTTCGCAATGACAATTATTGAAATAGGGAGAGCATACACATTGTATGCTTCTCCCCTACCCTATGTATTAATCGTTGGTGTAGTTATCAAAGTAGCCCTGTACCAGCACGACAGGCGTACCCTTGTCGCCCGAACCGGAGGTCAGGTCGCACAGGGAGCCAATCAGATCGGTAAGCTGTCTCGGCGTTGTGCCCTGAGAAGCCATGTTGCCGACTAAATCCGCGTCCTTGGTCTTGATACTCTCGGAGATCGCCGCCTTCAGCTGCTCGCCGTGAAGGTGCTTGAAATCATTATCGGCGAGATATTTAAGCTTCAGCTCATTCGGCGTACCGATCAGACCCGCGGTATGTGCGGGAGAAACGACCGGATCGGCAAGCTCCCATATCTTGCCCTGCGGATCCTTAAAAGCGCCGTCGCCGTAAACCATGACTTCAACATTTTTACCGGTGATCGACTTAATATTTGCCTGAATATCCTCAACCAAAGGCTGTGCGTTCTGCGGGAACAGCTTCACGGTATCCTCGGTAGACTTGTTGGAGCCTAAAAGACCGTAATTCTCGTTATATCCGGAGCCGTTGACGGGAGCGTTCATGATATCGTCGAGACCAAGTACGAGCTTTGCGCCTGCGTCCTTAAGAATACTCTTGGTGCGCTTGCGGGTGTGGATATCGCAGGTCAGGACGGTATCGGTGTATTCGAGGATCGTCTTGGGACGGTTGGCGAAAACGATCTCCACCTCTGCCCCGCTCTCTTTGATCAGATTTTTGTAGTATTCGACATAATCCACGCCGGTGAACTCATGCTTATTCACGCCGAACAGCTCACGGTAACGCTCGAGCGTCAGTACGTCGCTGTAGGGGTTAACGCCAGCCTCGTCGATCTTGTCGAGAGAGACAAGCTCATTGCCGACCTCGTCGGACGGATAGGACAGCATGAGAACGATCTTTTTGCAGCCCATCGCGATACCGCGCAGACAGATCGCAAAGCGGTTGCGGGACAGGATCGGGAAGATCACGCCTATCGTACCGCCGCCGAGCTTTGCGCGTACGTCGTCGGCGATATTCTGCACCGTCGCGTAGTTGCCCTGCGCACGGGCTACGATCGATTCGGTCACGGCGATCACGTCACGGTCGCGGAGGGAGAATCCCTCGCTGCCGGCAGCCGCCAAAACGCTGTCGGTCACGATGGACGCGAGATCGTCGCCTGTACGGATAATGGGACAACGGATACCGCGGGATACGGTACCGACTAATCTTTCATTACTCATTCATGTACACT
>JAFRBD010000104.1 GCA_017405065.1 Ruminococcus sp. | reverse complement strand
GGCGGTTTCTTCTCGGGTCTGTCGGGCTTTATCGGCATGAAGATAGCGACGGCGGCTAACGCGCGTACCGCGAACGCCTGCCGTACCGGACTGAACAAGGGTCTGAGAGTCGCTTTCTCGGCGGGCTCCGTTATGGGCTTTACCGTCGTAGGTCTGGGACTTCTCGATATTTCGATCTGGTTCGCTTTGTTAAAGTTTGTGTTCCTCGCGAATGTTGATCCTGCCGAGCAGGCGAGAGAGATCACTGCCGCGATGCTGACCTTCGGTATGGGCGCATCCAGTATGGCGCTGTTTGCCCGTGTCGGCGGCGGTATCTTCACCAAGGCTGCGGACGTCGGCGCCGATCTTCGGCAAGGTCGAAGCCGGTATCCCCGAGGACGACCCCCGCAATCCCGCTGTTATCGCAGATAATGTCGGCGATAATGTCGGCGACGTAGCGGGTATGGGCGCCGACCTGTACGAGAGCTATGTCGGCTCCGTTATCTCCTGCTCCGCCCTCGGCGTTGCGGCGTTCAATGCGCAGGGCATGGGATTTCAGGCGATGGCGATCCCCATGATCATGGCGGCGCTGGGCATCCTGTGTTCCATCATCGGCACCTTCTTTGTCCGCACCGGCGAGAAGACTGAGCAAAAGCTTCTTCTGAAAGCGCTGTCCCGCGGCACGAACCTCTCCGCGATCCTGATCGCGATCGCGGCTTTCCCGCTGATCTGGTTCATTCTCGGCAAAGAGAACTGGACGCTCTATTTCGCCGTTCTCGCGGGTCTGATCGCGGGCGTGCTCATCGGTAAATCTACCGAGTATTTTACATCCGATACCTATAAACCCACCAAAAAGCTGGCTGAAAAGTCCGAGACAGGCTCCGCCACCATCATCATCGGCGGCTTGGGTCTTGGTATGCTGTCTACTGCGATCCCGATCGTGATCGTCGGTATCGCGGTGCTGGTAGCGTTCTTTGTTTCCGGCGGCACGATCCAGAACCCGCAGATCGGTCTTTACGGCATCGCGCTGGCGGCTGTCGGTATGCTGTCTACCTTAGGCATTACCCTCGCGACCGACGCTTACGGTCCCGTCGCGGATAACGCCGGCGGTATCGCCGAAATGAGCGGTCTGGAGCCCGAGGTACGTGAACGTACCGACGCGCTCGATTCCTTAGGCAACACCACTGCCGCGACCGGCAAGGGCTTCGCGATCGGTTCTGCCGCGCTTACCGCGCTGGCGCTGGTCGCGTCCTACATCGATAAGATCAAAACCATGCCCGGCATGGAGAACATCACCTATGACAGCTTCAGCGTCATGAATCCGCTGGTGCTGATCGGTCTGTTCATCGGCGCTTGTCTGCCTTTCGTCTTTGCCGCGCTCACCATGGACGCTGTCGGCAGAGCGGCGCAGAGCGTCGTGATCGAAGTCAGACGTCAGTTCAAGAACATCAAGGGTCTGATGGAAGGCAAGGCGGATCCCGACTATGCAAAGTGCGTCGATATGTGCTCCCGCTCCTCCTTGAAGGAAATGATCCTGCCTACCGTTATCGCGATCGTGGTTCCGGTCGTAGTCGGTCTGGTGCTGGGCTTCTACGGCGTTGTCGGCATGCTCGCGGGCGCTACCGCCTCGGGCTTCCTGCTCGCCATCTTCATGTCTAACTCCGGCGGCGCGTGGGATAACGCCAAGAAGTATATCGAGGCGGGCAACCACGGCGGCAAGGGCAGCGACCAGCATAAGGCGGCTGTCGTAGGCGACACCGTAGGCGATCCCTTCAAGGATACCTCGGGCCCGTCCATCAAAATCCTGATCAAGCTGCTCTCGATGGTCTCCATCGTCTTTGCGGCGCTGGTCGTACAGGTACATCTTTTCGGATAATAACATCTGCATAATAAAGCAGGCGCAGAAATGCGCCTGCTTTTTCTATGCTCTGTTTTGTTCGAACGCTTTGCTCCGGAATCCGGCTATAATTCCGCACGGAAATAAAGAAAAATTCTTTTGCGGAAGATACAAAATATAGTGATTTTCGGTTATTTTTCTTCAAAATATATTAAAAAAGCCCTTATTTTCCAAAGGGAATTAACGGTTACAAAGTGACATTATTTTTGTCCGAAAAGGAATTAACCGTTAACAAACTGATATGATAATTCCGTACCTGTAACTGGTATTTTTTCGGATTCTCTGCTACAATATAGTTGTAGGAAATAAAACAACTGTTCGAATGTACGAAGGAGATGATGGTATGAAGGTCAACGTAAAAGGAGAACACGTATCTGAAAAAGTAATCAAAATGTATGTCACCGAGCTTGTCAAAGCTCACCCCGACAAGCATATCAACGCGGTGGATATCATCGTGGACGGCGATAAGATGAAAGTCCGTATGATCCACGATCTCGACCGTACCGCTTGAAACGTGAGCGGAGAAGAGATTCCGCCTACACAAAACGATGAATGAGAGTTATCCTCCTATCGCTATAAAATGAGATAAACCGCCGCTTTCCCACAGCGGCGGTTTTTCTGCTTGTCGAAAAATTATCAGTGTTATTGCGAGTCCTCGTGGGTGCGGCAATCCCGCAAAAAGGAGCAGAGCGTTTATATGCCTTCCTCTTGAGACTATGTTGTCAACTTAAGCTTTAAAGCGAAGTGAATCACACGTTGCCGTAGGGGCGGGCAAGACTGACAGATAGGGTTTTCTCTTTTTTTGAAATCATCTCGAAAAATGATATTTTATTATTGACAAACGATATTTTTTGGATATAATAGGCAGTGAGAAAGGTCTTGATGATATGAAACTGAAATCTGTGACCGCCCTGACGGCAGTCGTGATCCTGTGTATCGTGCTGGCGGTCGGCTTAGCGGTATGCGCCCCGTGGATCGTGCATTGGTATGCACAATTCCGTGCGATCGATCCTCCGGGTGAAAGGGCGATCCTGATCTCATATCTGGTCAGTACCGTTCCTGCGCTGGTCGCGCTTGCCGCAATGCTGCGGCTGCTGCTGCGCATCCGTCACACGCGTCCCTTTGATCCGACCAACCCCGCTTTGCTCAGCGTGATCTCATGGTGCTGTCTGGCGGTTGCGTTGGTGTGCGCCGTCGGCGGCGTATGGTATCTGCCGCTGTACATGGTCACGATATCGATGCTTTTCCTGTTCCTTGCGGTGCGTGTGGTATGCAGCTGCTTCAAGGCTGCCGCCGTGCTGCAGGAGGACAGCGACCTGACGGTTTAGGGAGGCGCGCTATGGCGATTATCGTCAATCTGGATGTCGTGATGGCAAAGCGGAAGATCTCTTCCGCCGAGCTTGCTCAGGCGGTGGATATCACCCCCGCCAATCTCTCTATTCTCAAAACAGGCAAAGCGAGAGCCGTGCGTTTCTCGACGCTGGAGAGCCTTTGTAAAATATTGAAATGCCAGCCCGGCGATATTTTGGAATATCGGGAGGATGAAAATGAATCAGAATAATCCGAAGCCTGAAGACAGCTATATTCCGGCGGGTATCCCCGAGCCGATGAATACCGCGCCCTACGCGGAAACGCCGCAGCAGCCGGTCGATCCATACGTTGGACAGGCTCCCTATCAGCAGCCGGTCAATCCGTACGCGGGACAGCCGCAATACCGCCCGCCAGCGGGTTCGGATTTCGTTCAGCCTCCGCAGGCGGCGCGCCCGCCCGCCGCGCCCGTCCGAAGCCTGCGGCGAAGCGGAAAACCCCGCGACGTCGTCATGGCGGTCATCGCGGTGATCTCGAGCTTCATCATGGTCGACTGTTTATTTTGGGTAAAGCCCTTGGGGATCGGCTTTGCGGCAGCAGGAACGATTTTTCTGACGGCGGCGGTGTGGTATCTGATCCCCGTAAAGCGGCATGTGAGCTTCTACACGGTCGCAGGTACGCTGCTGCTTTTTGCGGGCAGCATCAGTCCGGTGTTCAGCGGCGACAGCGGCAGCAAGGCGATAACGCTGTTCTGCATGACGATATTATACTTCTGTATGCTGATGGACGTGATGGATATCAGGGGATGGACGCCCGGGACCTTCCGTTCGATCGGAGATTTCTTCTATACGGTGTTCGGTACGAGCTTCGGCAAGATCGGCGCGGGCATGTACGGACTGTTCCATCGGGATCAAAAGGATGGACATAAGAGCAAGGCGGGCGTAGGCAAGGCGCTGCTGGGACTGCTGATCGCCCTGCCCTTCGCGGCGATACTGGTCGCTCTGCTGACCAGCGGCGACGAAGCGTTCCGCGGCATGATCGAGGGGATCGATCTCGGCGACTGGAGCGGTTTCCCCAAACGGATCACCGCTCTGCTGGTTGCCGTACCGCTTTCGATCCTCCTGTTCAGTCAGCTGTTCAGCCTGCGGGATATCCGGCGCGAAAGGCGCGAGGAGGGCGTCGGCGTCTTCGATCCTACGATACTCACCTTCTTCCTGCTGGGGATCGGCGCGGTATATATCGCGTATCTTTTCTCACAGCTCGCCTCCTTTTTCAGCGGCTTCGGCGGCTTTCTGCCGGAGGACTTCATTTATGCGGAGTATGCCCGCAGAGGCTTATTTGAACTGACCG
>JAFRBD010000103.1 GCA_017405065.1 Ruminococcus sp. | reverse complement strand
TTCCAGAAGATCAAGGGTCTGGACGCGTACCTCTCTCCCGAAATGAAATCGACGGGCGAAGCGATCGGCTACGACAAGAGCCTGTCGCGCGCGATGTACAAGGCGCTCGTGGCGGCAGGCACCAAGGTGCAGAACTACGGCACGGTCATCGTGACTCTTGCCGACGAGGACAAGGAAGAAGCGGTGCCGTTGGTCAGACGCTTCTACAACCTCGGCTTCAACATCGAGGCGACCGACCTGACCGCTCAGGTGCTGCGCGAGCACGGCATCCGCACCAGAACGCTGCGCAAGCTCAGCGAAGGCTCCAACCAGCTCCTCGACGCGCTGCGCGCCGGCTATGTCAGCTACGTGATCAACACGCGCGCGATCCTGTCGGGCGTTCACTATGAGGACGGAACCGCGATCCGCCGCACGGCGATCGAAAACGGCGTGACGATCTTTACCTCGCTGGATACCGTCCGCGTCCTGCTCGATGTACTCGAGGAAACAACCTTAACTATTTCTACAATAGACGCATAAACAACGCTGTCATTGCGAGCCCTCATGGGCGTGGCAATCCCACAAATAGAGACTGTCTCATTTCTCTCACATCAAACGATATTAACGTCAGGGGGATTCCCACGGTCGCTTTGCTCCCTCGGAATGACGGCGAAATTGCGGGCGGGACACCCGCACCCGATTTTTAATGGTGATCTTATGAAAGACTCATTATTTACCATCATCGACAACAAGATCATTGCGAAGGACGTTTATAAAATGAGCCTTTGCGGCGATACCTCGGCGATTAACAACGCCGGGGAATTCGTCAATATACAGCTCGACGGCTTTTATCTGCGCCGACCGATCTCTGTCTGTGACGTCGAGGGCGACGTGCTGACCCTGATCTATAAGGTCGTCGGCAAAGGCACCGAGGCCATGAGCGAAATGACCCCCGGTACAGAGCTGAAGCTCCTGACGGGACTCGGCAACGGCTACGATCTTTCGCTCGCGGGAGATTCCCCGCTGCTGATCGGCGGCGGCGTAGGCGTACCGCCGATGTTCCTCCTCGCTAAAAAGCTGCTCGCGCAGGGAAAAAGGGTCAGCGTGATCCTCGGCTTCAATACAGCCGACGAGGTGTTCTATGAGGACGAATTCAAGGCGTTGGGGTGCAGCGTCACCGTCACGACGGTTGACGGAAGCCGCGGTATCAAAGGCTTTGTCACCGACGCGCTGCCCGACGAGTATACCTACTTCTACACCTGCGGCCCTATGCCGATGTTCAAGGCGCTGAACAGGGCGGTCAAAACCTCCGGACAGTTCAGCTTTGAAGAGCGCATGGGCTGCGGCTTCGGCGCCTGCATGGGCTGTTTCTGCCAAACGCTCTTCGGCAGCAAGCGTATCTGCAAGGACGGGCCCGTCCTGAGAAGGGAGGAGATCCTATGGGCAGACTGAGCGTGAACCTGTGCGGGATCGAGCTGGACAACCCCGTGATCCCCGCCTCCGGCACCTTCGGATACGGCTATGAGTTCGCCGAGATATACGACATCAACATCTTAGGAACCTTTTCGTTCAAGGGAACGACCAAGGATCCGCGCTTCGGCAATCCCACACCGCGCATCGCGGAATGTACCGCCGGCATGATCAACGCCGTCGGACTCCAGAACCCCGGCGTGGAGAAGGTCATTTCGGAGGAACTGCCTAAGCTGAAACAATGCTTTCACAAGCCCGTGATGGCGAACGTCAGCGGCTTTTCGGTCGAGGACTACGCCTACACCTGCGCGCTGCTCGATAAGGAACCGCAGGTCGGCTGGCTGGAGGTCAACGTCAGCTGTCCGAACGTCCACGGCGGCGGCATGAGCTTCGGAACCTCTCCCGTGGCGGCGGCAGAAGTCACCAAAGCCGTCAAGGCGGTGACGAAAAAGCCCGTCATCATCAAGCTGTCCCCGAACGTGACCGATATCGTCGGTATCGCCGAGGCGTGCGAGGACGCGGGCGCGGACGGTATCAGCCTGATCAATACCTTATTAGGCATGCGCATCGACCTGCGAACCAAAAAACCGATCATCGCCAACACCATGGGCGGCTTCTCCGGCCCCGCGATCTTCCCGGTCGCGCTGCGGATGGTCTATCAGGTGGCGCACGCGGTGAAGATCCCTGTCGTGGGCATGGGCGGCGTCAGCACCGCCGAGGACGTGATCGAGATGATGCTCGCGGGCGCGGCGGCGGTCGAAGTCGGCGCACAGAATTTAGTCAACCCCACGGCGTGTAAGGAGATCATCGAAGCGCTCCCCGCCGCGATGGACAAATATAGAATCAATACCCTGAATGAAATCATAGGAGGCGTGAATCATGGGTAAAGACGTGATCGTGGCTTGCGACTTTTCTTCCGCGCAGGCTGTCTTTGATTTTCTCGACAAGTTCGAGAACGAAAAGCGTAAGCCGTTCGTCAAGATCGGCATGGAGCTGTATTACGCCGAGGGTCCCGCGATCGTCCGCGAGATCAAGCGCAGAGGACACAAGATCTTCCTCGACTTGAAGCTCCACGATATTCCCAACACCGTCATGAAAGCCATGCGGGTGCTGAGTAATTTGGATGTAGATATCACCAACCTCCACGCCGCCGGAACCAAAGCGATGATGCGGGCGGCTTTAGAGGGTCTGACCCGCGAGGACGGCAGTCGTCCGATGCTGATAGCGGTCACCCAGCTGACCTCGACCGATCAGGACGCGATGGAGAACGACCTGCTGATCAAGGAGCCTATCGACAAGGTCGTGCTCCATTACGCCAGGTGTGCTGAAGAATGCGGCCTCGACGGCGTGGTATGCTCTCCGCTTGAGGCGGGCAAGGTGCATGAGAACTGCGGTCACAGCTTTTTGACCGTTACCCCCGGCGTACGTTTCGCAGACGGCGATATCGGCGACCAGAAGCGCGTGATGACGCCTAAGGCTGCAAAGGAGATCGGCTCCGATTATATCGTCGTCGGCAGACCGATCACCGCGGCAAAGAATCCCGTCGCCGCATACAGAAGATGCGTAGAGGAGTTTGTGGGATAACGCCGGTGTGCAAAAAGGCTCCCTTTCCTAAGGGAGCTGTCGCGAAGCGACTGAGGGTTGAAAAACGTTGTAAGTCAGTGACTTGAATGGATATAAATGCTGCGTGTCAACCCTCCGACCTCGCCTTACGGCGAGCCCACCTCCCTTAGGAAAGGGAGGCTCAGAAAGGAGCTTATTATGGATTTGAAAGTAAAAATCGCAAAAGATTTATTGAAGATAAAGGCGGTGTTCTTCCGCCCCGAGGAGCCGTTCACCTGGGCGAGCGGCATCAAAAGCCCCGTTTACTGCGACAATCGTCTGACGCTGTCCGATCCGGAAGTCCGCACCGATGTGGAGGAAGGATTGGCGCAGCTTATCAGAGAAAACTATCCCGGCGTTGAGGTGCTGATGGGTACCTCCACCGCCGGTATCGCTCACGCGGCGATCACCGCCCATATCATGGGTCTGCCGATGGGCTACGTCCGCTCCGGTCATAAAGATCACGGCAGACAGAACCAGATCGAGGGCAGACTCGAGAAGGGTCAGAAGGTCGTCGTCGTGGAGGATCTGATCTCCACCGGCGGCTCCGTGCTGGAGGTCGTCGACGTCCTGCGCGAGGCGGGCGCCGAGGTGCTGGGCATCGTGTCCATCTTCACCTACGGCATGCAGAAGGGACTCGACCGCCTTGCCGCCGCGAACGTGCAGAATATCTCTTTGACCAACTTCGACGTGATCGCTCAGGTCGCCGCCGAGGAAGGCTATATCAAACCCGAGGACGTTGAAAGACTGATCAGCTTCCGCAACAATCCCTCGGATGAAAGCTGGATCGGAGGGAACGCATGAGAAGTGTGCTCGACATTGTCGACCTGAGTGTCGATGAATTGCAGGAATTGATGGACACTGCTTGCGACATCATCGACCACCCCGAACAATATGAAGAAGTCTGTCGGCACAAAAAGCTCGCGACCCTGTTTTTTGAACCGTCCACCCGTACCCGCCTGAGCTTTGAGGCGGCGATGTACGAGCTGGGCGGCAACGTGATCTCGGTATCTTCCGCCGGCGCGAGCAGCGCTGCAAAGGGCGAGTCCGTCGCCGATACCGCCAAGACGGTTTCCTGTTACGCGGACATCATCGCGATGCGCCACCCCAAAGAGGGCGCGGCGCTGGTAGCGTCGAGAGCCGCAACCATCCCGGTCATCAACGCGGGCGACGGCGGTCATAACCACCCGACCCAGACGCTCGCCGACCTTTTGACCATCTACCGTGAAAAAGGCCGTATGGATAACCTGACCATCGGTTTGTGCGGCGACCTGAAATTCGGCAGGACCGTCCATTCCCTGATCAACGCGATGTCGCGTTATCCCGGCTCGCGCTTCGTACTTATTTCTCCTGAAGAATTAAAAGTCCCGAGTTACGTCAAAAAGGACGTGCTCCAGCGCAGACGGATCCCGTATCTGCAGACGACGAGTCTTGAAGACGTTATGCCTCAGCTCGATATCCTCTATATGACGCGCGTCCAGCGCGAGCGCTTCTTCAACGAGGAGGATTATTTAAGGCTGAAGGACAGCTACATCCTCACGCCGCAGAAGCTGAAAAACGCCAAAGAGGATCTCGCGATCATGCATCCGCTGCCCAGAGTCAACGAGATCAGCATCGCGATCGACGACGATCCCCGCGCCTGCTACTTCAAGCAGGTCGCGAACGGAAAGTATATGCGCATGGCGCTGATACTCAAGCTCTTGAAGGAGGCGGGCACCATATGAATATCGATTCCATCCAAAACGGCGTCGTCATCGACCACATCACCGCCGGACGCGGGATGCGGCTGTATGAGCTGCTCCGGCTCGACGAGCTCGACTGCTCCGTCGCCATCATCAAAAACGTCACCAGTAAGAAGATGGGGAAGAAGGACATCATCAAGATCGACTCCAAGACCCATATCGACATGGACGTGATCGGCTTTGTCGATCCTCAGGCGACGGTGAACATCATCCGCGACGGCGAACTGGTGCGCAAGCGCTGTATCGAAATGCCGCGCGAGCTGACCAACGTCATCCGCTGCATGAATCCCCGCTGTATCACTACCACCGAACAGGAGCTCCCTCATGTGTTCCGCCTGACCGATCCCGAAAATAAAATCTACCGCTGTATATACTGCGAGACCAAGGCTGAAAGGAAGTATTAATATGGCTACATTTATTAACGAACCCGCCCATACTTTTAATGAGTATCTCTTGATCCCGGGCTACTCCTCCTCGGAGTGCGTGCCCGCGAACGTCACCCTCAAGACCCCGCTTGTCAAGTATAAGAAGGGGGAGGAGAGCGCCATCACCATGAATATCCCGCTGGTGTCCGCCATCATGCAGGCGGTCTCAGGCGACCGTCTCGCCGTAGCCCTCGCGACACAGGGCGGCGTGAGCTTTATCTACGGCTCCCAGAGCGTAGAGGACGAGGCGGCGATGGTCAAACGCGCCAAAAGCTATAAGGCGGGCTTTGTCCAGAGCGACTCTAACATCCGTCCCGACGCGACCTTAGCGGACGTGATCGAGCTGACCGGGCGCACCGGTCACAGCACCTTAGCTGTTACCGAGGGCGGCGCTCCCGACGGCAAGCTCTTAGGCGTCGTCACCAGCCGCGACTACCGCGTCAGCCGTATGGATCCGTCCGAGAAGGTCGAGACCTTTATGACTCCCTTTGATAAGCTTATCTACGCTTACGAGGGCGCGACCCTTTCCGAATGTAATGATATCATCTGGGATCACAAGCTCAATTCCCTGCCCGTCATCACCAAGGACGGCAGAATGAGATATTTCGTGTTCCGCAAAGACTACGACAGCCATAAGGCAAATCCCGACGAGCTGCTTGACGAGCATAAGCGCTACGTCGTGGGCGCAGGTATCAACACCCGCGATTATGCCGAGCGCGTACCCGCGCTGATCGAGGCGGGCGCCGACGTGCTGTGCATCGATTCCTCCGAGGGCTTTTCGGAGTGGCAGAAGCTGACCATCGACTGGATCCGCGCGCATTACGGCGACTCCGTCAAGGTAGGCGCGGGCAACGTCGTTGACGCGGAAGGCTTCCGTTATCTCGCCGACTGTGGCGCCGACTTCATCAAGGTCGGTATCGGCGGCGGCTCCATCTGCATCACCCGCGAGACCAAGGGTATCGGACGCGGTCAGGCGACCGCGCTGATCGAGGTCTGTGCCGAGAGAGATAAATACTTTGAAGAAACAGGCGTATATATCCCCGTCTGTTCCGACGGCGGTATCGTATACGATCACCATATCACGCTGGCGCTGGCGATGGGCGCGGACTTCATCATGCTGGGCAGATACTTCGCCCGCTTTGACGAGAGCCCGTCCAACAAGGTCAGCATCAACGGCACTTATTATAAAGAGTATTGGGGCGAGGGTTCCCAGCGCGCGAGAAACTGGCAGCGCTACGACCTCGGCGGCGACAAAAAGCTCAGCTTTGAAGAGGGCGTCGACTCGCTCGTACCGTACGCGGGCCCGCTGAAGGACAACGTCGCGCTGTCGCTCTCCAAGGTGAAGTCCACCATGTGCAACTGCGGCGCGCTGACCATCCGCGAATTGCAGGAAAAGGCGAAGCTCACGCTCGTATCCGCGACCTCGATCGTCGAGGGCGGCGCGCACGACGTCATCCAGAAGGATAAAAGCTCCGCGATGAAATAATCAGGCTCCCTTTCCTAAGGGAGCTGGCTGCGGACACTTGTGTCACGCAGACTGAGGGTTGATACGCCGTAAAACGAAGCTGTTTCGGTATTCATGGTTCCTTACGTAACAACCCTCCGTCCCTGTCGGGACACCTCCCTTAGAAAAGGGAGGCTAAATAGGTTTGGAGGTATATGAGATGAAAAAAGTCGGAATCATCATGGGCTCTGACAGCGATCTGCCCATCGTCAAGAAGGCGACCGATATGCTGACGACCCTCGATATCCCTTTCGAGGTTCACGTTTATTCCGCTCACCGCACGCCGGTGGAAGCGCGTGATTTCGCGCTGAACGCCCGCGCGAACGGCTTTGGCGCTATCATTGCCGCGGCGGGCATGGCGGCTCACTTAGCCGGTGCGATCGCCGCGAACACCACCCTGCCCGTTATCGGTATCCCCTGCAAGGGCGGCATGATGGACGGTCTGGACGCGCTGCTGTCCACCGTACAGATGCCCACCGGCATCCCGGTCGCGACCGTCGCCCTGAACGGCGCCGCGAACGCCGCGCTCTTGGCGGCGCAGATCATCGCCGTCGAGGACGCGGAGCTTGCCGCAAAGCTCGACGCAAAACGCGCGTCTGACGCAGCGGTTGTTTTGGAAAAGGATAAGGGAATAACAGAAAGACTGTGATTAGTTAGGAGTTAGGAATTAGGAATTAGGAGTTAGGAGTTAATGGCGGGCTTCGCCCACACCCATTTATAAGATTGCCACAGCCATAAATGGCTTCGCAATGACATTGATAACCAAAACGCGTCAGCGTTTCCCAAAACTCATCACTCCTCACTTCTCACTCCTCACTGGATTTGGAGGTATTTATGGGAGGCTTTTTTGGCATCACATCCACCGAGGATTGTATGATGGATGTATTTTTCGGCGTTGACTACCACTCCCATCTCGGTACACGCCGCGGCGGACTTGCCGCCTACGATCCGAAAATCGGTCTGCAGCGCAAGATCCATAATATAGAGAATGCTCCCTTCCGCACGAAGTTTGAGCATATTTTTGACGAGATGACCGGCACCTCGGCGATCGGCGTGATTTCCGACACCGATCCCCAGCCGATGCTGATCCGCTCGCACTTAGGCACCTACGCGATCTGCAGCGTCGGTATCATCAATAACGCTGACGAGCTGATCGAAAAGCACCTCAGCCGCTCCTACGGACATTTCGACGCGATGACCGGCGGCAGGGTGAACACCACCGAGCTGCTCGCCGCGCTGATCGATACCCAGAGTTCCTTTGCCGAGGGCATCAAATTTGCCCAGAGCATCATCGACGGCACACAGAACATCCTGATCATGCGCGAGGACGGCTCGCTGATCGCCGCGCGTGATAAGGTCGGACGACTGCCCGTCTGTATCGGCAAGAGCGAGTACGGCTACGCCGTGTCGTTTGAAAGCTACGCCTATCAGAAGCTCGGCTACGAGGACGACAGGGAATTAGGCCCCGGCGAGATCGTTCTGCTCACGCCTACCTATCTCAAACAGCTCTCAAAGCCCGGCAGGAAAAAGCGCATCTGCTCCTTTTTATGGAGCTACTACGGCTATCCGACCTCGACCTACGAGGGCGTGAACGTCGAAATGATGCGCTACCGCAACGGCGCGATCATGGCGCAGAACGATGAAAAGAACTTAGGCGATATCAACGTCGATTACGTCGGCGGCGTGCCGGATTCGGGTACGCCTCACGCGATCGGCTACGCCAACAAGAGCGGCAAGCATTTTGCCCGCGCGTTCATCAAATATACGCCCACCTGGTCGCGCTCCTTCATGCCGACCAACCAGAATGACCGCAACAAGATCGCCAAGATGAAGCAGATCCCCGTCTACGACCTGATCAAGGATAAAGACCTGCTCTTTGTCGACGATTCCATCGTGCGCGGCACGCAGCTCAGAGAGACGGTTGAATTCCTGTATGAGAACGGCGCCAAAAGCGTGCATATGCGCTCCGCCTGCCCGCCGATCATGTACGGCTGCAAGTACCTCAACTTCTCGCGCAACACCTCCGACATGGATCTGATCGCGCGCCGCGTGATTATCGAGCTGGAGGGCGAAGAGGGCTTCAACCACATCAAGGAGTACGCGGACGGCTCGACCGAGAGAGGCAAAAGACTGAGAAAAACCATCTGTGAAAAGCTGAAATTCGATTCGCTGGATTTCCAGTCCCTCGACGGTATCGTAGAAGCGATCGGGCTGCCCAAGTGCGAGCTGTGTACCTATTGCTGGGACGGCGAGGAGTGACGTGCGCGTCTTTTATGGCTCCCTTTCCTAAGGGAGCTGTCGCCGAAGGCGACTGAGGGTTTTAGGCTCCCTTTCCTAAGGGAGCTGTCGCCGGAGGCGACTGAGGGTTTTAGGCTCCCTTTCCTAAGGGAGCTGTCGCCGGAGGCGACTGAGGGTTGCTTCCCTGCATTTATGATGATTATTTGATAACAGCTATCTTGACCAAACGTATCAACCCTCCGACCTCGCCTTGCGGCGAGCCCACCTCCCTTAGGAAAGGGAGGCTGATAATCGTTCCGTTTCTCAATTATTGTAATGATAGAAAGGTTAAACATATGAACACAAATTCCAAATCCGACGCTTACGCTGCGGCAGGCGTCGATATCACCGCCGGCTATAAGGCAGTCGAGCTGATGAAGCAGCACGTCGCGCGCACGATGACCGCGGGCGTATGCTCCGATGTGGGCGGCTTCGGCGGCTTATTCGAGCTTGACCTGACGGGTATCAACAAGCCCGTGCTGGTCAGCGGCACCGACGGCGTCGGCACCAAGCTGAAATTAGCGTTTTTGATGGATAAGCACGACACGGTCGGTATCGACTGCGTCGCGATGTGCGTCAACGACATCGTCTGCGTGGGCGCGAAGCCCCTGCTGTTCCTCGACTACATCGCCTGCGGCAAGAACGTCCCCGAGCGTATCGCGGATATCGTCAAGGGCGTCGCCGACGGCTGTGTGCAGTCGGGCGCTGCACTGATCGGCGGCGAGACCGCCGAGATGCCCGGCTTCTATCCCGAGGATGAATACGACCTCGCGGGCTACAGCACCGGCGTCGTCGATAAAGACAGGATCATCGACAACAAGGCCATGGAGGTCGGCGACGTGGTGATCGCGCTGCCTTCCTCCGGCGTACACAGCAACGGCTTCTCGCTGGTCAGAAAGGTATTCGACGTCGAGAACGCCGACATCAAAGCGCCTGTCGAGGCGCTCGGCGGCAAGAGCGTGGGCGAGACCCTGCTTACCCCGACCAAGATCTACGTCAAGCCGGTTTTAGCCCTGCTGGAAAAGGTGCAGGTCAAGGGCATTTCCCATATCACCGGCGGCGGCTTCTATGAGAACATCCCGCGCTCCATCCCCGACGGTCTGTGCGCGAAGATCGAGAAAGACGCCGTCCGCGTCCTGCCGATCTTTAAGCTGATTCAGGAAAAGGGCGGTATCTGTGAGCGCGATATGTTCAACACCTTCAACATGGGCGTTGGCATGAGCATCGTCGTGTCCGCTTCACAGGTCGAAGAAGCGCTCTCCATCCTCAAAGCAGAGGGCGAGGACGCTTACGTCATCGGCGAGATCGTCAGGTCTGCCGACGGAGAAAAGATAACATTATGAGAAAAGCAAAAATAGCCGTCCTTGTATCGGGCGGCGGCACCAATCTGCAGGCGATCCTCGACGCGCAGAATTCCGGCGTGATCCATAGCGGCGAGGTCGCGGCAGTGATCTCCAACCATGCCGATGCTTACGCCCTGACCCGCGCACGGAAAGCCGGCGTAGAAGGATTATATATTTCGAAAAAGGAATTAAAAACGCAGGAAGCGTTTGAAAATGCGATCATCGCTGCGCTGGAAGAGCGGGAGATCGACCTGATCGTCCTCGCGGGCTTTATGTCGATCCTGTCCGAGCGCTTTACATCTCGCTACGACCACCGTATCATCAACATCCATCCGTCGCTGATCCCGTCCTTCTGCGGACAGGGCTTTTACGGCTTAAGGGTGCATGAGGCGGCTCTCAAAAAAGGCGTGAAGGTCACCGGCGCGACCGTCCACTTCGTCAACGAGATCCCCGACGGGGGAGAGATCATCGCCCAGAAGGCGGTCGAGGTGCTCGACGGCGACACGCCCGAGGTATTGCAGCGCCGCGTGATGGAAGAAGCGGAGTGGATCATCCTGCCGCAGGCGGTGGAGAAGATTTCTGCTGCGCTGATGGAATCATAAGGCTCCCTTTCCTAAGGGCGCTGTCAGCGGAGCTGACTGAGGGTTTTCGGCTCCCTTTCCTAAGGGAGCTGTCACGGACACTTGTGTCACGTGACTGAGGGTTGAAATGTTGCCTTTTGATGTCTTTTTGATGAGGGCATCTTGACCACACGTAACAACCCTCCGCCCTTCGGGCACCTCCCTTAGGAAAGGGAGGCTCAAAAGTTTGAATAATTCATATGGGGGTATATGAAAATGGATATTTACAAGATCAACGATATCGCCGAGCTGCTCGACGGCAACACCTATCCGGGCAGAGGCATCGTCATCGGCAAAACGCCCGACGGTACAAAGGCGGCTGCCGCCTACTTCATCATGGGCAGAAGCGCCAATTCGAGAAACAGAGTCTTTACCGAGCGCGACGGCGCGGTATTCACCGAGCCTTTTGACGCTTCTAAGGTAGAGGATCCCTCGCTGATCATCTACGCGGCGATCCGCGAGTATGAGAACAACCTGATCGTCACCAACGGCGACCAGACCGACACGATCTATGAGGGCCTGCAGAACGGCAAGTGCTTCAACCGCGCGCTGCAGAGCCGCGCGTTCGAGCCGGACGCGCCCAACCTCACGCCCCGCATCAGCGGTATCCTGACCTTTGAGGACGGCGACTTCACCTACAAAATGTCCATCCTCAAGTCGATCGATCCGGAGGGCAGCGACTGCGCGCGCTACCTGTACAGCTATCCGTCCAAGGCGGGGCTGGGACACTTTATCCACACCTATGTCTGCGACGGCGATCCGATCCCGACCTTCCAAGGGGAGCCGGAGCGCGTCGCGATCGATAACGATATCGACGCCTTCACCGACAAGCTGTGGAACGCCCTCGACGAGAACAATAAGATCTCGCTCTACGTCCGCTATATCGACCTCGAGACCGGGGAAGAGGAGAATCGGTTAGTTAATAAGAATGCTTAAAAGCCTCCCTTTCCTAAGGGAGGTGGCACGAGACACGTGTGTCGCGTGCCGGAGGGTTGTCACGTTTGGTTGACATATCTTTATGAAATAGTTATCTATCATACAACGCTTCAACCCCCAGTCGCCTTTGGCGACAGCCCCCTTAGGAAAGGGGGCCTCATCAGAGAGGAGATATTATATGAAAGAATTTGAATTGAAATACGGCTGTAATCCCAACCAGAAACCCGCAAAGATCTTTATGCACGACGGAAGCGATCTTCCGATCGAGATCCTTTCCGGCAGACCCGGCTACATCAACTTCCTCGACGCGTTCAACTCGTGGCAGCTCGTCAAGGAGCTGAAGGAGGCGCTCGGACTGCCCGCTGTCACCTCGTTCAAGCACGTCAGCCCCACCTCGGCGGCTGTCGGCATCCCGCTTTCCGAAAAGCTGAAGAAGGCTTGCTTCGTCGACGATATCGAGGGTCTGGACGATTCGCCCTTAGCCTGCGCCTACGCCCGCGCCCGCGGCACCGACCGCATGTGTTCCTTCGGCGACTGGGTCGCTCTCTCCGACGTCTGCGACGTGACTACCGCGAAGATGATAGGACGCGAGGTGTCCGACGGTATCATCGCCCCCGGCTATGAGCCCGAAGCGCTCGAGATTTTAAAGGCCAAGAGAAAAGGCAATTACAATATCGTACAGATCGATCCGGATTATGTTCCCGATCCGGTCGAGCATAAGCAGGTCTACGGTATCACCTTTGAGCAGGGACGCAACAATTTTGAGATCAACCGCGAGCTTCTCCAAAACATCGTCACTGAGAACAAGGAGCTTCCCGAGTCTGCCGTGCGCGACCTGATCGTTTCGCTCATCACCTTAAAATACACCCAGTCCAATTCCGTCTGCTACGCGGTGGACGGTCAGGCGATCGGCGTCGGCGCGGGTCAGCAGAGCCGCATCCACTGCACCCGTCTCGCTGGCTCCAAGGCGGACACATGGTTCCTCCGTCAGAGCGACAAGGTGCTGAACCTCCCGTTCCGCGACGACCTCAAGCGCCCCGAGCGCGACAACGTCATCGACGGTTACATCAACAAGAACGAAGAGGACGTCACCGCCGACGGCAACTGGCAGAAGTATTTCACCGAACAGCCCGCTCCCTTCACCGATGAGGAACAGCGCGCCTATCTCGATACCATCGACGGCGTAGCCCTCGGCTCCGACGCGTTCTTCCCGTTCTCGGACAACATCGACAGAGCCTTCAAGAGCGGCGTCAAGTATATCGCAGAGCCCGGCGGTTCCATCCGTGACGAGCTGGTCATCGACTGCTGCAACAAGCACGGCATCGCGATGGCGTTCACAGGCATGCGCCTTTTCCATCATTAAAAGCCTTCCCCTCAATGGGAAGGCTAAAAAGGAGAATAACCATGAAAATTATTGTCGTTGGCGGCGGCGGACGCGAGCATGCCATCATCAAAAAGCTGAAAGAAAATACGAGTATCGAGAAGATCTACGCCCTGCCGGGCAACGGCGGTATCGCCGCCGACGCCGAGTGCGTGAATATCGGCGCGACCGATATCGACGCTATCGTGGAGTTTGCGTATGAGAACAAGATCGACTACGCGGTCGTCGCTCCCGACGATCCGCTGGTGCTGGGCTGTGTCGATGCGCTCGAGGAGCACGGGATCCCCTGCTTCGGCCCGAGATCGGAAGCCGCGATCATCGAGGGCAGCAAGGTCTTTTCCAAAAATCTGATGAAAAAGTACGGCATCCCGACAGCCGCCTATGAAGTGTTCGACGACGCAGACAAGGCGCTTGAATATATCAAAACAGCTCCGCTGCCCACCGTCATCAAAGCCGACGGTCTGGCGCTGGGCAAGGGCGTTATCATCGCAACCACCCGCGAAGAAGCCGAGGACGCGATCATCTCGATCATGAAGGATAAAAAGTTCGGCAAAAGCGGCAACAGCATCGTCGTGGAAGAATTCCTCGAGGGCCCCGAGGTCAGCGTGCTGAGCTTCACCGACGGCAAGGTCGTCGTCCCGATGATCTCGTCGATGGATCATAAGCGCGCGGGAGATAACGATACCGGCTTGAATACCGGCGGCATGGGCACCGTCGCGCCGAACCCGTATTACACCGACGCGGTCGCCAAGGAGTGCATGGAGAAGATCTTCCTCCCCACGATCAACGCGATGAACGCCGAGGGACGCACCTTCAAGGGCTGTCTGTACTTCGGTCTGATGATTACCAAGGACGGACCCAAGGTCATCGAATACAACTGCCGTTTCGGCGATCCCGAAACACAGGTCGTGCTGCCGCTCTTAAAATCCGATCTTTTCACGATCATGCAGGCTGTCACCAACGGAACCCTTGCCGATACGCCCGTGGAGTTTTACGATCAATCCGCCGCCTGCGTCATCATGGCTTCACAGGGCTATCCCGTGTCCTACGAAAAGGGCTATGAGATCACCATTCCCGACGAGTTCGCCGACTGTGTATTCGTCGCGGGAGCTGTCGAAAAGGACGGTAAGCTCCTGACAAGCGGCGGACGCGTTTTAGGCGTGACCGCGATCGCCGATACGCTCAAAGAGGCGATCGACAGCTCTTACAAAATGGTGGAACAGATCAAATTCGACAACGCCTTTTACCGTCGCGATATCGGTCAGAGAGCGCTGAAGGCGAAGAAGTAAGCCTCCCTTTCCTAAGGGAGGTGCCCCGGACACGCGTGTCAAGGGGCGGAGGGTTGCCATACACTCAGCAGCGAGTTATCAGCAACCCCCAGCCGCTGACGCGGCAGCCCCCTTAGAAAAAGGGGCCTTTAATAAGTTTCCTATGGAGGAACCCAATGGTATACAGAATCTATGTAGAAAAGAAAGACGGCCTGCAGAACGAGGCGAAAGCGCTCTTATCTGAGATCAATGAGCTTCTGTCGATCAAATCGCTGACCGACGTCCGCGTCATCAACCGCTACGACGCGGAGAATATCAGCGGGGAATTGTTCGATTACGCCGTCAAGGCGGTGTTTTCCGAGCCGCAATTGGATATCGCGACGCCTGAGATAGAGATAGAAAACGGCGCACGCGTCCGCACCTTTGCGGTAGAATATCTGCCCGGTCAGTTCGACCAGCGCGCGGATTCCGCCGCCCAGTGCATCCAGATCATCTCACAGGGCGACCGTCCGACCATCCGCTCGGCGAAGGTCTACGTCCTGTACGGCGACCTGACCGAGGATGAGATCGCTCAGATCAAGAAATACGTCATCAATCCCGTTGAGGCGCGCGAGGCGGCTCTCACAAAGCCCGATACCTTAGCGGTGCAGTATGAGATCCCGACCACGGTCAAGACCCTCGACGGCTTCAATGAGCTTGACAGAGAGGGCTTGGAGGCTTTTGTCGCGGATTACGGTCTGGCGATGGATATCGACGATATCGCCTTCTGTCAGCAGTATTTCCGTTCCGAACACCGCGATCCGACGATCACCGAGATCCGCATGATCGACACCTACTGGTCGGATCACTGCCGCCACACCACCTTCCTGACCACCATCGACAGCGTGAAATTTGAGGACGAGCTGCTGCAGGCGGCGTACAACGACTATCTCGATGTAAGAAAGAACTTAGGCAGAACCAAACCGATCTGCCTGATGGATCTGGCGACTATCGCCGTCCGTCAGCTAAAAAAAGACGGCAAGCTCAACAAGCTCGACGAGTCTGAGGAGATCAACGCCTGCACCGTGAAGATGGAGGTTGAGGTCGACGGTAAAAAAGAGCCGTGGCTGCTGCTGTTCAAAAACGAGACCCATAACCACCCCACCGAGATCGAGCCCTTCGGCGGCGCGGCGACCTGCATCGGCGGCGCGATCCGCGATCCGCTGTCGGGACGCGCCTACGTTTACGGCGCGATGCGCCTGACGGGTGCGGCAGACCCGACCGTCCCCGTGTCCGAGACCATCCCCGGCAAGCTGCCCCAGCGCAAGATCGTCACCACCGCCGCGCAGGGCTACAGCTCCTACGGCAACCAGATAGGGCTTGCGACCGGTATCGTCGACGAGATCTATCATCCCGGCTATGCGGCAAAGCGCATGGAGATCGGCGCGGTCATCGCCGCCGCTCCGGCTGAGAACGTCCGCCGCGAAGTCCCCGCTCCGGGCGACGTCGTCATCCTTTTGGGCGGCGCGACGGGACGCGACGGCATCGGCGGTGCGACAGGCTCCTCCAAGGCGCACAACGCCCATTCGGTCGAGACCTGCGGCGCGGAGGTGCAAAAGGGCAACGCCCCCGAGGAGCGCAAGCTCCAGCGCCTGTTCCGCAACAGCAAGGCGACCCGCATGATCAAACGCTGCAACGACTTCGGCGCGGGCGGCGTATCCGTCGCCATCGGCGAATTAGCCGACGGTCTGGATATCGACCTCAATGCCGTGCCCAAGAAGTACGAGGGTCTCGACGGCACCGAGCTGGCGATCAGTGAATCGCAGGAGCGTATGGCGGTCGTCGTCGAGAAAGAGAACGTCGACGCGTTCTTGGCGCTGGCAAAGGAAGAAAACCTCAATGCCTGCCCCGTAGCGCTCGTCAAAGAAGAGCCCCGCCTCACCATGACATGGAACGGCAATAGGATCGTCGATATCTCGCGTGAGTTCCTGAATTCCAACGGCGCTCAGAAGCATATCGATATCGCTCCCGCTGCTCCCGAGGCGTTTGATAAAGAAATCAACGGCACTTTTGCCGAAAATATGAAAAAGCTCGCGTCCGATCTCAACGTCTGCTCCAAGCGCGGACTGTCGGAGCGCTTTGACTCCACCATCGGCGCGGGCACCGTGCTGATGCCCTTCGGCGGCAAATACCAGCTCACGCCGATTCAATCTATGGTGCAGAAGGTGTCTGTCGAAAAGAAGCATACCGACGCCGTCTCCCTGATGGCGTGGGGCTATAACCCGCTGATCACCGAAAAGAGCCCTTATCACGGCGCGTATCTGGCGGTCGTGGAATCCGTTTCCAAACTGATCGCGACCGGCGCGTCCTTTGAGGACGTCTACCTGACCTTCCAGGAGTATTTTGAGAAGCCCGGCACCTGCGGCAGGCGCTGGGGCAAGCCTTTGGCGGCGCTGCTCGGCGCGTTCAAGGCGCAGATGAACCTCGGCGTCGGCTCCATCGGCGGCAAGGACAGTATGAGCGGCAGCTTCGAGGATCTCGACGTACCGCCCACGCTGGTATCCTTCGCCGTTACCACCGACAAGGCGCAGAATATCATCTCTCCCGAGTTCAAGGCGGCGGGTCACAAGGTTTACCTCCTCGCTCCCGAAACCGATGAAAACGGTCTGCCCGAGACCGAAAGCCTGGTCGCGCTGTATAACAAGGTCACCGACCTTATGCGCGCGGGCAAGGTCTATGCCGCGTATACCCCCACGATCGGCGGTATCGCCGAGGCGGTCATGAAGTCCGCGTTCGGCAACGGCTTCGGCTTCAAATTCAATGAGGAACTCTCCTTGGATCAGTTATTTGGCTATTGCTACGGTTCATTTATCGTTGAAACCGATAATGATATTGACGGTATGCTGATCGGCACCGTCACCGACGACGGCAAATTCACCTGCGGCAACGAGGCGGTCGACGCCGATGCATTATTAAAGGTATATGAGGATAAGCTCGAGGGCGTCTATTCCTGCAACATTCCCGATACCAAGGCTCCGGTCGAGACCTTCTCTTATATCGCAAAGGCTGATAATACTCAGGGACAAAACAGAAAAACCGGCGCGCCGGCGAGACCTAAGGTGCTGATCCCTGCCTTCCCGGGCACCAACTGCGAGTACGACTCCGCCAAGGCGATGGCTGACGCGGGAGCCGAGGCTGAGATCATCGTGATCAACAATCTCAGTGCCGACGGCATCCGTCAGAGCGTCGAGAAATTCGCGAACGCCTTAAAGACCGCTCAGATGGTATTCATTCCCGGCGGCTTTTCCGGCGGCGACGAGCCCGACGGCTCCGCAAAGTTTATCACCGCCTTTTTCCGCAACGCGGCGGTCAAGGAGGGCGTCACCGACCTGCTCGATAACCGCGGCGGCTTGATGTGCGGTATCTGCAACGGTTTCCAGGCGCTGATCAAGCTCGGTCTGGTGCCCTACGGCAGGATCATCGATACCGATGAAACCTGCCCGACCCTGACCTATAACACGATCTCGCGCCACCAGAGCAAGATCGTTCGCACCCGCGTGGCTTCCAACAAGAGCCCGTGGCTGAGCCTGACCAATGTCGGCGACGTCTACACCGTCCCGATCTCTCACGGAGAGGGCAGATTCCTGTGCTCCGAGGAGCTCGTCAAAGAATTAGCGGCGAACGGTCAGATCGCGACCCAGTATGTCGATCTGAACGGTAGCGCCACCACGGACGTACACTTCAACCCGAACAACTCCGTCTATGCGATCGAGGGCATCACCTCGCCCGACGGCAGAGTCTTCGGCAAGATGGGTCACAGCGAGCGCAAAGGCAGCTTCCTGTACAAGAATGTCCCCGGCGATTACGATATCCGCATGTTCGAGGCGGCTGTCAAGTATTTTAAGGGATAATACTAAACCAATAAACTCAAGAAGAGCTGCCGCACTTATCTCAGTGCGGCAGCTGTTTTCTCAATAGAGGTATAGAGTATTCTTGTGGTGCTGTGCAGAGTGAAACACAATATATAGTTCTATTGTGCAAGTTGCATAAAAAGCAATCAAAAACTTCGTCGTATTTCTCAAATGTAAATTTTCTGTAATTTCTTGCAATTACAGGGCTTTTATACTATAATAACCCTTGCGTGACTGCACAAAGATATGCGTTGAAGCGGGAGGTTGCAACACAAAAGTGTTGGTTTTTCCGTGGAGTATGTCCGATTTTAAACCGGGCGAAAGAATAGTTTGAGCTTTTTGCGACATTGGGGTTGCTATGTCGTAACTGCGCCACTGTGCTTCCGGTTGCCGCTTTGCGGCTATCGGCTTTTTTAACGGATGGGGTAGGAACACCCGGGCGGGTGTTTGAAAAGTTCGGCTTCAGTCGTGCCGACCCAAACAATATTTAGGAGGCGAAGATATGGCAGTCAAGGAAAAAATCAGAATCAGATTAAAGGGCTACGATCACCAGCTGGTCGACCAGTCCGCAGAGAGAATCGTTGCTACCGCCAAGCGGACCGTCGCGAGCATCTCCGGTCCCGTCCCGCTCCCCACAGAGAAGCAGGTCGTTACCATTC
>JAFRBD010000102.1 GCA_017405065.1 Ruminococcus sp. | reverse complement strand
GTGCGTATCGAAAAATTTGAAAATCTGTGGAAAACCGGCACGCTCACAGCGAACAACGTATATATCACCGTAAAGGAAAGACGCTGAACGAAACCCGTTCAGCGTCTTATCTGTTTCATTATATCTTTTTCAGTTTAGCCGAAAATACGGCGACGGCAGTGACGGTCAGTACGACCGCGTAAGCGATCACGATCCATAAATCGGGAAAGATCATACCGAAATCTCCGGCGACAGCCGACTGAGCGGCTTTGACCGCATGAGAAAACGGCAGGATATCCGCGACGGTCTTGAACGCGCCGCCCACCATCGAGGTATCGAACCAGATGTTGGAGAACCATGCGGAAAGGTTTGTCAGCAGCGCGCCGCAGATACCGCCGACCGCCTTCTCACTCAGGACGGAGCCGAACAGCAGACCTAAGGCGATGAATACGATCGCGATCGGGATGTTGACGACTACCGCAAGCAAAAGATTTCCGGAAAACGGCAAGCCGAGGAACAGCGCGCAGAGATAACATATGATCGACTGCAGCAGCGCCATCGGGAGCATCGGCAGGGTGTAGCCGAGGATGAATTCCGCGGGTCGCAGCGGCGAGGTGAACAGCCGCAGCACAAAGCTGGTTGTTCTGTCCTTGGCGATCAGCATGGACGAGAACAGCGACAGAAAGCTCAGACCGAATACGGTGATGCCGGGCGCTAAGTTTTCGATCAGGAAATTGGTCGGACCGTTACCCTGCGGGATCGCTTTGTTGATCGCCGACAGCAATAATAACAGCACCAGCGGAAATACGATACCGAAAATCAGTGTCAGCAGATCGCGGGTGATCTCTTTCGTATTGCGCGACGCAAATGTCATGGTTCTGCTCATTTGACTCCCTCCCCCGCTATGGTGATAAAGGCTTCTTCAAAGTCGTCGGCGCCCGCCTTCGCCTTCAGTTCTTCTGCGGTACCCTCGGCGCGCAATTCACCGTGCGCCATGATCCCGATTCGGTCACAGAGGCTTTCCGCCTCTTCCAGATAATGCGTCGTCAGGATGACGGTCATCCTGCCCTTCAAGCCCTCGATAAAGCTCCACAGCTCTCTGCGGGCGAGGACGTCGAGACCGAGGGTGGGCTCATCCAGAAACAGCACCTGCGGTTCGGTGATCAGCGCCATCGCGATGCTCAGTCGCCGCTGCCAGCCGCCGGATAAGGTCGCTGCGCGGCTTTTCGCGATGTCCTCCATCGAGAAATCCTCGATCATCTTCTGCGCTTTTTCAGCTGCTTCTTTCTTAGAACAGCCGTAGATACGGGCGATGAATTCGAGATTCTCGCGGACGCTCAGCTTCGCGGCGACGGCGGTCTCCTGCGGCGATACGTTCATGATCGCCTTGACCTTGCCGGATTCCTCCGTCACGTGATATCCCATGACCCATGCGTCGCCGGAGGTAGGCTGCGTCAGACAGGACAGCATCTTGATGGTGGTGGATTTGCCCGCGCCGTTCACGCCGAGCAGCCCGTACAGCTCGCCCCGGTGAACGGTCAGATCAAGCCCTTTCACCGCCGTTTTATCTTTATACTTCTTTACCAGATTTTTGGTTTGTATCGCTTCCATAATAATCTCCTTAGCATGCCTGATCAGTTTACAAAAACAGTATACCACGGCAGCGCTCCTTATTCTACCAATCGGAATTAACCAATATTGTTAAGATCGGTGGCAGAAGAAAATCGCCGCCCTTGCGGACGGCGTTTATCAGCCATAATTAACGGTGAAAGAGATTGCCTACCGATATCTTCGCCAGAGCGATACCGCCTTTCGCGGTATCTCCCATCACCATCAGGCGGTCTCCTTCGTGGATGTTGAAAACCTCGAGGGCATATTCCGGGATCGTGACCCGACCGTTTTCAGCGACCTTGACCATGCCGAAAATGTATTTGCCGTCGGTCGTTTTCTCGTACATATCCGTCTGATCGAGCGAGATCGATACAAGCGTATCGATAGAGATATCATAATACTCGGCGATTTCGCGGCACTTCATGATATCGGGCATGCTTTCGCCGCTTTCCCACTTCGCGACAGACTGACGCGACACGCCGAAGCGCTCGGCGAATTCCTCCTGACTGAGGTTCTCCTGTTGTCTGATATACCGGATATTGGAAGCTATCATGCGATCACCCTCTCATATACTCAGTTTAACATAAAACGCGGGTGTTTGCAAGAAGAATCGAGAGGCAGCACAGCTCCGGAGCGATCCCCGCAGCACTTGAGCATCAAGAATGTTCCATGTAAAACAATTGACTTATCGCACGTAGTATGTCTGATTTTGCGCGTTGTATGTCTGCTGAACGGGGCCGTAATAGACGATGCCCTTGTGGAAGCCGATGATCGGGAAAATAACGTACGGGATAAACAGCATGCCCCATGCCCAGGCGCGCTTCAGCGCGAAAGCAGCCGCCATCCTGACAAACAACTGAAACTCCAGTACAATCAGCAGGATGATCAAAACCAAAGAGGCGATCAAAGAAGCCGCGCCCAGGATCAGCAAGATGATACCGACAGGCTGAGCGTTTCCTCCCGCTGCAAATACAGCGCCTAATGTGATAAACAGCGATCCGAAAATCGCTGAGCCGGCACCGACGGCAGTATAGATCACCATGCGCCAGAACATCTTGATATCCCATAGCTTTTCAAACAATACATAATAATTGTAGAAGGGAATGATACCCTTCCAGCCGGGTAGGTTCATCTTTTTGAAGGTGAACCACATCCCGATATACACCGCCGCAACGGCTGCCAGGGAATACATTGTGCTCATCAAGGAACTGATGACGCTGCTGAAAGCAGCAAAAGGTTGTGTGTACATAAGAATACTCCTTTCAAATGATTACATTTTCAATAACGGTTTCAAATATTGACCGGTAAAGGAAGCGTCACAGGCGGCTACCTCTTCCGGCGTGCCCTCGGCGACCACGGTTCCGCCCATATCGCCGCCCTCGGGCCCGAGGTCGATGATGTGGTCGGCGGTCTTGATCAGCTCGAGGTTATGCTCGATGACGATGACCGTGTTGCCTGCGTCGACCAGCTTATGCAGCACCTCGACCAGACGGTGAACGTCGGCGATATGCAGACCGGTCGTCGGCTCGTCGAGGATATAGACCGTGCGTCCTGTCGGGCGCTTACTAAGTTCTGTGCTGAGCTTTACGCGCTGTGCCTCGCCGCCGGATAAGGTGGTGGCAGGCTGACCGATCCTGATATAACCTAAACCGACGTCGTAGATCGTCTGAAGGCGGCGCTGGATCTTCGGGATGTTTTGGAAGAACTCCAGACCTTCTTCAACGGTCATCTCCAACACGTCGTGGATCGACTTGCCCTTGTACTTGACCTCTAAGGTCTCGCGGTTATAGCGCTTGCCCTTGCACACCTCGCAGGGAACGTAGATATCGGGGAGGAAGTGCATCTCGATCTTGATGATACCGTCGCCCTGACAGGCTTCGCACCGACCGCCCTTGACGTTGAAGGAGTAGCGGGAGGCGGTGTAGCCGCGCATCTTACTGTCGGTAGTGGTCGCGTACAGGTTGCGGATATCGGTGAATACGCCGGTGTAGGTCGCGGGATTGGAGCGCGGGGTCTTACCGATCGGACTCTGATCGATATTGATGACCTTATCAAGCGCGTCGACGCCTTCGATGGATTTGAACTTACCGGGCGTCGTCTTGGCGCGGTTCAGTTCACGCGCTAAATGCTTGTAAAGGATCTCGTTGATCAAAGAGCTTTTGCCGGAACCGGACACGCCGGTAACGCAAACAAATTTCCCTAAAGGAATTTTAACATCAATGTTCTTCAGATTGTTTTGTGCGGCTCCCTTTACAGTCAGGAATTTACCGTTTCCCTCTCTCCTCTTTTCGGGGAGGGGGATCGAACGCTTGCCGCTGAGATACTGACCGGTCACGGATTTCTCACAGGCTTCGATATCCTGGATGGAGCCTGTCGCGACGACCTCGCCGCCGTGTACGCCCGCGCCGGGCCCGATATCAACGATATAGTCGGCGGCGCGCATCGTGTCCTCGTCATGCTCGACGACGATGACGGTGTTGCCGATATCACGCAGCTTTTTCAGCGTGCCTAACAGCATGTCGTTGTCGCGCTGGTGCAGACCGATCGACGGCTCGTCGAGGATATACAGCACCCCCATTAAGGCGGAGCCGATCTGGGTCGCCAGACGGATACGCTGGCTCTCGCCGCCCGAGAGGGTCGCCGAGGCGCGGGACAGGGTCAGATAGCCCAAGCCGACAGACTTTAAAAAGCTCAGGCGCGATTTGATCTCATTGAGTATCTCTCCGGCGATCATGCGGTCGCGTTCGCTGATATCGAGCGCGTCGATGAATTCCAGTATTTTTACTACGGACTGATCGCAGAGATCGGCGATGTTCATGCCGCCGACGGTCACAGCGAGAGAGATTGGTGAAAGGCGCTTTCCGTGACACTCGTCGCAGGGGATCTCGGTCATGTAGCTCTGGATCTCTTCCTTGATCCACTGGGAGTTGCTGTCGCGGAAGCGGCGTTCGAGGTTCGGGATGATACCCTCGAATTCGCGGTACATCTCCGTTTTATTGAACGGCGTACGGCGGATCAGGTGGAGCTTCTCCCCTTTGGTACCGTACAGGATCGCGTCGACTGCCTCTTCCGGCAGATCCTTGATCGGTGTGAAGTAATCGAAGCCGTACTTTTCGGCGAGACCGTCCATATACATCTGGGCGATCGTATTGCCTTCCATCGCCCAGCCGGAGCCTTTGATCGCGCCCTGAGAGATCGATTTTTCGGGATCGGGGATAATCAAAGCGGGATCGACGCGCAGGAACACGCCTAAGCCGGTACATTTCGGACACGCGCCGAAGGGATTGTTGAACGAGAACATCCGGGGAGCGAGTTCATTAATGCTGATACCGTGTTCGGGACAGGCGTAGTTCTGTGAATACAGGATATCCCCGCCGCCGACGACGCTGATCAGCACCAGACCGTCAGCCAGTTTGGAGGCGGTCTCCAGGCTGTCAGTCAAACGGGAGCGGATGCTTTCCTTGATGACCAGACGGTCGACAACGATCTCTACGCTGTGCTTTTTATTCTTTTCAAGGACGATATCCTCGCTGAGATCATAGAGGATACCGTCGACACGCACGCGGGCAAAGCCCGATTTACGTGCCGATTCAAAAACGCCCTTATGCTCGCCCTTTTTGCCGCGGATCATCGGCGCAAGCACCTGTATCTTGGTACCTTCGTCGAGCGACAGAACGCTGTCGGTGATCTGGTCGATGGTCTGCTGGCTGATCTCACGCCCGCACTTGGGACAATGCGGCACGCCGATACGCGCGTAGAGCAGGCGAAAGTAGTCGTAGACCTCCGTCACCGTTCCGACCGTGGAACGCGGATTTTTGGAGGTCGTCTTCTGGTCGATGGAGATAGCGGGAGACAGCCCTTCGATGGAGTCTACCTCGGGCTTCTTCATCTGACCGAGGAACATGCGCGCGTAGGACGAAAGGCTCTCGACATAGCGTCGCTGACCTTCGGCGTAGATGGTGTCGAAGGCAAGCGAGCTTTTGCCAGAGCCCGATAAGCCCGTCAGGACAACCAGCTTGTCGCGCGGGATCTCGAGGTCGATATTCTTCAGATTGTGCTTTTTAGCGCCTTTGATGATGATTTTTTCAAGCATGGTTTCACTTCTTTATAACAACGCTGTCATTGCGAGGGAGACTGCGACCGCGGCGATCGCCTTAAAGCAGATACCGATAGTCGAAACGCAGCTACCCCTTTTTGTGGGATTGCCACAGGGCTTACGCCCTTCGCAATGACAGCGAAACTATTAATTATTCTTCTGTTGTATCAGCGGAAACAGTTTCTGCTTCTGACGCTTCCTCCGCCTCATCGACCTCGACCGGCTCGACATAGACGCCCGCCATGACCTCTTCAAAGACCTCGCCGGACATCTTCTCGTGCTTGATCAGATACGCCGCGGTCTCATGCAGCTTAGACATATGCGCGTTGAGGATATCCTCCGTCTTCTTGTAAGCCTCGGTGATGATGCGGTGGACTTCTTCGTCGATCTTGCCCGCGGTCTCTTCGGAGTAGTTCTTGGTGTGACCCATATCCCTGCCGATAAAGATCTCGCCATCGCCGGAGGTATAGTTGATCGGGCCGAGAGAATCCGACATACCGTACTTGACGACCATATTGGTCGCGGTCTTGGTCGCCTTTTCGATATCGTTGGACGCGCCGGTAGAGATATCGCCCAGCACGAGCGCTTCGGCGACTCTGCCGCCGAGATCGACGACGATCTCCTCCTCCATCTCGCGCTTGGAGCGGTAGCTGCGGTCCTCGGTAGGCAGGGGCATCGTGTAGCCGCCCGCCATACCGCGCGGGATGATGGAGATCTGGTGTACGGGATCCTGTGTATCGCAGACGTAGAAGCAGATTGCGTGACCCGCCTCGTGGTAGGCGGTCAGCTTCTTCTCGCGTTCGTTCATGACTTTGGATTTCTTCTCAGAGCCGACGACTACCTTGATCGCGGCTTCTTCGATCTCCGTCTGGGTGATCGCCTTCTTGTCTTTGCGGGCGGCAAGCAGCGCAGCCTCGTTCAAAAGGTTTGCCAGATCGGCGCCGGTAAAGCCGGCGGTCTGCTTCGCCACATTGCGGAGCTTGACGTCGGGCGAAAGGGGCTTTTCACGGGAATGAACGCGCAGGATCGCCTCGCGTCCGTTGATATCGGGATAACCGACCATGACCTGACGGTCGAATCGACCCGGACGCAGGAGCGCGGGATCGAGGATGTCGGGGCGGTTGGTCGCCGCGATCATGATGACGCCTTCGTTCGCGCCGAAGCCGTCCATCTCTACCAGCAACTGGTTGAGGGTCTGTTCACGCTCATCGTGACCGCCGCCCAGTCCCGCGCCTCTCTGGCGGCCGACTGCGTCGATCTCATCGATGAATACGATACAGGGAGAATTCTTCTTTGCGGTCTCAAAGAGGTCGCGTACACGCGACGCTCCGACGCCGACGAAAATCTCGACGAACTCGGAACCGTAGATCGAGAAGAAGGGTACGCCGGCTTCACCCGCCACAGCCTTGGCAAGCCAAGTCTTACCGGTACCGGGAGGGCCGACGAGCAGTACGCCCTTGGGGATACGCGCGCCGAGTTTATTATACTTATCGGGATTTTTCAGGAATTCAACGATCTCTTCGAGCTCTTCCTTTTCTTCGTCGGCGCCTGCAACGTCGTTGAAGGTCGTCTTTTTCTTTTCGTCAGCCTGATTCTTGAACTTCGCTTTGCCGAAATTCATTTCTCTGCCGCCGATGCCGCCGCTCATACGGCGCATGACGAAGAACCAGAACAGTACCAGCGCGATCACCAAAACAGCAGTGGGGATCAGCTCAAGCCAGAATGAATTGTCGCTCACGGGCGTGAGGTCGTACTTCATGGGATCCTTGGGATGATCTTCATTGTACTTGTCGATATCCTCCTCGACGTCCGCCCAGAAGGTGCGCCAGTCCATGATCTTATGGTTGACGACCTTGCCGTCGTCGAGCTTCATCTGGATCTTGGTGGAAGAACCGCTGCTCTCCACCTTGAACTCGGTGACCTTCATATCGTCAAAGTAACCGACGACCTCGGAATAAGAGGTGGTGTCCTTCGGCGACTGGGAAAGGACGATCGACATAATGAGTATCACAACGATGGGGATACCCAGATAGATGAGCAGGCTCCTCACCTTTGAGGAATTGGAATTCTTTTTATCGTTCAAGCGTTTTCACTCCTTATCAGCCTCCCTTTCCTAAGGGAGGTGCCGCGAAGCGGCGGAGGGTTGCCGTGATCCAATCCGACATTTCAACCCTCAGTCACCTGCGGTGACAGCTCCCTTAGAAAAGGGAGCCTGTTTGTTATTCATATATCTCAGGCTTGAGTACGCCGATATAAGGCAGGTTGCGGTAGTATTCACGATAATCCAGTCCGTAACCGACCACAAACTCATCGGGCACGTCAAAACCGATATAGTCTACGTCGATCTCGACCTCGCGGCGGGAAGGCTTGTTGAGCAGGGTGCAGATGCGCACGCTCTTGGCGTTCTTTGCCGAGAAATACTTTTTGATAAAGTTCAGGGTATTGCCGCTGTCGATGATATCCTCAACAATGATAACATTCTTATCATCAATAGGTTCTGACAAATCCTTGATGATATTCACGCGTCCGGTACTTCTGGTACCTTTTCCGTAACTGGAAACACACATAAAATCGATCGTACACATCATCCCGATGTTTTTCAGCAGATCCGCCATGAACTGGACACTGCCCTTGAGCAGTCCGACAAAGACGATATCATCCTCGCCTTTGTAGTCGCTCTCGATCTGAGCGGCAAGGCGCTTGGCGGCTTCTTTAATCTCATCGTTTGTAATCAGAATCTTTTCCAAATCCTTATGCATTATTTCTACCCCCGATTATGATATATACTTCCCTGTCACGGGTCAGATCCGGTTTTGCCTGCGCGGACGATCCGACGCCCTCCATCCACAGCACGACGGAACCGTCGGCTAAGAGTGGGATGGCGTCGCGGGTCTCGCGAGGGATTTTCATTTCATTCATCAGCTTTTTGACTGATTTTGTCACGCCGCGTCGGGCGTCGGTAAAGGTATCCCCTGCCCTGCGGGTGCGGTAAAACGTGCTATTGCTGATTATATCACACGCGACCGCGTTATGTAATAATAAATTGTGAACATTTGAGCGGTCAAAACCGAGTTCCTGCAATTCGGTATCCGTCAGCGCCGGGCTGCCGTTCTTCACACTGACGCGCTTCGCCCCGAAACGGACGAATTCGTCGAAAGGGATGCAAAAGCCGGCGTCATCATTCGCGCCCGCAGAGATGATCCGCAGATCGCCCTGCGCGCATACGGCGGTAAAGCCGTCTGCGAGATCGACCGCTGCCCCGTCGCGCATCGCTTCTATTATAAGCGCTATGTGCCGAAAGTCAACAGGAGCGGCGGCATTTTCCAAAATGTTTTTGACTGCGTATTTCAATACGATCGGATCAAGGCGCAAAAGTGATCCACATGAATAGCCGTGATTGTTTTTTGCTCTCTTTAATTCCTTTTTGGAAATAAGATTCAAATAATCATCTGCTTCACACATGAGATCGGATGTCCTGCCGATCGTATCGCTCACGTTGGGATTCAGCTCGCGAAGGACGGGCATCACCCGATGGCGGAGCTTATTGCGCGTATAGTCGTCGCTTTGGTTGGTGGAATCGGTCACATGATCCAGCTTGTTTTCGGCACAGTACGCTGCAATATCGGCTCGCGTACAGCACAACAGCGGTCGGATGATATCGCCCCTCTGCACAGGGATACCGCGCAGTCCGGCGATCCCGGTACCGCGCGTCAGATTCCAAAGCATCGTCTCGGCGTTATCGTCGGCGTGATGGGCTGTCACGATCTTTGCGCCGCCGAGACCGCGTGAAACTCTGTCAAAGAAATCATAGCGCAATCGCCTGCCGCACAGCTCGAGGCTCTCACCGTTTTCGGCGGCGATCGCGGGAACGTCGGCTTTCTCACAAAAGAGCCTGATCCCCCACCGTTCGCACAGCTCTCTGACAAACGCCTCGTCACGGTCGGCTTCCGCGCCGCGAATACCGTGGTTCATATGGGCTGCGCTGATCGCAAGATCATATTTTTCTCTTAAAGAAATAAGCAAATGAAGCAAAGCGACCGAATCAGCGCCGCCGGATAAGGCGACCAGCACCTTATCGCCGCTTTGCAGCAGGTGTTTTTCTTCAATAAAGCGGCTGACTGCGGATAAAAGATCGTTATTCATGGCTGCGGTCTTGTCCGGTGAAGCGCATGAACTCGCCCTGCCAGTGGAGCTTGACGGTCGTGGTCTCGCCGTGGCGGTTCTTGGCGACGATGCACTCGCCGCTGTTCTGATCCACAGCCGCCTGTGCGGTTTCGGCACCCTTCTCACGGTCGTAGTAGCCCTCGCGGTAAAGGAAGAGGACGATATCGGCGTCCTGCTCGATCGAACCGGAATCACGTAGGTCGGAAAGCTGAGGGCGGTGATCCTGACGCTGCTCGGACGCACGGCTGAGCTGGCTTAAGCAGATGACCGGCACGTTGATCTCCTTCGCCAGGATTTTCAGGTTACGGGTCAGCTCGGAGATCTCCTGTACACGGTTGCCGTCGCGGCGGCCGGTAGACATCAGCTGCAGATAGTCGATCACGACCAGATCGATCCTCTTGAGCCTTCTGAGCTTTGACTTCATCTCCGGTACGGTGATACCCGGGGTATCATCTAAATACATCTGGGCGTTTTTCAGGATATCGCCCGCGCCGATCAGACGCTCCCATTCATCGGGAGAAAGGCGTCCGGTACGCAGCTTGGTGCCGCCGACCAGCGCCTCTGACGAAAGCAGACGGGATGCAAGCTGCTCCTTGGTCATTTCGAGCGAGAAGAAGGCGACGGTCTTTTTTCCGATCACACTGACGTTGCGCGCGATGTTCAGAGCGAACGAGGTTTTACCCATACCGGGACGCGCGGCGAGCAGGATCAGGTCGGAACGGTTCAGACCGGTGATAACTCTGTCGAGGTCGCCGATGCCGGTAGCGACCGGCTTGACGCTGTCGTCGTTGCGGTTGAGCATATCCAGACGGTCGAAGGTCTGGAAAAGCACCTCGTCGATGCGCTGAAGCCCCCGGATATCCTTGCCGCGGCGGATATCGAAGATCTTCTGCTCCGCAGAGTCGATCAGCATCTGAGGCTCCATCTCGCCCTCGGTGCTGTCCTCGATGATATCGCGGGCGGCATTCATCAAAGCGCGGACGTCATACTTATCGCGCACGATACGCGCGTAGTTTTCGACGTTGGCGATCGACGGACAGCTCTGGGCGAGCTGATACAGATAGGTTTTTCCGGAAGCCTCGTCGAAATCGCGCTCCGTCTTGAGCGCTTCAAGCACGGTGATCTGATCCACCGGCTGTCCCGCGGTGAACATCGAGAGCATCACAGCGTAGATCGTGCGGTGATTGGCGAGGTAAAAATATTCGGAGGACGGAAGGATCTGCGCGACGTCGGCGATCACATCCGGCTCCATCAGCACGGCGCCGAGTACCGCCTGTTCCGCCTCGTGCGAATACGGCATCCTCAGCCCGTTGATATTGGTATTGTTATTGTCAGGCATAGCTTTTCCTTTAATTAGGAATTAGGAATGAGGAATTAGGAATTGGATGCGGGCAACGCCCGTCCCTCACTCTTCACTCATCTTTCTTCACTCTTCACTTTCTTATGCTTTTTCTACCGAAACGGTGCAGTGTGCGGTGATGCCGGAATAGAGCTTGATCTCTACCTCGTAATCACCGAGGGTCTTGATATCCTCTTTGAGGGTGACCTTGCGCTTGTCGACGTCGACATGCTTGCGGTTCTTGACCTCGGCGGCGATATCCTTGGCGGTGATGCTGCCGAACAGCTTGCCGTTGTCGCCAGCCTTCGCCTTGATGACGAACTTGGAGCCTTCCAGCTCCTCCTTCGCTTTATTGGCGGCGGCGATCGCCGTATCGATCTTATACTGCTTGCTCTGCTCGGCATTTTTGAACTCGTTCATCGCCTGCGCGTTGGCTTCCTTCGCCAGGCCGCGGGGAAACAGGAAGTTGCGGGCATAGCCGTCGGACGCGCTGACCAGCTCGCCTTTTTTGCCGAGGGACTTGACGTCCTGCAACAGGATCACTTTCATTTCATATTCCTCCGATCATATCTTTCAAATGTATTTCTTTTCATGATAATCGTGCTTGAGACCGCACGAGTGCAGCAGCCTGCAAACGGCTTTATCTGCTTTGCTTATCATTAACATCTTTTCATTCGTTTTCAAGGAGAGAGTCTCTCCCCTGCGAAATGCCGCATCTGCTTTGCGTATCTGCTTTATAGGATGTTGACGTCCTCCAGCACTTCGATCAAGCGTTCTTTCGCTTCCTGCAGGGTAACGTCCTTGAGCTGAGCCGCCGCCATCGTCTGGTGACCGCCGCCGCCCAGCGCTTCCATGACCAGCTGGACGTTGATCTTGCCGAAAGAACGAGCCGAGATATTGACGGTGTGATTATCGATGCGCGAAATAACGAACGACGCGTAAGTATCCTGGATCGACAGCAGGTCATCCGCCGCCTGCGCGCAGACGACGCGTGAATTGCGGGTGGTGTCGTCCGCTACCGTGATCGCACAGTGATTGACGATCTGCGCGGAGGATACCAGCAGGCTCTTGTCGCGATAATTCTCAAGAGAATTGGCGAACACGTTGCGCACGGCTACGGTATCCGCGCCCTTCTTGCGCAGGAAAGCCGCCGCCTCAAAGGTACGCACGCCGGTGTTGATAACGAAGTTCTTGGTATCCAGCATGATACCCGCCAAAAGCGCCTCCGCCTCGATATGACTGAGAACGTCGTCGGCAAGGTACTCGACGACCTCGGTGACCAGCTCGCAGGTCGAGGACGCGGTCGGCTCATGCAGGAACAGCGACGCGGTGTCGATAAAGTTGACCATCTTGCGGTGGTGGTCGATGATGATGACGTTGCCGCAGTTTTTATACAGACGGTCGTTTTCAATGAAGTCGGGCGACTGGGTATCGACAATGAACAGCAGCGTTCTGGGACCCGTCAGCAGTATACCGCTCTCGGGAGAAATGAACATATCCTTGCGATCCTCGCTCAGCTTCCCGATCATATCCGCCGCCATCGTACGGTTGACGTCGGCGACGATATGGCAGTCCTTATTATACTTTTTGGTCACCAGCGCGTACATACCGGCAGCCGCGCCGATACAGTCGAGATCGGAATAGCGGTGACCGGTGATCAGGACGCGCTCCGCGCGGGTGATCGCGTCGGCGATCTCCTGCGACACGGCGCGGACACGTACTTTCGATGTCTTTTCGATGCCTTTGGCGATACCGCCGTAAAAGACATAGTCGCTGCCGGTCAGCACCGCTGCCTGATCGCCGCCTCTGCCCAGCGCCATATCCAGCGCTTTTCTCGCCTGGGAGGCGCTGTCGGTCAGGGTCGCGCACTCGTGACCGACGCCGATCGACAGAGTGGCGGGTCTGCCGTTATAGGTCACGGCGCGGATCTCGTCGAGAAGGTCAAATTTATGCTCCATCTCCTGACGGAGAACTGCCTCCTCAAAGATCGCGATATAGCGGTTCTCACCGAATCGGCGCAGAAGGATACTGCGTTTCGTCGCCCACGCATAAAGAATGTTCTCAGCGGCAAGGTGCGCCGCGGCAGCCTCCTGCTCCGCGTCGGCGGAGAAGTCCTCGATATTATCGAATACGATCAGCGCGACGCTCGTCTTGGTATCGTTATACTGATCGGCGATGTTTTTATAATATGTATCGTCGACAAACTCGAACAAGACGCCATGCTCCGTTTCACGCGCAAAAACCGTGAAGCGTTTGTCGGCGTACTCGGCGTCGAAGGAGCCGCGCCTGAGCGCTTCTTCGGGCGTCAGCTCGGCGATAAACGGGCTGATATGGATATTCACTCCGTCGTCCTCGTCGTCCAGAAACGTCTTGCGGAATCTCACGTTGTAAGCGATCAGTTCACCGTGCGTACCGCAGACGGCGACAGGCGTCTGCATCGCTTCGAGGGCTTTATGACTCGGCGAATAACAGTCCTTCATCGCGGACTGCGACACTTCGCGGATATAGTTGCGAAAGCGCAGCGCAAGGATAAAGACCGTCGTGACCGTTACTGCGGTAACGCCCATCTCTACGACGCCCAATATTCTATCATACATAAAGGTAGCGGCTGACATCGGGATCATCAGAACCGCTAAAATCAGACAGGCGGGAAACACTGTCCAAACGCGTCTTTTCATAGAACACCTTTCTGTGAATAGTTGTACATGGATAGCCGGCAGTTGTCAGTCGGAAGTTGAGAGTTGATCGTCATGACAGAACCACTTGTATAGCGACTATCGCTCTCAGCGATGCGGGAGGAGCAAGCCCCTCCCCTGCAGGAAAAACCGCCCGCTGACTTATACTTCCATCAGGATCGGGAGGATCATCGGGGAGCGGCCGGTCTGTCGGACGATCAGCTTGGCGATGTCGTCCTTGATCAGATTCTTGATCACGCCCCACTCGTGGATATTGCGGCGGGAGCAATCCTCGAGGATATCGTTCGACAGGGACTTGATGTCGTCCATCAGATCGCCGCTCTCGCGCACATAGACAAAGCCGCGGGACACGATATCGGGGCCGCTGATGACATGACCGTCGTAAACGTCCAGCGACGCGACAATAATGATCAGACCGTCCTGACCCAGATGCTTGCGGTCGCGAAGAACGATGGAACCGACGTCGCCGACGCCGAGACCGTCGACAAAGATCTTGCCTGCGGGAACATTCTCTGCCTCTTTGATACCGCCGCTCTCGCTGATCTCAACGCACTTGCCGATATCGCCGATGTAGATATCTTTGCTTTCCATCCCCATCGACATCGCAATGGAACGATGCTTCCGGAGCATCTTTTGCTCGCCGTGGATGGGAACGAAATACTTGGGCTTTACTAATGAATGAATGAGCTTAAGCTCTTCCTGGCACGCGTGACCGGAGACATGGACTTCATACATGCTCTCATAGACGACCTCGCAGCCGCGCTTCAAGAGCTCGTCGACGACGTTTCCGACCGTGCGCTCGTTGCCGGGGATGGGCTTGGCGGAAATGATGATGAAATCTCCCGCGCCGACAGATACCTTGCGGTGATCGGAATACGCCATGCGGGACAGCGCCGACATCGGCTCGCCCTGAGAACCGGTAGTCGCGAGTACGATCTTTTCGGGCGGATACTCCTTGAGCTGGTCGATGTCGATGATGAGATTATCGGGGACCTCGACGTAGCCCAGCTCCTGCGCCACCTTCATATAATTGATCATTGAGCGTCCGGAGAAGGCTACTTTCCGACCGTATTTTTGCGCACAGTTCATGATCTGCTGGATACGGCTGATGTTGGACGCGAAGGTCGCGATGATGATGCGCTTTTTGACAGCGGTGGAAAACAGCTTGTCAAAGCTCTCGGTGACCCGCTGCTCGGTCTGGGTATAACCGGGACGTTCGGCGTTGGTGCTTTCGGCAAAGAGCGCCAGCACGCCCTCGTCGCCCAAGGCGGCAAAGCGGTTGAGATCGGTCATCTTACCCTCGATCGGCGTGTAATCGACCTTGAAGTCGCCCGTATGCACGATGATGCCCGCGGGGGTGCGCATCGCGATGGCGACGGCGTCGGGGATACTGTGGTTGACGTGGATCAGCTCGATATCGAAGCAGCCGAGGCTGAAGCGGTCGCCCGCGTTCTTCTTCACCAGCGTCGGCGGCGCGGAAAGGCTGTGCTCCTTTAATTTGTTCTCGATCAAGCCGATGGTCAGCGGCGTACCGTAGATGGGTACGTTGATCTTTGACAGCAGATACGGGATACCGCCGATATGATCCTCATGACCGTGGGTGATGACGACGCCGCGGATCTTGTCGGCGTTCTGCTCGAGATAGGTGTAATCGGGAATGACCAGATCGACGCCCAGCATATCGCCGTCGGGGAACGCCATGCCGGAATCGACGACGATCATGTCGCCCTCGCACTCAAAGACGGTCAGGTTTTTGCCGACCTCGTTCAGACCGCCGAGGAACGCGACGCGGATCGGCGGCTTGGGAGGCTTCGCCTTCTTCCCGCCGGACTTAGCGCGTGACTTGCCCTTGGTATTGGCGGTCACCGTCGGCTTGTAGCTGCGCTTGACGCCGGATGCTTTCACCTTTTTATTGGATGCGGGCGCTTTCATTTTGCCCGTTTTCTTGATTTGAGGTTTCTTTTTCGTTTCGCTCAAATATGATACCTCCTTATATCATAACAGTTTTCGTACTTTATCATGTTCCGTTCCCGCAACGCTCCGGGACGGATAAAATCCATATGGTAAATACGTATGTATCGTTTCAAAAGAACATACTCCCACTTATACATTATATACTATACCTCAAAATGACTTTCAGGTCAAGTGCCACATAATAATACAGGTGTTTTTTTCGATATTTTATTTTAGGCGGATATATGGGCAATAAACAGAACGCCATAAAATGCTTGTCAACATCAGGAATGATGTGGTATAATCAGATAAAAGGAAGGGATACGCTTCGCGCCGGACGGCATCTCAACCAATGCCTTCGGGAGGAGCGAGCCCCTCCCCTGCAAGAGACGCAACTGCAAACATTTCCCCTCTGTCGAAAGGATGATACCCATGAAAACAGTAGAGATCTACACGGACGGCGCATGCTCGGGCAATCCGGGTCCCGGCGGCTGGGGCGCGGTACTGCGCTATAACGGCAGAGAAAAGGAGATATCGGGCGGCGAGCCGAACACCACCAACAACCGCATGGAGCTGACGGCGGTGATCGAGGCGCTCAGCCTCCTCAAGGAACCGTGCCGCGTCCTGCTGTACTCCGACAGTCAATACGTCTGCAACGCCTTAAAGCTCGGCTGGGCAAAAAAATGGCAGCAAAACGGCTGGATGCGCAATAAAAAAGAAAAAGCCCTCAACCCCGAATTATGGGAGAGGCTTTTACAGCTGTGCGATATCCATGAGGTGGAGCCGATCTGGGTGAAGGGTCACGCCGGTCACCCGGAGAACGAACAGTGCGATCAGATGGCGGTCGCACAGAGCAGGAAGTATATGTGAGATGATCGCTTGATACTAATTTCTAACACAAAAATCCCGACGCAAGCCACTGCGTCGGGATTTATGATATACAGTAAGCACAGAAAGTTTATCGCGCAAGAATCTATTATGAAAGGAATTATTTCTCTTTCAACAGCTTATTCAGCTCGTCCATGAAGGTATTGATATCCTTGAACTGGCGGTAAACGGACGCAAAGCGCACATAGGCGACCTCATCGACGTTCTTGAGCTGTTCCATGGTCAGCTCGCCGATGGTCATGGAAGTGACCTCGCGGTCGAGGGAGCTTTGGAGCTGGGCTTCAATAGAATCCACCATCGCCTCGATCTGCTTGACGGAAACGGGGCGCTTCTCACAGGCGCGCAGGATACCGGCGGTCAGCTTGTTGCGGTCAAAGACCTCGCGGCTCTTGTCGCGCTTGACGACGACGATCGGGACGGTCTCGATGACCTCGTGGGTCGTAAAACGCTTGCCGCATTTCAGACACTCGCGGCGGCGGCGAATACGCTCGCCCTCGTCGGCGGGACGGGAATCGATGACCTTGCTTTCTTCATATCCGCAGTAGGGACACTTCATGTCTACACCCCATATCTTGTGTAATAATTCTACAATAGAAATTATAAACCATATATAGCGTGCTGACAAGTTAATGTTTTGTAATGTAAGATTACAATTTTTTATTCATTATTAGAAATAAAGTTCACATTCACAGCGTTCACTGCCGCTTTATTGTTCTGACGAATCCCCGCTCTCTTCCAGCTTTTGCTCACCATCGGAAGGATCGTCGCTCTCCTGCGTTTTTTCACTTTCGGTCGATTTTTCGCTTTCCCAGAACTTCTTCCCGTATTTTTTCTCAAATGCAGGCAGATACTTTTTATTGTTCTCAACTGCGGTATCATATTCGGATTTACACAAATACTCTATCGGATATTTATCCTCATCTTTGTTCTCTGTCTCTTTGCTTTTCTCGAGTTTTTTCTCTTGATAGAGCTTCTTGTTGTAGTAGTCGGCAAGCGCGCCGTCCTTCGCTTTTCTGAACGGAGATATGATCGCCATGACCAGACACGCGATCACGCCTATGACCCATAAGGTCACCCAGCCTTCAAATCCCTTGATCATCAGCATCTGAGCAATTGCGACAAGAACGATCACGACAGCCGAACCCAACCACTTAAACGACGCTTTAAAACGGGTAAGGATATCGCATTTTTTGCAGCATCCGCCTTCCAATGTCTCAAGCTCGGAATAAACCTCGGTAGGATTATTCTTTTGCAGCTCGATGGTGCCGATCACTCTTCCGCGGTAATAGTTCGTTTTGATTCCTTTCTCACTCCCGCAGATGTCGCATTTGCAGTATTCCGGTTCTTTTTTCATGGTAAACTCCTCTCAAAAGAATAAATATGTTTTTCTATGCGAAAGGCGCAGAACGCTCAAACGAACGCACTGCGCCAACTATCCACAATTATTAACGAAAAGGGTATAGTTATCCTATACTGACTGACTGACCGGAAAAATGTCGTAAGGTTTGTCATCTCTGTCAACCCTTTTCACTTTCTGACTGAGTTTTATTATACGACATCTCGATTCGTCTTGCAATCCAAAATTCCTTCGCCTTATTTATGCATACTGCACAATCGATCAATGCTTCCGTCAGATCAACATTCCTTTCACCGGCTGCAGCGCCCGATCAAGGATGCCGTTCATCGCTGCAATGGCGATTCCGTAATTCACCATGGGCACACCTGCCGCTTTGGCGGCGTTCTGACGATGCTTCATCTCCTTTTCGTTGAGCATACAGCCGCCGCAGTGGACGATCACCTTATACTCCGATAAGTCGTCAGGGAAGGTGCCTCCCGACGTAAAGCTGAACTCCGGCTCAGCGCCGCTGTATCCTCTGATCCACGCGGGCAGCTTGACCGTGCCGATATCGCCGCACTGGCGGTGATGGGTACAGCCCTCGGATATCAGGATCTGATCGCCGTTTTGCAGGTTTTTCAGCATATTCGCGCCTTGGATCAGGCTGTCGAGATCGCCCTTGTACCGCGCGAACAGGATAGAAAACGAGGTCAGCGGGATATCGGCGGGAACGTCGGCGGATACCCGCCTGAACGCCTGTGAATCCGTGATGACCAGCGCGGGCTTGCCGCTCAGCTTTGACAGCGTCGTTTTCAGCTCGGTATCCTGACAGCAGACCACGGTACAGTGATGATCGAGCAGCTCGCGGAGCGTCTGCTGCTGCGGCAGGATGATGCGTCCCTTGGGAGCGGACTCGTCGATCGGGATGACCAGCACGACGATATCGCCCTCTTCCACCAGATCGGCGACGATGTACTTTTCTTTATCTTCAGAATCGATGATGTGCGCGAGGCGCTCTTTCAGCTCCCCTATCCCCTCGCCCGTCAGGGCGCTTACACACGCAGTGTGTTCATCCCACTGCGGGGGTTCCTCAGCAAGGTCGATCTTATTAATGGCAATCAGATACGGCAAACCACGGCTGACGAATTCATGGATCAGTTTTTCATCCGCATCGGTCAGACCGACGGTACCGTCCACGACCAGCACGGCGATATCCGTCCTGCGCAGCACCTCGCGGGTGCGCTCGACGCGCAGCTCGCCCAGAGCGCCCTCGTCGTCAAAGCCGGGGGTATCGATGATCACGACGGGCCCCAAAGGCAGCAGCTCCATCGCCTTTTTGACGGGGTCGGTGGTGGTGCCGAGCGTCTCGGACACGACGGAGATCCGCTGACCGGTCACAGCGTTGACCACGCTGGATTTGCCCGCGTTGCGCCTGCCGAAAAAGGCGATGTGCGGACGCTCTGCGGATACGGTTGAGTTTAATGACATAAATACCTCACAAATAGCTGCGTCATTGCGAGGGAGAGCCTCAGCGACCGCGGCAATCCCCCTGACATTAATGCCGTTCGATATAAGAAACGGTAAATCTCCGCTTTGTGGGATTGCCACAGCCTGCCGCTTGACACGCGTGTCCGCGGCACCTCCCTGACGGGAGGCTTCGGGCTTCGCAATGACAGCAATTCTATTAAAACCTGAAATCTCTTCTGTTCGAGTTCTTGATATCCTCGATGTTCTGCGCGGCGATCGCTCTTACCTTATCCTTGGGGATGCGCTTGAGCTCCTCTTCGATCATCCTGAAGCCGATCTCCTTGGTCTCGGGAGAAGCGTAGTCGACAAGATACTCGGCGAGGGTCATCAGCGCGTTCGGATGGCAGCAGTTGAGGATCTGACCGCTCTTGCACAGCGACATGAAGCGGTCGCCCGTGCGCCCCTCGCGGTAGCAGGCGGTGCAGAACGACGGGATGTGTCCGCTCTTCATCAGCCAGCTGACGACCTCGTCGAGCGAACGCTGGTCGGACACGCTGAACTGCTCGGTATCGTGCGGGCGCTCCTTTTCGGCGTAACCGCCGACAGAGGTACGGGAACCGCCGGAGACCTGCGATACGCCGAGGCGCAGGAGCTTGGAGCGCACTTCTTCGCTTTCGCGGGTGGAAATGATCATGCCGGTATAGGGAACCGCCAGGCGGATGCAGGCGGTGATCTTCTCAAAGGTCTCGTCGTCGATGCCGCCGTCGAACTCGTCGGGATCGATGTCGTCGGCTTTCTTGACGCGCGGCACGGAGATCGTATGCGGGCCGACGCCGTGGACAGCCTCGAGATGCTCCGCGTGCATGATGAGTCCCGCGAACTCGTACTTGTACAGCTCCAGACCGAAGAGGACGCCTAAGCCGACGTCGTCGATGCCGCCCTCCATGGCGCGATCCATCGCCTCGGTGTGATAGTCGTAATTATGCTTGGGGCCGGTGGGATGGAGCTTTAAGTAGCTCTCCTTATGATAGGTCTCCTGGAAGAGGATGTAGGTGCCGATGCCCGCGTCCTTGAGCCTGCGGTAATTCTCCACGGTGGTGGCGGCGATATTGACGTTCACGCGGCGGATGGCGCCGTTCTTGTGATGGATGCTGTAGATGGTATCGATGCACTCGAGGATGTATTCGATCGGACTGTTGACGGGATCCTCGCCGCTCTCGATGGCGAGGCGCTTGTGACCCATATCCTGCAGGGCGATGACCTCGGCCTTGACCTCCTCCTGCGTCAGCTTCTTGCGCGGGATGGTCTTGTTTTTGAGATGATAGGGGCAGTACAGGCATCCGTTAACGCAGTAATTACTCAGGTACAGCGGCGCAAAGATGACGATGCGGTTGCCGTAGAAGGCGAGCTTGATCTCCTCGGCGATCTCATAGATGCGCTCGGTGACGGCAGGATCCTCGCACGCGAGCAGGACGGACGCCTCGCGGTGGGTCAGCCCGTTGCAGCGGCAGCCGCCCGCAGTCGGGATGGGACGCGCCTTCTCGAGGATCTCGTTGATCAACTCCATATTGTTTTTATTCTTCTCGGCGTACGCCAAGGTCTCGCGGATCTCTTCATCGTTGATGAATTCTTCCGCGTGCAATGATTTGGGATTATAGACAGCCATATTTTTCCTCCGAATAGTATGATGGATCAATAACGTAATATTCCTTTGAAACAAGTGACCAACGGTCAGTGATCAGTGGTCAGTAAAAAGGGAGGGCTCTGCCCTCACCCGATATTTCCTAATTCCTCATTCCTAATTCCTCATTAGATAGAGGCGTAGGCAGTTTTGACGCTCACACCGCTTAAAGAGCCGATCTTTCCGCTCAAGGCGGCGATCTTATCCTGCGGCGCGTCGACCGCGACGCTGATCAGGCGCACATTTCGCTCCTTATACGGCACGCCCATGCGTCCGATGACATATTCCGAAAAGCCGGACAGCAGTTCGTTGATCTCTAACGTAGAGCTGTCGTCCTCCACAATAATGCTGATAACAGCGACTCTTGTATCCATATATTCACTTCCTTACATGTGTTCATGTCATTCCGAGGAGGCAAATCTCCCTATTTCTAAGTGAATCACTGCCGAATTTGCCCGACGTGGGAATCCCCCTGTCGTTTGCAGCCGGCAGATGCAGCAGAAAAGGCAGTGCGCTGCTTTGTGGGATTGCCGCGGTCGCAAGCTCCCTCGCAATGACGTTGGCTGATCACAAAAAAGCCGCACCCTCAGGCGCGGCAGATACAATCATCCCTTCTCGGAACAAGCTCGTATTGTCAGCGCCTTTCACTCAGAAGCACAGCCCTTTATGTCAGGTCGTCCGTACAGACCTAGTGTATCATATCCGTAACGGTAAGTCAATAACAAATCCTGTATAGGAAGGTCAGTTTCGGCAGCCTGTGATAAACAGCTCTCGCATGTCGCCCGATCCCCTGTACAGAGAAAGAAAAACCGGCGCGCCGGATTGACTTTTTTCGACAAGTTCAGTATAATCCGAGTAGAAGCATCATATTAATGATTTGAAACTGTTATCAACACAATGATTCTCTGTTTGTGGGATTGCCGCGGGCTAATGCCCTCGCAATGACGATTTTTAGAGGAAAATGATGAACGAGCAAAACAGACCCCGAATTTTCAAATTTGATACGGTAAAGCTGCTGGTCGTCGTACTGGTCGTCGTCGGCAGCTTTGCGGAGGAGTTCACCGACCGCAGCGATATGTTCCGCTCGTGGTTTATTTTTGTCAACTCTTTTACCGCTCCGCTGTACATCTTTCTCAGCGGTCTGTTCCAGAAAAAGTTCGAAAAGGGTCAGCATCCGAACCTGCACAAAATCAGTTTTTACCTGATCCTCGGATATATTCTGAAAATCGGCATCTTTTTATTAAGACGCTGGAACGGCGAGGACGTCGGACTGGATATGTTCGGCGGCGCGACCATCGAATGGTACT
>JAFRBD010000101.1 GCA_017405065.1 Ruminococcus sp. | reverse complement strand
TATATTAATTCTATAGTACTCGTTAACATTTGTTTGAGTATTTTCTCCTTGATCATCATCAGTTTCGTATTGTTGTTGTGTCAATGCACTCACTTTTTGAGTCGCAACTAAAAATTCGCCTAAGACTTCTGTCATAGGAAGATTCAGTTTATCAAATTTTGCCCGAATAATTCCACGAGTACTGTCTTTAAGATAATCAGCTTGTTGTATAATAATCCTAATCACTTTATCCGTTGAGTTATAATCCTCATCTAAAGATGGTATTTCCCATATGTTATCCATAATAATCCTCCATTCAAGATATTTTAACAAACAGCGGCAAATGATCGCTTATTTTTGCCTTTGGTCTAGCACTATTCATAAGCGATACAGTTCCAATATACTTAAGATACTCTAAATCGGTTATTCTACTTGATAGTGATTTGCTTAATAATACTTGATCCAAACAATGCCATATTGGAGAAAAAGCTCCATTATCATAATAGAATGAACCATAATTTTCTGTATCCTCAGAAATAAAGTGTAAAATAGGATTGTATAAACGATGTCGAACAACACCGTTAACTTTATGAGTTTCAGCGCGATTAATAACACTTCTAAAAAGAACTGCATCAAAAGCATTCATCTGTAATAATTCTCGATCATATGGATTCGAATTCAAATCACCTAAAATAATGATGTTTTTTGTTTTGAGTTTTATCTCTAATTTATGAACATCTAGTTTTAATATACTAATTGTTTCAAGTCTAATTGAATCATCAGATGAACGTTGATCTTGCAAATGAGCACCAACAAAAACGAATTTCTCATCTTGATAATCTACTTCGTAGATAATATATCGACTTTGTTCTTGACGGACTCTCATAACAACTGGCTGCTTTGATAAAGCTATAATTTTCTGACACCCACCAAATCCGTTGATTATTCGATAGCAAGAGTTTCTTTGAAGCATATCAAAATCTGTATTGTGAAACTCCGCAAAAACAGCAATGTCTATATTATTTTCATACAAACAATTCTTTATATATCGGTAGTTGGAATGATTATTAAGATTCCAAAACAAAAGATTCATAATTGTTGCTCTCTTTAAGGATTGTTTTACATAATTGTATCACATCACATTTAATAATTCAAGGCAATTTCATATTCAAAAATCAATGGTTATAGCATCATACAAATAATTATCAAGAACTATAGAGTATAGAATTGAGAACGCTATTATCGTATATAGTGTTGATAGATTTCCATTCAATAACACTCTATTATACTGGTAATTATTCTATAGTTCAAATCCATCCGTTATGCCGGTGAGCATCTTCATATCTCTTTTGACGTAGTAAAGTTCGGTGATCTCTGAGGTGGTATGACCGAGGAGATCGGCTACCTGACGAGGCGTCAGGGACTTGATGTTGCCGTCTTTATCTTTCGTACCGTTGATCAATCTGGTGGCGAAAGTGTGGCGGAGTGAGTGGAGACCTTTGATTTCAATTCCTGCGGCTTTGAGGATTCTGTAGTACCTTTTGCGGAAGTTGACCGGTCGGGTGACCTCTCCGTGCTCGTCCGGGATGAGCGGACTGTCCTCACCGAAGTAGAATTCGCTTCTCAAGTCGTTGACCATTTCTATTGCCGTATCGTTCAGAGGGATGTCACGTTTACTCGTTGCACTCTTCAGTTTGCCGACAGCTACCTCTCTACCGTGCTCTGCAGTGACGCCGTTTCGCTTGCTGATCTCTTTCACGCCGCGCTGAACATGCAGGACTTTACGCGCTAAATCAACGTCGCTGTTGAGCAATCCGAGAGCTTCTCCTGTTCTAAGCCCTGTATTCAGCATGAGTATGTACGCGGCTGCCTGCTGGTATTTACGCTTTCCGTTGCTGAACACACTGAATGATTCTGCTTTAAACTTTTCCAATTCTTCCTCTGTGAACACCGTGATTGTGTCCGTCGGAGGAAGATTTTCTTTGCCCTGGGCGGACATGAAGTTTGCCTTTTTGATCATCTCAACATTCGCCATCGGGTTTCTCACGATAATCTCCTGCTGATAAAGATACCGGAAATACTCGTTGAGGAGGTTATGAACCTTCTTGACCGTGGTGTAAGCGTATCCTTCAGTCATCCGACGATTAAGCAGCTTTTTGATATCTGCGGCGGTGATGTCGCCGACAACTTTCTTGCCGAGCACCGGATAGACCTGATTCTTTGCGGTAGCTTCGAGTCTGTCGTAGGTCGATCGTTCCACCGACGGGAACTTGAATACCTGCAGCCAACTCTGCATACTCTCCTGCAAGGTCTTAAGCGACTCAACGGAATCATTCTTCTGTTTGTTGAACTCCACGATATAGTTCTTCATCTTCTGGTTAACTTCCGTCTTGGTGGTACCGGAGAAGCTCTTGCGTTTGCGTTCGCCCTGCTCGTCCTTGTACCAGACTACACCTCCCCAGCGACCGTCGGTTCTCTTAAATGCGTTGCCGTTCGTTAAGATTTCTTTCTGTGACACAGCTGTCAGCTCCTTTCTTCAGCACACAACAATACCACACCTTTCTCTGAATATCCAGACTTATTCGTTGTAATAGCCCTTGATTATTTCGTCGAGCCGAACCTTTCCTCGAGTCCTGCGGACATTATTGATCGCCTCTCTGCGCATATCCTCCAGCTCTTCATCGGTAAAGCTGTTCATCTGCGCGATAACACGCATCAGCATCTCGAGCTGAACGGCGTATCGGAAGAGCCCTTTCGAGATCGCTTTCGCGTTCTCTTCGGTAGCATTTGCGAGAGTTTTTCCCAGCTTATCGCTCAGTAAATCATTGCTTGTTTTGATCATGCTGTCGGCGATCAGGTTCTCTGCCGCCGTTTCAAAGAACTCATTTCTTGACCGGTAGCCGTGTTTTTTCATGAACAGATCTACTGTCTTGACTGTTTCTCTGTCCAGATACAGGCTCACTCTTTGTTTATTATCTGAATCCAAATTCGACCTCCAAAACTACTCAAATATGAAATACACCAACAAGGGTTCAACCTTGAAAATGCTTATTATTCCCTTTATTACGTGTTTTTCTGAAAAGGCAGCGTTAACAGTTACACCAAACTCAAACAGGTAGGCAACCTAAGAATATTGCACAAGGAGTGCCCAAAAACCGCTTGCGGTCGGCGTTGCCGGCCGCCGGGATCTGCAGCGGCGCCTTTCAATAGCGCCGCTGCTTTCTCCTGCTTGATTTCAGTTTCTCGGCTGAAATCATCCTTTGTGCAATACCAACAAGGCGTTTATCGCTTCTTTTTGGTGCCGCCGTTGCGTAATTGCCACTGATAGTATTCTTCCAAAGCATGTTTGACCGGCAGTATGTGATACAACAAATTGCCGTTACGTTTATCACCGTTCTTGATGAAAACACTTGTATGCTCAGCGGATATCAGTTCTTTCTCTTCCAACATCCGAACGTATTTCATTACCGTGTTCACGCTCATGTTCAGCGCTTTGCCGATCGTTTTAAACGACGGATAGCAGGTATAGTCCCTGCGATCCTCCATGCGAATCAGGAAAGCGTAGATTGCGATCTCAGGCGCGGACAAATCCATATTGAAAATATCGTTCGGCAGAATGAAATAGTTTCCGTTTTCCTTTGGCTGTGGCATGATTCTACCGCCCGTTCATCACTCCTCCGTGACTTTGTGTTAATTTTGATCCATTCGATAAATCTGTCTCTCGGAATCACTACGCGGGAGCCTATCTTCAATGTGGGAAATCCTTTTTCCTTTGACAGCACATAGGCGCTCGACTTTGAGATACCGAGAACGTCCGCGACTTCCTGCACCGACATCATCAGCGGCAGGTCGTCATAGCTCTTGTACAATTCTTCTGTCCTCCATGTTCATTCTGAAAAGAAAACTGCGCAAAAAAGCCGGGTGAGTCCACGGATCGAATCCGGACTGCACACGGCCATTAGCAGTTTATTAGATTGTTCTTTCGGCGTCCGTCAGCCTCCCCGATCACTTCTTTTCTGCTGTTCTCTTTTCGCCTATATTATATCATTTTTTTAACATATGCGTCAAGGAAAACCATGGGCTGAACAGTGTCGAAGAATCTGGGTGTGATAGAAATTTTTTGTCGTCATTACAGATGCATTTAGTGCTTTTCAACAAACGTATTCTTTGACTCAGCATCTCAAAAAATGAGATGCGGGCAAAAATCGCCGACACCGCGAAATCGCTCTCAGCCTTGTAACCTACCCTTCCTCTCGAAACAAATCGCACACAGGGCGACACACGGCGCAGCAGGGGCAGATTCACTTCTTTTTGTACGCCCACGATTTGCCCTTTCGGAAGCGGATAATCAATCCTCTGTCTGACATATCATTCAGAACACGGTTAGCGGTCGCGGCGGAGACGGACAGCAGTTCACGCACGTCTCTATTGGATATATCTGCATGCTCCGATAGGTAATCGAGAATCAGCTGCTCTCTTATTTCGGATTTGTTCTTTTTGTTGGGAGAAGCATTATTGCTGTCGGTGATCTCCAATAAAGCGGATTTGATAGCAGACAGCATAAACTCGATGAAGCAGGTTGAGTCAGCGGCGTTATTGGAAGCATTGATTGCTTTATAGTATTCGTTCTGTCTGTCATGGATAATCGACTCGACCGGAACCCATGTAAACATCGGATTCCATTTTGACAGCAGCAGGGTGTGCCACAGCCTGCCGATTCGTCCGTTCCCATCAGAGAAAGGATGAATCAGCTCAAACTCATAATGAAATACACAGCTTTTGATCAGCAATGGATTTTCGTTATGTTCTGTCCAATCAAGAAGCTCGGCTACCAATTGCGGAACATACGCAGGCAGAGTTCCAACGTGTAAAACATTGCCTTGATTATCTACGACGCCGACAGGTCGGGAACGGAATTCTCCTGCGTCATCCCGCAGTCCTCTCATCATCACAGCGTGAGCGGTAAGAAGGTCGTCTATCGAATATGGATTCAATTCATCCAGCCTGTCGTAGATTTCAAACGCGTTCTGTACCTCAGCAATGTCCTTTGGCGGCGCCAAAACACGTTTACCTGACAACACAGCGGTGACCTGATCCAGACTCAACGTGTTTTGCTCGATAGCAAGTGAAGAATAGATCGTTTTGATACGGTTGCTTCTTCTCAACTGCGGCGATCGCGCGACCTCGGTAAGCATTCCCATACCACCTACCAGCTCCGATATCTCGGTTGTCAGCTTCAGGATGTTTGAGTTGATTTGAAACGGATATTTCTGCATAATGATCCCTCCTCTGTCATTATACCATTTCATCGCTCAAAAATCAATTCATCTCTCAAATATGTTGTGAAAAATGAGAGATGAAGCATTCGTTCCTATACTTCGTATAAACTCTTGACTAATCTCACACAGCGAGTAAAATATACACAAAGGAGGGCTTTCGATGGTTGATGACGAAAAAGAAAAGCGCCTTAGAGCTGTTAAATCGCTAAGGCTATCAACAGCATTGAAGGCGTTCCTATTCCAGAGGAAACAGATGTATTCTTCCGTCAATGGTTAACGGAGAAATCACTGACGAACAATTGACTGCTGTCATGTTTTCGCTGTGTGAAAAGATACATTCATAAAGATCCTCTTTAGAACCATTTAATTAAGGAGAAATTATGGCTACTAAGCAAGAAGTAAAGAGATTTCTGAAAAACCATCGCGATTTGAAATTCTCTGCCGCTAAATTTGAATACACATTTCATTTATTTAAAGACGCAGAAGACAAACTATTCGATTTATCAAACGGTATTTTATCCAAAATCAAAGATGCTGAAGCAAACCATAAACAACAGATTGAGAACGCAGAAACTGCCGAAGAGATTGTAAACCTTATGCGCCGCAGCTATCCGGCAGATGAACGAATGGCAATCGTTAATAAGGCTATTGCGTTAGAAGAAGTAACACTCCCTCTTATCAAAAGAAGGGCTCTCACTTCCGGTCTGGATATCTTTATTGAAAACACAGTCAAATACTTTTTGCGTTGCAAATCAAACTGCTGTGATTGGATATTGGAAAACTATCGTAGTTTTAGAAGCGAGTATTTGAAATCCATGCTATGCTTGGTATTAGGATTTCGCGGCGATGAAAGTATGCTCGACTTTTTGATTGAAGAAGCAGATCGTTTAGAACGCGAATATCCAGATGAATCCTTTGATCAGGGTCCTGCTTTGGCTGTTCAAGAGTTGTCGGACAGATATCTGAATTGAGGGATAGCTGCCGTTTATCTTTGATTACAGCGTCGCAAATATAGATACTACTTTTGGTAAATTACCCCTTCCGGAAAAACTAATAGCATCAAATACACTGACGGTTTATAAATAGGTTGGCAAAAATATACCAATAGCATCAAAAAAGCATCAATACCGGGCGGAGAGAAAAACAGCTTTCAACAAACGGCTCAAAATCGGCTTACCCATGCGGTTTTTCAACTTTCAACAGCCACTCCAAAACCACGTGCCGAGGGTTCAAGTCCTTCTGCCCCTGCCAAATTCAAAAGTCCGTGAAACGGCTTGCGCAAGCTGTTTCACGGACTTTTCTTTGGTTTTCCTTTTTGAGGGGTTCTACAGACTCAGCCTTTTGCTCGGCCGGCGGAGTCTGCTTATGACAGAAGCTTCATTTATCGTATCGATGGATAAACTCCTCGACGATTCCGATGTAGCGATCTGTATCTTCAAAGAAGCTCATCCCGTGACCCGCCCGGGGGATCGTATGCATTTCGACCATGGAGGGGTTCGCGTCCCGCACCTCTTTGCTCATCGACATTGGCACAAAGTCGTCGCCTTCGCCGTGGATGATGACGATCGGCGTTCTTGTTTTTTTGACCTCACGCGCTGCAGTCGTCGCGTTGATCCTCAGCCTTCCGTAGATCAGAGCCGAGAGCCATACGGCAGGCCAGCATAATTCAGGATTCAGTTTGATCATGCGGCAGACGTGCTTGATGATATCTTTCGGTGAGTTGAACGGACAGTCCGCGACGATCCCCTTGACGTTTGACGGCAGCTGTTGACCCGATGCCATCAGTACCGTGCCGCCGCCCATGGAGATACCGAAAAGGAAGATGCTCTTATCTTTTTCAAAGTGCTTTTGTGCAAATTTGACCCATGATACTACGTCGTACCGTTCTTTGATACCGAAGCAGATCGTATGACCCTGCGAGCGCCAGTGAGCTCTTTCGTCGACGATCAGCACGTTGTATCCCTCGCGGATCAGGTGCAGTCCGATACCCGAGAAATCGCGCACCGCCGAACCGCGATAACCGTGGAAGCAGATGCACAGCGGCTTGTCGCTTTCTCCTTCAAAGTAACGTGCGCTCAGCCTGAGACCGTCGTACGAGCGTATGGTGATCAATTCACACGGCAGCGAATTCAGCTCGCTGATACGTTGATCGATATTGTGACCTTCGGCGAGCTTGGCGATATAGGCGGTATTCTCCGTTTCGGACATATCCTTTGTCGGCGAGTAAAACGTCTTGTGATAGGCGGCGAACAACCCTGCCAGTATCAGCAGGATCACGACGGTAACGATTAAAAAAGCAATCATATTCAATACCTCTTTTTGTTTCCTGTATTGTATCATAATACAGATAATAATGCAAATCGCGGTTGATAGGCACTTGCAGAAAAAACCAAATTTTTTTCTCATAAACAGTTGTAATTTATTATTCTTATGTTATAATGTTCTCGAAAAGCTATTCAAAAGGAGTTTTTGATATGACTATCACCAAAAAAAGAGATGGCAATAAGCTGAATGTTATCATAGAGGGACGCCTCGACACCGGTACGACTCCCGAAGCAGAAAAGGAATTGAAGGGATCGTTGGACGAAATCACCGAGTTGACGCTCGATTTCTCAAAGCTCGATTATATTTCTTCTGCCGGACTCAGACTGCTTCTGTCTCTGCAAAAGACGATGAATACCCGCGGCTCGATGAAGATCCTCCATCCCAACGAAGTCGTTAAAGAGATCTTTGAGGTCACCGGCTTTTCCGATATCCTGACCGTTGAGTAAGACGATAGGGAAGAGGCGGCTTTTTGCCGCTTTGACATTCTGATCAAAAAATAAGAAACGCGTACAGATTTTGCGGTCTGTACGCGTTTTCATTGTTGTGCCGTTATTACTTTTTGTTGCCCGCGATAGTGATGATCAGGTCGAGCACCTTGAGATACAGCCAGATAACGGTGAAGGCGAGTCCGAACGCCGCCTGCCATTCATATTTTTTCGGCAGCTTGTTGGTGACGACGCGGTCGATGGTATCGAAGTCGCAGATCAGGAACAGCGCGGCGATGATGATGAAAATAACCGTGAAGCCGATGGAGAGAATAAGATTGTTCTGCATCGCCTGTACCAGCGGTCTGGTGAACGGGATGAACGCAGCGATGACCATCAGGATCGATACGCTGATCACGGTGATGAACAGCGTCATCATAACGGCTTTGAATTTTTTGGTCACGCGGATGACGCCCTTGGTATACAGGATCGCCATGACTAATATAATGACCATAGTGATCAAAAGCGCAAGCGCGCCGAGGTATTCTTTGCCGTGGAGGATCTTAAAGATCAGGAAAGAGATGAAGTATCCCTGTGTGACGCAGTACAATGCGCCCGTGACAGGCGTGGTAGCTCTTGCGAAGAAAGCGAGCAGCTGGAAGACGATCGCCGCGATAACGCTGACGACCAGGGCGATCCCCTCGGTCGTATACATTTCAACTTCAAAACCCTTGTAGGTGAAATGCAGTATCTCGCCTGTCGCAAGCGTTTTGGCAAGCACCAATTGCAGAATGATGCCCGCGACCGTGAACAGCAGGAAATAGACGGTCTTGAGTGTGATGCCGCCGTAGGTAGCGGAGTTGACGTCATCGTATTCGTCGACCTTGTTGAGCCTGCGCATCACGGGGTTGGATGCTAAAATGGAATTCTTTGTTTTTGTTGCAGCTGTACTTTGAGGTTCGTTTGGCAATCTGTTCATAGTATCCTTCTTTCATTTTGAATTGAATTTATCATAATATATAAATCCGTTTGTTGCAATATGATTTACGAAATTGTCATTATTGATTTGCGCTTGATAAAGGAAAGCTGCCATAAAGAACCATGTCGAATTTCCTTGCTTTTTGAGGTTGATTGTGATAAGATTAATGTCGATAATGTGTAAAAGGAGAGTTGTGGCTGTTGCGGATGATGATTCCGCTGAGCCTGTGTGCTTATGGGTGATATCGGTCTCGGAAGGTACAAAAGCATCAGGGATTACGTCGAATCCAAGCTGCGTGAATTTGAAGAGCGCGGTCTGACGATGCAGACGTTGTTTTCGCTGATGTTTCAGGAAAAAGATAATATCATGTATGAGCGCAGCAGGGGCTACCGTATCGAGACCTTTACCTACGGCGAGGTCGAGGACAGGATCCTGTCGCGTGCCGTTTCGCTGAAGGAAATGCTCAGCGACGTCGAACCCGGCTCCTTTGTCGGGCTTTCCATGGCGAATTCCCTTTTGTGGATCGAGATGTTCTGGTCGATCCTGTTATGCGGGTATCAACCGCTGCTGATCAATCTGCGCCTTTCGCAGGAGATGATCGAGGGTGCGATCTGCGACTGCTCGGCGAAAGCCGTCGTTTCGGACGAACGCGTTTATTCTGTGAAAACCGTGATGTGCGCCGACGTCAAGCGGGTGGATAAACGATTGAAGCCCGAGCGTTTCGGTGAAGAGATACTGGTCATGACGTCCGGTACTTCCCGACACGTCAAGCTGTGCGCTTATTCGGCGGAGGAGCTTTTCTATCAGATCAAAGGCAGCTACGGCATCATTCGTGAATGTGATCTGATCAAGCGTCATTATCAGGATCGCCTGAAGCTGCTGACCTTTCTGCCGTTTTACCATGCTTTCGGTCTGGTAGCGGTATATATCTGGTTCTCATTCTTTTCCCGCACCTTTGTTGAACTGAAGGACATGATGCCCGAGACGATCACCGGTACCGTGCGCCGACATCATGTGACCCATATCTTCGCCGTGCCGCTTTTCTGGGAAAAGGTCTTTGAGCAGGCGATGAAAACGATCCGCCTGCGCGGCGAAGCGACCGAACAAAAATTCAATAAGGCGATGCGCCTGAGAGAGAAGCTCGGCGATTCCGCTGCCGGCGCGGCTTTTTCCAAGCTCGCGTTCAAAGAAGTACGCGATAACCTGTTCGGCGACAGTATCCGCTTTATGATCACCGGCGGTTCGTCGATCAGTAAGGACGCGATGAAGTTTTTTAATTACATCGGTTACCATATCGCCGACGGCTACGGCATGAGCGAGATCGGCATTACTTCCGTCGAGCTGTCCCAAAAGCCGAGCATCCTCAACGACTGCTTTATCGGCAAGCCGATGGACGGTATGGAATACCGCATCAACGCCGACGGCGAGCTGGAAGTCAAGGGTAAGGCGATCGCGCGTTATATCATAGAAGACGGCGAACGTAAGATCATCAATAACGGCTTTTTCCAAACTCACGATCTGGCTGTCTGTGAGAACGGTCATTATAAAATTCTGGGCAGAAAAGACGACTTGGTCATCGGCTATTCCGGCGAGAATCTCAATCCGAATCTGATCGAGCCCGAGCTGAAGCTCGAAGGCGTGAACGAGGTATGTCTGATCGGCGCGCGCGAGGGCGCACAGGTCGTGCCGACGCTGGTGTTCTCGGTCAATCGGTTTATCTCTGAAGAAAAGCTCTCTGCTTTGGATAAAGCTGTTAAGGCAAGGCTCGAAGAAATGCACCTGTCGTCCGAGATCCGCAAGCTGTTATATGTCAGCGACAAACTGATCGTCGGAGACGAGTACAAGCTCAACCGCATCCGTCTGCGTCGGCAGCTCGAGAATAACGAGTTTACGCAGATCGTCCCGCTGCGTTCCGATGAAGGCCTGCAGGATGAGCTGGCACAGCGGATCCGCGAATTCTTTGCCTCTGCGCTGAGCTGCAGGGCGGAGGATATCGCCGACCGGGCGGATTTCTTTCTTGACTTGGGCGGCTCCTCGCTCGATTACTTTGGCATGATCTCCGCTCTTGAAAATGAATTCTCGGTGAAGATCCCTGTGGAAAAAAGCGCCGAGCTGTCTACCGTCGCCGCTTTCCACGCCTTCCTGTCCGGGCAGCTTTAAGACCGGTCGCTGTCATTGTGAGGGCAAAGCCCGCGGCAATCCCAATAAACAGGGAATCCTGTTTTCTGTTATCCATTTAAAATAGTCATTGCGAGGGGATTTATCCCCGTGGCAATCTCAACCGATATATATACAATGTTTTACTGTTTATTCAACTGGTTCGCGAAGATCACCGGCTGGCCGATCCGGCTCGTCTGTTTTCGCACAAAAGTGTATTATGAAGATAAAGCCGTACAGTCGCGGCATATCCGCGGCAAGGCGATCCTGATCTCCAATCACACTTCCGTTTTCGATTATCCCGTCACGATGTTCGTATTCTGGACGCGCACGCTGCGCTTTCATATGTCGGAGCTGGTGATGAACAAGCCGGTTCTGGGCGTATTGCTCAGGATGCTCGGCGGCATCTTCGTCGACCGCAATACGCATGATTACGGTTACATGGCGAAAAGCGAGAAGATCCTCGACAGGGGAGGAGTGGTCGGTATCTGCCCCGAGGGCAGGATCCCCCTCAAGGGGGAAGAACGCCCGCTCGCGTTCAAGACCGGCGCGGCGTATCTCGCGCTGACGACGGATACGCCTGTTATCCCGATGTACACCAACGGCTCGTATTTTACCTTCAAGGAGAGAGCCCGCGTAATGATCGGCGCGCCGATCATCCCTTCCGAGGTCGCCGACCCCGCGCTGAGCGATAAGGAGAATATCGAAAAGCTGAATCACGTGATGCGTGAAAAAATCATTAGTTTAGGAACAATGCTGAATGAAAGAACAAAAGAAAGCTAAGCTGTTTTCACTGAAATACCTCTTCGTCGATTTTGTCAGGATCACCGGCGCGATACCGACGCTCCTGTGGTACCGACCGAAGATCACTTATGAGAATAAAGCCGCGAAAAAGAAAGTCCGCGGCGGCGCGCTGGTGATGTGCAACCACAACTGCTTTTTCGATCCCGTCTATCTGATGATCGCGGTCTGGTATCGCCGCCATCACTTCATCTGCAATCAGGAATTTTACAACACAAAAGCCAAGTGGTTTTTGGAGCATGTCCTGTGCATCCCTATCGATATCGAGAATACGGGCTTTCAGACGATGAAGGTGATCAACGAACACCTGACCGGCGGCGAGGTCGTCTCGATCTTCCCCGAGGGGCATATCAACGACGGCTCCGGCGAGATGCGGCAGTTCAAAAGCGGCATGGTGCTGATGGCGATGCGCGCCAAGGTGCCGATCGTACCGGTCTACATCCGTGAGCATCAGCCGCGCAGCAGCCGGTTGAAGATCGTTGTCGGCGAGGCGGTGGATATCAACGAGATGTTCGACGGACGACCGTCGATGTCGGATATCGAGAACGTAACGGCAATGCTGTACGATAAAGAAAATGAATTGAAAGAGATCGCGTTTCGGCGCGGCAGATAATAAATCACGGAGGCGATTATGTTGAATCCAAGCAAAGAAGTATTCCGAAAATACATGGATCCCGATCAGTTCGAGCGGATCGTCGAAATGGACAGCGTGTCCGAAATGTGGGCGAATTCCGTCAAGCAATATCCCGACACCGTTGCAGTCGAGGATAACGGCAGACAGTATACATACGCGCAGATCGACGCCGATATCAGCGGACTCCGCACCCTGCTCAAAAGCGACGGCAGGACAAAGCGCGTCGGTATCTACTGCCCGAATTCCTACGACTTTGTCCGCTCGTTCTTAGCGGTGACGACCCTCGGCTATACCGCGGTGATCCTGTCCGCACAGCTTGACGCGATGACCGTGTTCGGCTGTACGATGAAATTCGGTCTGGATCAGATCATCTGTCATCCGTCGCTGACCGATAATACCGCGATCGTCGCGGCGAAGCGTCCCGACGTGACGGTGATCGCGTCCGACGCAGTTTGCGATACTCCCGCAGAAATGACGTATCCGTCCGGCGAAACGCCCTGTGTCATCATGTTCACCGGCGGCACGACCGGCAGGAGCAAGGGCGCGCTGCTGTCCAATTCTGCCGTCATGCAGGGTACGGTCAACGGCTGTTACGGCTATAAGGGCGTATTCTCACAGCGTTATCTGCTGGTGCTGCCGCTGTCGCACGTGTTCGGTCTGATCCGCAACCTGACGACTGCTCTGTATACCGGCTCCACGCTGTTTATCTGCCGCAATAATAAGGATATGTTCCGCGATATCGCGATGTTCCGTCCGACGATCATGGTCGTCGTACCCGCGCTCGCGGAGATGGCGCTGAATCTTTCCAAAAAGTTCGGCAAGAACATGCTCGGCGACTCGCTGAAAACCATCATCTGCGGCGCGGCGGCGGTTCCTCCGTATCTGATCCGTGAATATAAGAATGTGTTCGATATCGATATTCTGCCCGGTTACGGACTGACCGAAAGCGCCAACCTCGTTTCCGGCAATCCCGAGAATCTGAACAAGCCCGAGTCCGTCGGTCTGCTTTATCCGAACCAGCAGGTCAAGGTCGTCGACGGCGAGCTGCGCTTAAAGGGCGCTAACATGATGCTCGGCTATGTCGGCGAGGAGGAAGAGGGCGTTTATGATGAGGAAGGCTATTTCCGCACCGGTGATCTCGTCCGCTTCGACGAGGACGGTTTCTTATACATCACCGGCAGGATCAAGGAGATCATCGTGCTGCCGACCGGCGAGAATATCTCTCCGGCTGAGCTGGAGGTTCGTTTCCTCGCGCTCGACCTGATCCAGGACGCGCAGGTATACGAGGATGTGACCGAAGAAGGCAGTCATTTCCTGGCGCTCGAGGTCGTGCCCCGCGCGCCCGAGATCGCGAAGCTCGGCGAGGTGAATCCCGTACAGGTGATCACCGATGAACTCGAAAAGATCAACAATACCCTGCCGACCGAACAGCGCGTGTCCCGCATCATCGTCCGCGACTCGGACTTTGAGCGCACGCCCAGCATGAAGATCAAGAGGTACAAAAAATGCTGACAAGAGCCGAGATTTTAGATAAGCTGAAAGAGATCCTGATTTTTGCCGATGATAAGAACCGCGATATCATCGGACAGTGCGACGAGAGTACCAAGCTCGTGACCGATCTCGGCTTCACCTCCGTGTCGGTGCTGTATATGGTCATCGCCATCGAAGAGAGCTTCGGTATCGTTTTTGACGACGTATCGATGAACGACTTCCCCACGATCGGCGACGTCGTGACCTATATCGAGGCAAAGCTCAAATGAAATGGGAATACAAAGAGTGCCGCTTCGGCGATATCATCCGCGTGAAGCTCGGTTCCGTCTATCATTACGGGATCTTTGTCAGCGACGACGAGGTGATCGCCTTCGGACTCCCTCCGACCGCTGAGAATCTCAAACAACCGAAAAAGATCAAGGTGCTGGCTACCGATATCGACGTCTTTTCCTGCGGCAATCTTGTTGAGACCGCGACGCTGAGTTTGAAAGAGAAGATGAAGCGCCGCAGTCCCGAACAGACCGTCGCCATGGCGAGGGCGCGTATCGGCGAGGACGGCTATAACATCATCCACAACAACTGCGAGCATTTTGTCAACGAGATCGTTTTCAATGAAAAGGTGTCTGAGCAGGAGCGATCCGTCCGTGAAAAGTGGCGGCGCTTTCACTCGGAATGACCGACCGATTCATACTTATTTTTAAACAGGAAACGGAACTATGCTATACATTTATATAATACTCGCGATCCTGTTATTTCTGATTATCTTTGTCATCGCGCCGGCAGCCGTGTGCTACCGGTCGGTTTTCGGTCGCCGAAAAGTACTGCCGCTTGACGACGGAAGACTGTATAAGCCTGCGATCGAACCATATAAAGAAAAGATGCTCGATGATTGGAACGCTTTGAAAGAACACGGCTTCGAGCGCGTGTCCGTCACGGCGTTCGACGGCGTGACCCTTTGCGGCGATCTTTACGACCAAGGCGCTGCAAAAACGGCGATCATGATCCACGGCTACAACGCCGACCCGTATGTCAATCTGGTGTCGCCTGCCAAGTGGCTGTACGATAACGGCTTCAACATCCTCGTGATCTATCACCGCGCCCACGGCTGCAGCGGCGGAAAGCGCTGCGGCATGGGTCTGATCGAACAGAACGACGTCCGGACATGGCTGCGGTTCATTCTGGACGAGAATCCCGCGCAGTATGTTTTGCTGTACGGAACCTCCATGGGCGGTACGACGCTCGCGTATCTTTCCGATTCTCTCGAGGAAGAGCGCGTGCCGTGTATGGTCGTCGACTGCGGTTATATCTCTACGGAGAATCAGCTCAGACACGACGCCAAACGCATGCATATGCCGTCGATATTGTTCCCGATGATACGCCGCATCGCCGCTTGGGATCAGCGTATCGATATCAGCGAACGCACCACGGAGCATCTGAAGCATGCCATCAAGCCAATCCTCTTTCTGCACGGAACAGCCGACCCGACCGTTCCGCTCGAAGAGGGGAAAGAGAATTTCGACGCCTGTTCGTCGAAAAAGCGCATGGTCATTGTCGAAGGCGCCGGTCATACGACCGCTTTTCAGACGAATGAAGAGCAGGTGACGGCGGAATTGACGGACTTTCTCAGTCAGTATTTTAAATAGTTTATATTTTTAAGATATAAAATCATTTACAGAAGGGAAAAACACATGAACGATTTTATTTTGATGGCGGACGCGGGCTGCGACCTCTCCGCTGAATTCCAACAGAAGTATGACGTCAAGATCATCGACGGTCATCTGGTGCTGCCCGGTAAGGGCGACGTCCCGACCTTTATGGAGTGGAAGGACGTCACCAGAGAGCAGTTTTATGCCGCGCTCAAGAAGAACCCCAACGACTACGCCACCGCTCCGCCCAACCTGACGGAGTACGAAAACGCCTTTGAGCCGTATGTCAGGGAGGGAAAGGCGATCATCTGCGTGACCATTTCCTCCGCGATCTCCGGCGCGCTGGACTTCGCGACCGCCGCACGAAAGAATATCATGGCAAAATACCCCGACGCGAAGATCAGGCTGATCGACTCCCTGCGTTTCGGTCCCGGCTTCGGTCTGATGCTGGTGCATGCTTCCATGCTGCGCTCTGAAGGCAAGTCCTTTGACGAGGTAGCGGATTATCTTGAAACGAATAAAAACCGCTATCATCAGGCGGGATGGCTGGATGATCTCAGCTTTGTCGCGAAGAAGGGCAGGATCACCCATCCCAAGGCGTTCTTCGGTCAGCTGGCGGGCGTCAAGCCGATCGGCGAATTCGACGCGGGCGGTCTTACCACCGTCCTCGGTAAGGCAAAGGGCGCCAAAGCCGCCTATGCCGTACTGATGAAGTACATCGAGGCGACGATCGAGGATCCGCAGGATCAGTATATCTTTATCGCCCAGACCAGCCGCTATCCGCAGGCTGAAGCGTATAAGAAAATGATCGAGGAGAAATTCAACCCCAAGGCGGTCTATATCATCGACGTGTTCCCGTTCTGCGGCATCAACATCGGTCCCGGTCTGATGGCGGCGTATTACGTCGGCAAGCCCATCTCAGAAGATCTCAGCACCGAACGCGCCCTGATCGAACAGTTTGTCGCCGAGGCAAAATAAAAGGCTCCTTTTGATAAAGGTTTCAGTTCTTCGAAAATGTTTCACGCGAAGCAAATGAAACGTTTGCTGTAGGGTACGGCGCTTGCGACGTACCGTAGAATGACGGGTGTTTCAGTTATCGAAAACGATAGATAGGACTATCAGGTATCATCTTTCGTTAACTCGGTGACTGAATCGCAACCCAAAAGATTGGAATCAAGCATTATGTCAACGAAAAGAATCAACGGAATCCATTTGGAAAAAATGTTGAAAAACGGTCTTGCCTTTCTGCAGCAGCATGAGGAAGAGGTCAACCGTTTGAATGTATTCCCCGTGCCCGACGGCGATACCGGCACCAATATGGTGCTCACGCTCGGCAACGGGACCCGATACGCGAAGTCCTCCGAGGATGCCGGCGCGTATCTGCGTACGCTTTCAGACGGTATGCTTCTCGGCGCGAGAGGCAATTCCGGCGTTATTCTGTCACAGTTTTTCAAGGGCCTTGCGGTGGAGCTTTCCCGCTGTCCCGTCATCGGACCGGGAGAATTGCGCAACGGTCTGATCCGCGGCTACCGCACGGCGTATGAAGCAGTCGTCCACCCTGTAGAGGGTACGATCCTTTCCGTCACACGCGAGGGAATCGAGCATATCCGTACACAGATCACCCGCAATTCTTCGATCGAAAGCATCCTTTCGATGTATATTGCCGAAATGCGCAAGACGCTCTCCTTCACGCCCGAAATGCTCAGCGTGCTCAAAGAAGCAGGCGTCGTCGACAGCGGCGCTTACGGCTTTATCCTGATCGTCGAGGGTATGCTGAAGTGTTTGTACGGAGAGGTGATCGACCCGAAGGAGCTGCCCCGTCAGGTGAATGAAGCGCCGGTGGATCTGTCTTTATTCAACGAGAATTCGAAGTTCACCGACGGCTATTGCACGGAGTTTATTCTTCAGCGATTGGTCAGTTCCCGCTATGAACAGGATTTCAGCAAGGAGAATTTCATCTCGGAGCTGCGCTTTTTCGGCAACTCGATCGCCGTTGTGGTCGACGGGATGCGCGTCAAGGTGCATATCCATACGCTCTATCCCTCGAAGGTGATCGCTTTCGCGCAGCAGTACGGCGAATTCTTGACCTTCAAGATGGAGAATATGCAGGTGCAGCATAATGAGCGCGACCGTATCGTCGAGAAGAAAAAAGAGCATAAGCCGCTCGCGGTGATCGCGGTCGTCAACGGAGAAGGCGTGAAATCTCTGTTTGCGAATTTCGGCTGCGATATCGTGATCGACGGGGGCGTGACGATGAACACTTCTTCCGCGGAGTTTGTCGAAGCCTTTGAGAAGGTGGACGCCGACGCGATCGTCGTCCTGCCCAATAATCCCAATATCATCTTGGCGGCAAAGCAGGCGGTCGAGCTCAGCAAGCGCAGCGATATCACCGTCGTAGAGTCCAAGAGCGTCGCGCAGGGCTATTTCGCGATGGCGATGGATATCCCCGACAGCGACGACGTCAGGTTCCGTATCTCTCAGATGCAGAGCGGTATCGAAAACATTTCTACCATCAGCCAGACTGTAGCGTCCCGCGACTACAGTTATCATGAGATCAGCTGCCGCAAAGGCGATGAGATCGCGCTTCTTGACAGCGAGATCGTCAGCGTCGGTTCCGATTATGCCAAGACGATCATCGATACGATGGCGGTGATCGACGACATTGAGGATAAAGAAACCTGCGTCCTGTTCCGCGGAAAGGGCGTTCCCGAAGAGCGCGAGGAGGAGCTGTATGAGCACCTGTCCGCCCGCTATCCCATGATGGAGTCGGAATTCATCAACGGCGGTCAGGAGATCTACCACTGGATCATCGGCCTGGCATGATATAGAAAAAGCGAAAGTTATTCCTGTCATTGCGAAGCCCGAAGCCACTCCTTTGGAGTGGTGCCGCAAAGCGGCAGGCTGCGGCAATCCCCTTGTCATTCATTCTGTTTTCAGTAATTGAAATGAGCAGTTTCACTTTGCGGGATTCCCACGGCCGCAAGCTCCCTCGGAATGACAGTTGACAGATAAGCAGACTAATGGAGTACATATGCCTTTCTGGATTTGGATTATTATTGCAATTATCGTTTTCGGCGTATTGCCGCTTCCGATACTGGGTTTTTATCTCTACGCCGTTCTTTTGGTGAGGACATCCAAGAAGAAATGGGGCAGAGAGTGCAGCATCCCCGATGATGAAGAATACAAGCGGATGTTTGATATCGGTATCGCGTGGGATGAAAAATACGCGTCGTACAAACAGCCGGTCGAGATCGTCAGCGACGGGTTCAAACTGGTCGGCGAGTATTATGATTTCGGCTCCGATATCTCGGTGATCATTATTGCCGGCCGTATGGAATCCCTGCTGTATTCCTACTATTTCGCAGAGCCTTATCGCCGTCTGGGCTATAACATCCTTGTGATCGATAACCGCGCTCACGGCTTGTCGGAGGGCAGGTTTCTGTCTCTCGGCTTCAAGGAATACCGCGATATCCTTCGCTGGGGCGAGCTTCTGCACGATCGCTTTCATCAAAAAAGCATCGTGCTCCACGGGATCTGTATCGGCTCGAGCGTCGGCTTGTTCGCGCTGTGCGCGCCGGAGTGTCCCGAATACTTCAAAGGGATGGTCGCCGAGGGCATGTATACGACCTTCTGTGATTCCTTTGTCAACCACCTGATCGACGGCAGCCATAAGAAAGAACCCGCAACCTTCTTTGTCATGCATTATATCAAGCTGTTCACCGGCGCCGACGTCGTACACGACGGCCCCCTCTACCGTATCGATCAACTCAGAAAGCCGATCCTGTTTATCCACAGCAGGGAGGACGTCTTCTCTCTGCCGGAGGAAGTTCAGCGTGTATACGACCGCTGTCAGAGCGAAAAGAAGCTGGTTTGGTTCGATAAAGGCGCTCATTCGCGCGTACGCATCAACGCTCCCGAAAGATATGACGAAACTGTAATTGACTTTTTCAACCACTTAGATATATAATAGAGCTGTAGATTATCCGCATGCATGAAATAAGCGGTTTTCTAATACACAGGTGTCGGTCTGCATAAAACGTCGTTTGTGCAGGCCGGCGATATCAACCGCCGGTTCGCCGGTCAGATTAATAGGAGGATATACATATGATTTGTAAACAATGCGGTAATGAGATCGCTCCCGATGCGAAGTTCTGCGGCGTTTGCGGCGCTCCCAACGAAGCTCCCCAGCCTCAGCAGTTCACTCCGCCCGTTGAGCAGCCTCAGTATGCACAGCCCCAGTATGATCAGCCCCAGCAGTATGCCGATCCCCAGTACGGTCAGCCTCAGTACGGTCAGCCCCAGTACGGTCAGCCTCAGTATGCGCAGCCCCAGTACGGTCAGCCCCAGTACGGTCAGCCCCAGTACGGTAATGTCGGTATGGAAGATACGAAAGAGCGCAGCCTCTCCAAGCAGATCCTTATTTTCGGTATTCTGGGTATCTCTTTTGCATGTACCTACTATCTCTCTTTCTTAGGCATCATCTTCGGCGCTATCGCGCTGAGCAAGGCAAAGGCTTATGGCAACGCAGGTTATGCGCTTACCGGCAGAGCCAAGACCGGCAGGATCTTAGGCATGGTCGGTCTGATCCTCGGTATCGTTCTTGTCGCTATCCTGGTCATCGTGATTATTATCGCTATTATTGCTGCTGCATCCTACAGCAACTACTATAACTATTATTATTAACAGGCTATCACATTAACGAGCGTCGGCTGTCGAAAGACAGCCGACTTTTTTGTGTAAGCGATATAATCATTGACTTTTCCATACGATGATGGCATAATAAAAGACACAGTTTTTCGTTACTGTAACGATAGGATGGATTTCGGATATATTACTGATTGCAATGAAAAGGTGAATGATAATGAAACTGAAAGATGAGTTTATCGTCCACAGCGTAGGGGATGAGACCCTTCTTGTGCCGACTGCCGGCGCCTCGTTCCACGGCTTGGTACAAGGGAATAAAACGGTAGACGTTATCCTGAACTGTCTGTTGAAGGACACGACGGAGGAAGAGATCCTTTCCGTGATGAAAGAGAGATTTGACGGCGATGAAGCCGATATGCGCGCCGATATCGCGGACGTGATCGCTCAGCTGCGCGCGATAGGAGCGATCGATGGCTAAATCGACCTTTGAAGAGGTGATCGCCGAGCAAGGCGTGCTGGTCTATACCAATGTCGGCGACAGTATGTATCCGCTGATCAAACCGCGTGATCTTCTGGTGATCAAAAAGCCCGATTACCCGCTCAAAAGATTTGACGTGCCGCTGTATAAGCGCGATAACGGTCAGTACGTTCTGCATCGGATCGTGAGGGTGCGCAAAGGTCGGTATTTCATTTGCGGAGATAATCGTGCGGAAATAGAGACCGGCGTCACCGACAGACATATCATCGGCGTGTTGACGGATATCATCCGAAAGGAGAAAATGATCTCGGTATATCGATTCGATAAGCGTATCTATGCGTTTCTGTGGTGCAATTATCCGTTGAAGAAAACGCTTTTCTATATGAAAGCGGTACTGCGCAGGATCGCCCGCTGTTTCAAAAAAGATGCGAAATAGGCTATCTTGTATCGATACGGTTTTCCCCGGAAGCCTCACCGTATCGGAAGGACGCTTATACAGCCGTCTCCCGATCAAAAGGACAGTCTCACTGTCGCGGTCGGCATGACTGAAGATTTTTTGTGCTGTATTTCGGCCTGAACATATATCAATGAAGTGTGATTATCATGAAAAGAATGATCTTTGTATTACTGTGTCTTACGATGATGCTGTCGATGACGATATTCGGCGTATCGGCGCAGGAGATCGCGTATCCTTCCGATCGTCAGGAGCCGTCGGACGACGCTTTTGACGCCGGGTCCGCGGCGACGGGCGTCACCCTTGACGACCCGATGCTCGTTCCGCGCATTGTTGTCACGACCGAGAACGGCAACGGAACCCAGCTGTTGAAATCAGACGGATACGTGAACGCGGAAGTCTCCGTGACCGATATCGACGGCAGCGTTATCAGCGACGCCTGCAGCATCAAGGTGCGCGGCAACACGACCGCGTTTGATTCGGTTCCCAAGAAAGCCTTTGCTTTTAAGTTTGCCAAGAAAAAGAATCTGCTCGGCATGGGAAGCGGCAAAAAATGGGTGCTGCTTGCCAACTGCTATGATCCCACCCTGCTGCGCAACTATCTTGCGATCGATATGGCGCAGACGCTCGGTTTGGATTATACCAGCCGTCAGCGCTTTGTTGAGCTTTGGCTGGACGGTTCCTACCGCGGCTGTTATACGCTGTACACGCCTATACAGGAGGGCACGGATCGCGTTGATATCGATATCAAGAGCAATAACGGTAAAAAGGATTTTCTCATCGAGCTTGAAGTCGACGCGGTTGAGGAGAATACCTCATATTTCACTATTGAAAGTAAGAATCGTCTGCGCTTTGCGTGTAAAGATCCCGATGATCTGACGGATGAACAGCTCGATTATATCAGCGGCGTTATGAATGATATCGTAGACGTCCTGAAAACCGGCGACCGCGAACAGATCGGACAGGTCATCGATATACCGTCCTTTGAAAAAGTCTATCTGGTCAATGAATTCATGAAGAATATGGATTTCGATGCGACCTCTGTGTATTTTTATTACAAGGACGGCAAGCTCTACGCCGGACCCGTATGGGATTTTGATAAGTCCAGCGGCAACACCGATCCTACCATTCACGCCACCCGTGCGCTGAATACCTACAAAACCGACGGTATCATGCACGACCAGAATAACCTCTATATCTTTTTGGGCAGACTGCCGTGGTTTGTTGACGGCGTCAAACAGCTCTATGAGGAGTATTACGATTATTTTGAAAACATCTTTGCAGATGGCGGTACTCTCGACAGCTGGCGCGAAGAATACGGCGAATTGTTCGATCGCAATTTCACCGTTTTTGATATCAAGCGGAAATGGACGACCTATCAGTATACGCCTAAGCCGACTTATGAAGAGAATTATCAGTATTTCAAAAACTGGTGTTCCGAACGCAATTCGTGGCTGCACGATCACTGGGATCTGTTTGCTTACGAGTATTTGCGCGGCGACGCGGACGGCAACGGGTCGGTGGAGGTCTTTGATGTGACCGTGATCCAGAGAATGCTCACCGGTTTGAAGATCAATGATCCCGACGGATACGCCGCGCTGAGAGCGGCTGCGATCAGAGAGGTTCCGTCGATCACCGACGCGACAGTGCTGCAGCGCTATCTTGCCATGATGGGCAATCCCTATGACTTGGATGTGAAGGTGAAAACGAACCTGAGATGATGCTTCATATGAAATATTTGTTCTGAAACGATTTTCGAATGAGGCTGCTGCAAAATAAAAAAAGTCATCCTGAGCGTTAAGCAAAGGATGACAACTGAGATGCTCAGGAGGACATAACTGTGGGGGCTGCCGCGCTTGATGCGGCAGCCCCCGTTTTCTGCTGTTCGTTCACAGTGTGTTATAAAGTTTCTCTTTTCAGCCTGAATGCGACGGAGCGCTTGAGATATTTCAGATATTCCGCGTCGTGACACATGCTCTTTTCGGGGTTGTCGCTGAGCTTGGCGACCGGCTTATCGTTGACGTACTGCAGCTTGATGACGATGTTCAGCGGATCGACGCAGGTGTCGTTGGAGCAGAAGGTTCCGATGCCGAAGGCAACCTTGGCTCTGTCCTTAAAGTAGTCAAAGAGCTTTTGCGCGCGGTCGAAGTCCAGACTGTCGGAAAAGAGAAGCTGCTTGGTGCGGGGATCGACGCCGAAGCTCTCATAATGGCGTATGATCTTCTCGCCCCATTCATACGGGTCGCCCGAGTCGTGACGCACGCCGTTGTAGTTGTTGACGTTGGAGCGGTTGAAGTCGAGCAGGAAGAGATCGGTGGTGATGGTGTCGGTCAGGGCAGTGCCGTTATCGCCGTCATACTCGTCGTACCAGTCGCGCATCGCGTAGTGGTTGGTGTAGGCGAGAGGGTAGCGGTCGATACCCTGATACATCTGCACGAATTCATGCGCGTAGGTGCCGATGGGCGTGAGGTTATACTTCATCGCGAGATAAACGTTCGAGGTGCCGATGCACTTGTCGGTCTCGGTGGAGAGTCGGCGTACCACGACGTCCTGCCACTCGCGTGAGAGTCTGCGGCGGCAGCCGAATTCCGCGAATTTGAAGGTGTAGGTGCCGTTGTTCAGCGCTTCGATCTTCGCGTCGAGCTTTTCAAGCGCGGATTTGAGCAGCATATCATAGTCGTAGTTCATACGGAAGTAGACCTCGTTGACGATCTCGAGCAGATGGATCTCGAACTGCATCGCCGAGAAGAGCGGGCCGTCGACGATGATGGACAGCTCGCCGTCCTTGCTCAGCGAGGCGGATACATACTCGCGGATCGGCCGCCACAGGCGCAGGAATTCGACATAGTCGTTTTTGATGAAGCGGATGGAGCGCAGGTAGTCCAGCTCGTCCTTGCGGAAGCGCAGGGTGCAGAGATGGTCGATCTGGGAGTTGATCTCGTCGAGCATCTCGGGGGTGAATTTTACGCCCTCGTTTCGGCATTTGAAGTAGTATTTGCCGCACAGGTCGGTATGTTTATGGAAGATGACCTGATCCATATTGAATTTGTACAGGTCGGTATCCAGCAGCGATATGACGATCGGATCGAGTTTCATGATATGGGTTCCTTTCAAACGGTTAAGTTTCCTGATTATTCTAATACTTTCCGTGTGATAAGTCAAGTAGCGGATAATAAAAATAATTCCGAATTAGAAATAAAGCGGCTGTAACAAACAACCGCTTTATCTTTTATTGTGCGATATGTACGTCGAGCTGGTTGAAGGGGATGGCGATACCGTTTTCGTCAAGCGCGTTTTTGATCCCTTCCATCAGCGCGTAGTAGACCGGCCAGTAGTTCTGATACTCACAGTAGCAGCGCACGGAGAACTCGAGCGCGCTTTCGCCGAAATTCTCCAGCCTGACCTTGTGCGGATATTCTTCGCCGCCAAGTACAAGGTCGGTATTGTCGATGACCTTCACAAGGATATCCTGCACCTCTTTGACGTCCGCGCTATAGGGGATGGGAACGATGATGGTGACGCGGATCTGGGGGTGTGCGGTATAGTTGTTGACCTCGCTGTTCGAGATGACGGAATTCGGGATGATGACGTTGGTGCCGTCATAGGTGAGGATGTTGGTGTGCATGATGTCGATCTTCTGCACAAAGCCTTTATACTGCGAAAATTCGATGAAATCGCCTGTGACGAACGGCTTGGAGAAGAGGATCACGATACCGCTGGCTACGTCGTTGAGACGATCCTTCAGCGCGAGGGCGACAGCCGCCGCGGCAGCCGAGAAGAAGGCGACGATACCGGTGATGGAGACGTTCAGCGCGGATAAAGCCGCCAAGAGGGTGAACGCGTAGATGAGAAGCCGCACGGAGCGGCAGACAAAGGCGCTGAGCGAAGCGTCGACTTCTTTTTTTGCCATCGCCTTGCGGGTGATGCGGACGGTCAAAATCGCAATCAGGATACCGACGACGGCGATGATCAGCGCTCCCGCTAAATCAGGCAGATGTGAAGTCAGAGCGGTGATGAAACCGTCCCAGAAATCTTTGATTTTTTCCATTATTTCAACTCCCGTATATTTGATGAAAACTTGCTGATACTATTCTATCGGAAATGATTGACAAATACAAGGGCTTAGATGTAAACTTTTATATATAATTGTAGGGGAGGGGCTTGCTCCTCCCGATATACAAATAACCGTAGGGGAGGGGCTTGCTCCTCCCGAACAATTGGAGGATCATCATGAAAGCATTGATCACGGGCGCGTCGTCGGGGATCGGCCGCGATATGGCGCGGTATCTGGCGCAGAAGGGCTGGGATCTGATATTGGTCGCGCGCCGTGAGGACAGGATCAAGGAACTGCAAAAGGAATTGAGTCATGTCGAAGTGCGCTGTATCACCGCGGACGTCGGCAGGGCGGAGGACTGCTTTGCGCTGTATGAGATGGTGAAGGAAGAGCGGATCGATATGCTCGTCAATAACGCGGGCTTCGGTCTGGCGGGTGAATTCGTCAAGACCGATCTGGATACCGAGCTGAACATGATCGAAGTCAACATCCGCGCGGTGCATATCCTGACAAAGCTGTTCCTGCGTGATTTCGTCGAGCGGGATCACGGCGTCATTCTGAACGTCGCTTCTTCAGCCGGCTTCATGCCGGGCCCGCTGCTCTCGACCTATTATGCGACAAAGAATTATGTGCTGAGATTGTCCGAGGCGATATATGAAGAGCTGCGCCGTAAGGGCAGTAAGGTGAAGATATCCGTCCTCTGTCCCGGCCCCGTGAACACCGAGTTCAATCAGGTGGCGAAGGTGAAGTTTGCCGTCAACGGTATTCCGTCGGAAGAATGTGCGCGTACCGCGATCGACGGCGCGCTCAAAGGCAGGCTCCTCATCATTCCGGGAGCGATGATGAAGGCGGGACTGTTCTTCCGCCGGTTCGTTCCCGAAAAAATGCTGTTGAAGCTGGCGTACGGCTTCCAGAGAAGGAAGAACGAGAGATAATAGTAATTAGGAATTAGGAAACGTGAATTGTCAAGTCAAGTGCAACACTTAGAAAAGAGATCATAGAAAACCTCAGCAGGAGTCCTGTAACCGAGACGTTTTCTGGGTCTGTTGTTGATCACCTCAACTACATAGTCACAGTAGTCGTCCCAAAAGTCCTTGAATGAAGTACCCTTTGGAAAGTATTGCCTGAGTCAACCGTTTG
>JAFRBD010000100.1 GCA_017405065.1 Ruminococcus sp. | reverse complement strand
TCGCCGTAAATACGATCTTTATAGCCGAAGATCCTGCAGGCGCCTATCGACGGGTGAGACATCACCTGCGCTTCTATCTCTGCGGGAGCGAGATTCTCTCCTCCTTTGATGATGAGATCCTTGATTCTTCCGACAATGCGGATATTGCCCTGTTCGTCAAAGATGCCGAGATCGCCGGAATGAAGCCACCCGTCCGCGTCGACCGCCTGCTTTTCGGGCGGAAGCTTGAAATAGCTGTTTTTCAGATGATAGCCGCGTGTAATGATCTCGCCGATCTCACCCGGCGGCAGGATCCCGCGCTCCTCGTCCCAAGCTGCCGCTTCGATTCCGTCTACGACTCTTCCGACGGTGTTGTAGCGGATCGAAACATCATCGTCGGGTCTGGTGAGCGTATAGGTCGCGGAGGTCTCGGTCATACCGTACAAGTTGATGAAGGTGGTGTTGTACAGCGCGGTCTCAAAGCGCATGAATTGTACCGGTGAGGTGTAGCTGCCTGCGATAGAGCAGATACGAACGCGCGGAGCGACCTTTGCGGCAAGCTCTTCCCTATCGATGATGCCCTGATAGATCGTAGCGACGGACCACAGATCATTCGCATCTTCTTTTTCAACCAGATCGGCGATCACATTTGCCTTTATCGCTTCAGGCAGGATGACTGTTGCGCCGTTAGACAGGTAGATCCATGTAACAAATATCGCGTAGGCATGGAAAAGCGGAACGCCGAGGATGCATTTGTCGCCGCGGATTGATCTGATCTCTTTCGCAAGCTGTCTGACGACATTTGTGATCGCGAACTGAGAGGTAAGGACGGCCTTTGGGAACGCCGTTGTACCGGAGGTATAGATGATATACGCGTCGTCGCGAACGGTCCAGCCGGTCGTATCGGGGGCGTTCGCGGGGATATTCTCAAAGTCTTCGTCAACGATACTGATACATTTTTCAACATCGAGATCAAAAGCGGCGGCGAGCGTCTGTGCATCGTCTGCGTGACCGGCGATATCATGTGTTTTCCCGAACATCATGTACGTCGTCTCGGCAAATTCGACCAGCGGCTTGGCGTCCATTAAGGTCAGGTTCGCGTTGAGAATCAGCGCGATGCCTCCCGAGCGGATGATACCGTAATAGGTATAAAGCCATGCAGGGGAAGCGGACGCCCAAAGCGCGACCTTTTCACCTTTTTTCAGCCCCATATTGAGCAGAGCTGCAGCGACGCTGTCGATTTTAGAGATCAGCTGACGATAGGTAAGTCTTGTATCTCCCATGACGATCGCTTCGCGATCCGGAGCAGTCTCAGCATGTTCCATAAGGATATCATAATAAAATTTCTCGATTGTTTGCATCTTTCTATCCCTCCTGTTGGATGATTCTTGATCGGAAAAATCTTTCCTTTACCGGATTGTCAATATAGCGCACCGGTTTAATAAAATCCGTTGGAAAATTCAATCTGAACATGAGAACATCTCGGTAGAAAAGCTGTGTCTCCTGTTCCGTAAACTCGACGCTGACAGGCTGTATCCTTCTTTCAGCGACAGCGCTGTGATACCGCTCGTCTTTTTCAAGACTTATTTCTATGATTGAAGCCGCTTTATCTTTATCTGCTGTTGAAAAGCCGTCGTTTTCTGTTTCGATCAGAACCACCAAGCCGTCTTCGTTTTGATTCAGCATATAGGTAAAGTCGCTGACGTCCAGCCCCGCATCGTTTTGAAGCGCTTTCACGCCGTCAAAAATCATCTTTTCGGTAACAAAAGCACCGCTCAGGTGTACCGTCTGGGAAGCGTCATGATCATAAGTGAAGATGGGCGTTCCGTTTTTCATCGCCTCGATGCGCACGACGTCATCCAGCCTGTATCGGTACAGACCCGAGTAGGTGGAAATCAGCAGTGAATAGCGTTTTCCGATCACCACCTCCGGTGCAAAGACCGCTTCGCCGTTTGAGCCGGGGCCTATGGGAACAAATTCAACAAACGCGTTGCGCGGATCAAGCGCATACAGTCCGCTCTTTCCGGTTTCGATCCCTATCAGCGCGTTCAGCTCCATATAACAGCCGTTTTCATGGATCACACCGCCCAGATGCCGTTTGAGGCTTTCGGTATAAACCGAAAAGCTTCCGCCGCCGAAAGCGATCAGCCTGGTCATGTTTTTCCATATTCTTGGCACAACCGGGGTCTCAAATCCCTGCGCAAAAATCTCAGTCAGCTCTGCCGCTCGCTCGGGGTCGGCGGACATATAATGCGTGATGGTTCGTCTGAATTGATCGGAGATGACATTGCCGAAATGCTCAGGCTTGCCGCTCGCGATATCGGCGCAGAGATTCTGCCAGTTGTTTTCCAGAAATCGCATCGTACACCAAGCCTCCCATGTGTTGGGAGCGATCATCTGATCGGTCGATCTGTCTGCCAGCGCGAACAGCAGTCTGATATATGTCAGATCGGTCAGCTCCGCAGGGAACAAGACCTCGGGCGGCGCGGTGAACAGCGTATTCTTGTCGTGTAATGAGAGCTCCCGATCCGCGAATATCTGAGAGAGGATCGAACCGTGAGCGGTATTGACATAGGTGTTGTCGTTGAATCGATCCTTCTGCGGCATGCTTTCAAGCATAAGGAAGGTTCTTTTTCCTCTGCAATTATCCAAATACAGCTTTTTCAAAGGCTCCAGCTGTGTATCCGTACACGGAATCAGTTTTGGATTGGACATTTTTCCCAGGGTGAACATATAGCTTTTGATCGGATCGGCAGTAATGATAGCGGATTCTCCGATGTTCGTCTGGAGCTTGATCAGCGGTTCGTAAATATCGTAATTTGAAACGGGAACGCTTGAGCGGAAACCGGTGAGCGTCAGTATCTTGGTGAACCCGTATCTCATTCCCATATCTGTGTTCTGATTGCGGTGCAAAATATTGCGCAGGATGATCTGATAGGGCGTGAGCGCTTGAGCTGATTTTGCGTCAACGGCGATCAGCGTGTCCCTGCCGTTGCTGTTGATGAAATTTTCGGGCTCAAGAATGACCGCGCGGGGAAATTCGTATCTCTCCTGAACGGCTTTTTCGGAATACAGCTTAGACACCCTCAACGGCGTGATCTGATCGAGATACGGCGCGAGGATTTCCCTGATCGTTTGCCTGTCCTCCATCGTCAGCGAATCGGAGCCTACCATGAATCCGGCGAGAACGCAGCACAAGCTGGAAATAATCGCGTTCATGAAAAAGCCGTAGCCGAGTCCCGCGTCAAAGATCTTTTTATAGCCTTTTGCGATAGCGATCAGCGTCCGGGCGTCTTTTCCGCTGTTTTGCACCAGCGATGCGCTGTTGATAAAATAGTGGTATCCGATCATCTGAGGGAGATAGCATATTTTGTCGGCGTGTCCGTAGCATTCGAGATTGAACAGATAATCCTCTCCGAACGGTACCTCTTCATCGAAACGAATGGCGTTTTTGTCCACAAAACGCTTATCATAGATGCGCGACGTCACCATGCCGCATACGCCGCTGAACATCTTTTCTTCATCCCGGTATTCTTTGTCGACGATGATCTCTTCCCTCGTCTGATCCCAAAGAACAATTTCTGTCACCGGTCTGTTGTGATCGCTTTCCAACTCATACTCTCTTCTGAACCATGTGATCTGCGCGTTGTTCTTTTTCATATGAAAGAGAGCCTTTTGCAGACACTGCGGCGTAAACATATCGTCAGCGTCAAGAAAACCGATATACGGAGCCGCGGCGCGCTCTAAGCCGTAGTTTCTGGGAGCGGAAGGCGTACGCTTGCCGTCGTTCAGAATAAAGATCTTTACGTTATCATAGCCGCAGAGCAGTTCCGTTACGCTGCGTCGGTATTCCTCGTCGGTATTGTGTACGACCACGATCCATTCGATCTTCTGAAACCCGATCGTCTGCCGAAACATAGATTCACAGCATTTTTCAAACAGCTTCCGCTCAACATTGTAAAACGGAGTGATAACGGTTATTTCATACTTCATGGTATTGCTGTTCTCCTTTTCCCAAAAGGCTTAATTCGACCGCCGCTTTTCCGAAAACACAAGGACATACTCATACGAATAAATATTATCAAATCTGACCATTACTGTCAATAATCATTCTGATCTGTCGAAAAGGATATTTTCGGTAGGGATATTGACAACAGCTTTCCGCTATGTAATACTATTCTCAAATTGTGAATCACGTTGGTCTTTGTACAAAAATCTGCCGATAAGGAGACTGCTATGAGAAGAATGGATATGGATCCCACCCATGAGCTAAATGGGATCAGATACAGAGCGGGTCATGTATTCCCGTTCGGAGCCAGTGTGATTGAGAACGGCGTCCATTTCAGCGCGTTTTCGCGCGACGCGACAGGCTGTACGCTGGTGCTGTACCATCTCGGCGAGCCGGAGCCGTTTGCGGAGATACCGTTCCCCGAAGAATTTCGGATCGGTAACGTCTACTCCATGATCGTCTTTGACCTGAATATCGAAACACTGGAATACGGGTTTCGGTTCGACGGACCGTGGGATCCGGAGAATGGCTTGCGGTTCAACCACGATCAGGTACTGCTGGATCCGTATGCGCATTCGGTTTCCGGCCGCAGTGTATGGCGCGAAAAGCCGAAAAATACAGCGTTCCCCCACCGCGGTCAGGTCATCCTCGAGGACTATGAATGGCAGGGAGATAAACCTCTCGAACTGCCGAAGAGCGAATTGGTCATCTATGAGATGCATATCCGATCTTTTACAGCACATCCGTCAAGTAATGTACCGTATAAAGGTACGTTTGCCGGCATCGTAGAGAAGATCCCCTACCTCAAGGAGCTCGGCGTCAACTGCGTGGAACTGATGCCGATATTCGAATTTGATGAATTTGAAAACAGCCGCGGAGATCTGGTCAACTACTGGGGCTATTCCACTGTGAACTTTTTCTCGCCCAAAGCGGGATATGCCGCGACTGCCCCCCTCGGAACACAGACGGAGGAATTGAAAAACATGATCCGCAGGCTGCATCAAAACGGGATCCAAGTTATCCTGGATGTAGTTTTCAATCATACGGCTGAGGGCAATGAGAACGGTCCCGCGATCTCTTTCCGCGGGATCGACAACAGAACATATTATCTTTTGACCCCGGACGGATATTACTATAATTTCAGTGGCTGCGGCAACACGATGAACTGCAACAACGCCGTAGTGAGAAACGTCGTGCTGGACTGTCTGCGTTATTGGGTGTCTGCTTATCACATTGACGGCTTCCGGTTCGATCTTGCTTCGATCCTGTCGCGCGACAAAAACGGTACGCCTATGATGGATCCTCCGCTGCTGGAAAGCATAGCGCATGACTCGGTGCTGGGAAGCTGTGTGCTGATCGCAGAGGCGTGGGACGCCGGCGGTCTGTATCAGGTTGGCTCCTTCCCTGCGTACGGCCGCTGGGCGGAGTGGAACGGTAGATACAGAGATTGCTTGCGCCGATTTATCAAAGGCGCGGCGGAGTGCGCTCCGGAAATGTATCTCAGAGTCGGCGGTTCCCCCGATATGTACGGCGGCAGAACCGCTGCTGCATCAGTTAATTTCATCACCTGCCATGACGGGTTTACCCTGCGCGACCTGGTGTCCTATAACGAAAAGCACAATGAGAAAAACGGCGAGGATAACCGCGACGGCTGCAACGATAACAATTCATGGAATTGCGGCGTTGAAGGTGATACGGATGATTCCGAGATTAACGCGCTGCGTCTGCGTCAGGCGAAGAATATGCTAACGCTCCTGCTGACCAGCCGCGGTATCCCGATGCTGCTGTCCGGAGATGAATTCGGCAATACCCAATTCGGCAACAACAATGCATACTGCCAGGACAACGAGATATCGTGGCTTGACTGGTCGTTGCTGGAAAAGAACCGTGACCTGTTCAACTATGTCCGCCGGCTCATCGCTTTTCGACGCGAGCACCCGGTGCTGACGTCGCTCCATCATCAGTCGGGCGTAAACGCGACCGGATATCCGGAACTGTCCTTTCACGGAACAAATCCTTGGGATCTGGACGCGAGCAGACCGGGTCTGTGCTTTGCGAGCTTTTGGGCGGAGGATCATGAACGCTTCAACACACAGGAGGACTGCTTCCTCTATGTCGCTGTCAACGCTCACTGGGAGGATCACCGTTTCACCTTTCCCATCGTTCCCGAGGGCTTTGGCTGGCATTTGGCTTTTTCGTCCGACGGATTCTCTTGTGATCCCGGGACGGAAACACCATGGGAAGAGGACGGGATCACATTGGGAGCCAGAACGACCGCTGTTCTCATTGCGAAGATAACCGAATAAAACCCTCTGAAAGAACATCGCATCTTATCAGCAATCAGCGATATGACCGGCAGGTCGAGATCATATCGGATAACGACAAACAGATTCCGACGCGAATCTGTTTGTTTTTTAAATAATTATTCGCAACAGCACATCATAGGTATAATATTTCTCTTTTAAAATCCATAAAAAGCATGAATAATAACAAAATATTTATCAATAAATCAGAAATCCATGTTGAAAAGCATCATATTTTTTAGTATAATTCAATTTAAGTTATCGTTTTTATCACTGCGGGGGTATTACGGTAAAGAATAAGTACATTATGCATATTATGATCATGCACAGGAGAACGTTATGACAAAAGGATCTGCGAACAAGCATGCATATATGATTATTTGCCATACAAATATCGATCAGCTGATGCTTTTGCTGGAGATGTTGGATGATTCGCGAAATGATATTTATCTGCATATTGACAAAAAAACAAAGGGATACTCTGCCGACGAGATCCGAAGTCATTTGAAGAGCGCCTCTCTGACATTCGTCAAACCGATGTCCGTAAGCTGGGGCGGAGATTCGCAAATAAAGGTTGAGATCCGACTGCTCTGTGCCGCGACAAAAACGCAGCATCTTTACTATCATCTGATATCCGGTATGGATCTTCCGATCAAAACGCAGAATCAAATCCATCGGTTTTTTGACGATCATTCCGGTACCGATTTTGTTGCGATGGAAAAAGAAAACCCGCATAATATCAACAAGGATTTTTTGTACCGAGTCGATTATTATTATCTTTACCAGAATAGGATGAAGGGTAACCGTGACGGCAAATTGGCGAAGCGCCAAATGAAAAATCTGCGCCTGCAGCATAAGCTGCATATCTGCCGATCCGCAAAGTCGGAGTTGGACTTTTTCATGGGTTCTAACTGGTTCAGCATCACACACAGAACCGCTGTCTATGTGCTGGAAGCATTTAGAAAACACCGGCGCAGTTTTCGGCTGACTTGCTGTGCGGACGAGGTCTTTTTGCAGACGCTGATCGCCGCTTCACCTTATGCGGATTCCGTTGAGGACAACAACCTCAGAATGATCGACTGGTTCAGAGGAAATCCGTACACGTTCAGAAAAGAGGACTTTGACAGTCTGATGAACGCGCCGCAGGATAAGATGTTCGCCAGAAAATTCGACGAGAGAACAGACGGCGAAATCATCCGAAAAATCCATGATCATCTGTTGAAAACAGCACAAGTCGTCAACAAATAACATAATCATCCATCAAGACCATTAATCATAAAAAAATCAAAAGGAGATAAAAACTATGAGTATGCTGACAATCAAAAAGAACCAGGAAGAAAGCAAACTGACCGTAACGGTCATCGGACGCGTGGACACCACTACGGCGCCGCAGCTCGATAACGAGGTTT
>JAFRBD010000099.1 GCA_017405065.1 Ruminococcus sp. | reverse complement strand
TGTTGTGTGGTAACTCCATTATACTCGGGTTTGCTAAATGAGTCTATTTATTTTCTACTGTTGCACTTGTATTGTAAATCCATCAATAGGAATTAGGAATGAATGGCGGGCTCCGCCCGCACCCGATTTATATAGTATTTATCAAAACAATTTCTTAACAAAAAAACGCTCATGGCTTTTTCAAAGAGTCATGAGCGTTACTGTTATCAGACTGTATATCAATCAAAACGCGTCAGCGTTTCCCGAAATTCCTAATTCCTAATTCCTCATTAGATCAATAGACCGTCATCAAGGGGTTCAGCGTAGAGCGCTGGGTCTCGGCTTCTTCGATGAAGCGGGTCGCCTTGAAGCAGCCGGATACGACGCAGTCGGCGGGATCCTTTGCAATATGCACGGTGACGCCGGTTTCCTTTTCGACCAGCTCCTTGATCCCTTTGAGCTGCGCCAGCCCGCCGGTGAGGGTGACGCCGTCCATCTGGATATCGCCGAGCAGCTCGGGCGGGGTATCCTCGAGGACGTCGATGATCGCGTTGAGGATAGTGGTCGTGATATCGGAGATCGCCTCTGCGATCTCGACGGAAGTGATCTGCTGAGCGCGGGGGAGACCGCGCAGGGAATCTCTGCCCTTGAGACGGAAGGTCAGGTTTTCGTCCGGCTCATAAACGCTTGCGATCGCCTCCTTGCAGGAGGTCGCCATGGCTTTGCCGATGATCAGACCGTGCTTGCGGCGAACGTATTTGATGATCTCTTCATCCATCGCGTTGCCGGCTGTCTTGATGGTCTTGCTGACTGACATACCGCCCAGCGACATGACCGCGATATCCACCGTACCCGCGCCCATATCGACGATCATCGTACCGTGCGGCGACATGATATCCCTGCCGCTGCCGAATGCGGCGGCTTTCGCGGCTTCGATCAGCAGGACGCGCCTGACGCCGAAGCTGGAGATCGCGCCCACGATCGCGCGCTTCTCCACCTCGGTGATCTCGCCGGGGATACAGGCGACGACGCGGGGCATCACGACGCGGCTGGTGCAAACCTCCGCCATATAGATGTTGACCATTTCCTCTACCAGACCGGATTCGGCGATCACGCCGCCTTCCAGCGGGAAGATGACGCTGATTTTCGCCGATGTTTTACCGAGCATGGCGTAAGCCTCGTCGCCGACAGCGAGGATCTCGTTGTTGTCTTTGTGATAAGCGATGACCGAGGGCTGGTCGATCGCGTTCTCATTTTCTTTGACTCTCAATCTGGCGTTGGCGGTGCCTAAATCCAAAGCGATATCCATAGCGTTCTCCTTGCTGAATTGATTGTTGTAATGAAAAATAATGAGTTGCAGAGCAAATTGGTCGGATAAGGTGGAAGTCTTTCCAAATCATCAATGAACGGAATAGTAAATTAACGTTTCCACCTCATCCGTCTCGCTCGGTCGCTCGACACCTTCCCCTCAAGGGGAAGGCTTATCTCTCAACTATTGAAATAATACAGTTTTATTATATATGACGAATCTGTTGTTTTCAAGTTACAGTACCGTATCAAATGACGGTCGATTCCGGATATTTGTTGTGTGCGGAAGCGATCGTGGCGCAGCAGATGAGGCTCGGTTTGCCGCGATTGAGCGTTTTGCCGCAGTTCCCGAGCGTATAGCCGCTGGTGACGATATCGTCGATCAGCAGGATCCGCTGTCCTTTGATGCTCTCTTTGTCGATCAGTGCAAAAGCGCCGTTGAGGTTCGTTTTGCGCTCTGCGTATTTGAGGTGATGCTGTTTCTTGGTTTTCTTCACCTTATCGATCGTGTCCCGATACGGGATATCCAATAGGGATGACAGCGCTTGTGCCATTAACCGCGACTGATTATATCCGCGTCGGCGCAAGTCTGTCTGATGCATCGGTACGCATGTGATGATATCAAAGGCGTTGTCCCCGTATGCCGCGCGGATATCCTCTGCCATCAGCTCTGCGATCTGCGGTATGTACTGTATTCGTTCGTGATATTTCAGGCGCAGGATCATGCGGCGTACCTTTGCGTCATATACAAAGGCGGACACACAGCGAAAGCCGTGTGCGCCGCAGAAGATCGGCGCGTGCTTGCGGCGGATCTCGTCATAGCAGCGCTCACAGGCGATCTCGCACGGTTCGATCAGCTCGTCGCAGTAAGGACAGCGCTCGGGAAAGAACAGGGCGGTCAGTTTTCGGACGGTCGACATACTAATCCCTCATGAGAAATTGTTTGAGTCCGGTGTAGCGCGATACGCGGCGGTTGTTTTCCACCATCAAATGCAGGGCGTTTTCATCGCCGACGATAATGAGCATCTTTTTCGCGCGGGTGACGGCTGTGTACAGCAGGTTGCGGTACATCAGCTGCGGCGCGCCGCGGAACATCGGCAGGATGACGCAGTCGAATTCGTTGCCCTGACTTTTGTGGACGGTACAGGCGTAAGCAAGCTCCAGATCGCCCACGCTGTCGCCGTCATAAACGGCTGTGCGGTCGTCGAACCGGACTCGATAGATCTTGGAGGCGTTGTTGACCTCGATCATCACGCCGATATCACCGTTGAAGACGCCTTCGCCGTGTTCGCCGTTATCTCTGCTCCACAGGATGTCGTAGTTGTTTTTGACCTGCATGACCTTGTCGCCCTCGTTAAGGACATAACCGCCGACCTTCACGCCGCGTGAAGGGTTCGGATTGACTAAGCTCTGCAGGCGGTTGTTCAGTTCATAGGTGCCCAGTATCCCTTTGCGGGTAGGGGTGAGCACCTGGATGTTCTCGAGCAGGGTATAGCCGTAGGCGTTTTTGAGCCTGCGGGCGCACAGGTCGCCGACGGTCTCGGCGATATGCTCCTGCGGGAAGTCGCGCATGAAGAAAAAGTCGTTGTCCCTGACGCGGATATCGGGCATCTCGCCGTTGACGATCTTATGCGCGTTGGTGACGATCAGGCTCTGCATCGACTGGCGGAAGATCTCGTTGAGCTCGACGACGGGGATCAGCCCGGACGCGATCAGATCGTGCAGGACGTTGCCCGCTCCTACGGACGGAAGCTGATGGCTGTCGCCGACCAGTATCAGACGGCAGCTCAGCGGCATCGCGCGCAGCAGGCTTTCGAGCAGGACGACGTCCACCATACTGACCTCGTCGACGATCAGCGCCTCGGTATTCAGCAGATTGCGTTCGTTGCGCTTGAAGACGGGTTTTTCCTCGATATCGTAGCTGACCTCGAGCATGCGGTGGATGGTCTTGGCTTCTTCGCCCGTGACCGACGCCATGCGCTGGGCGGCTCTGCCGGTAGGGGCGCAGAGCGAGACTTTCTGACCGCTTTCCTTGAGGATGCGGATGATGGCGTTGAGGGTGGTGGTTTTGCCGGTGCCGGGACCGCCGGTCAGGATCAGCAAGCCTGTGTTCAGCGCGTCGCGGATGGCTTTCTTCTGCAGTTCGGCGTATTCGATGCCCGCTTCCTTTTCGACGGCTTTTATCTTTTCTTCCGCGCCTTCGATCGCCATCGCGGGATATCGCAGCAGCATTTTGATGCGCGCGGCGATATAGGTCTCGCTGTCATAGAGAGAGGGCAGGAAGATGAATTCCTTTCCGTCGATCTCATTGAGTATCAGCGTATTTTCCTCGACCATTTCCTGTAATGCGGATTCGCAGGGCGGCAGCTCGATCTCCAAAAGACTCGCCGTCGCTTCGATCAGCCTGTCCTGCGGCAGGCAGGTGTGACCGTTGAGACGGTTGTGCTTGAGTACATAGACCAGCGCGGCGCGTACACGGATACGGGCGTCTTTGGAATTGTTCTGTGACAGGGCGATCATATCGGCGGTCTCAAAAGAGATACCGAAGCCCTCTTCACAGAGGATATAGGGATTTTCTTCAATGGCGGCGATCGCTCCATTGCCGTACTTTTTCCATATCCTGACGGCATATGCCGCCGAGACGGAGTAGCCCGCGAGATACACCATCAGCTCGCGGATACCCACGGCGCTTTTGAGCTGTTCACTGATATCATTTGCTTTTTTCAGAGAAATACCCTTGAGCTTTGCGACGCGTTCGGGTTCGTTTTCAAGGACGTTCAGCGTGTCTGCGCCGAATTCCAGCACCAGTCGGCGCGCGGTGGAGGGGCCGATCCCTTTGATCGCGCCGCCGGACAGATATTTGAGGACGCCGTCTAAGTTCTCGGGCATGGTATGCTCAAAGGTCGATACGACAAACTGCTCGCCGTAGGCGGGATGGTTCTTGAACACGCCGTATAAGATCACGCTTTCGCCCGCGCTGATCTGCGGCATGACGCCGGTCGCCGTGACGAGCGATTCTTCCGTGCTAAGCTCAAGAACGGTGTACCCGTCGCGTTCGCTGCGATAGATGATAGTCTCGACCTGTCCTTTAATTTGAAATAACTGTTCGTGATTAGTCATAATAATCCTATGCGTGAAAATGATAATATCGGTAATAATACTGTTGAATTTTTTGCCGAATTATTCTATAATATCCATATATGTGTAAATATACTGATTTGATATATTGTGCCTTGTGATCCAGTATATCATATATTTTGTAAAATTGCTACCTTTTTCGGAAGGGTAAGAGGTGAAATCATGGAATTTGTTGCAAATGAAGGCAAGAATGTTGAGATTACCGTCAACGGCGTGACCTATATGCGCCACGCGATCAAGACGCATTTTGTGCAGCAGGGCGAGGATTACATCGAGATCTTCAGAAAGTATGTACTGCCGCTGTATGAGGAGGGCGATATCGTCAGCTCCTCCGAGAAGATCATCGCGCTGTGTCAGGGACGCGTCGTCAAGCGTGAGGAGCTGAAGATCGGCTTCTGGGCGAAGTTCCTCTCCAAATTCGCTTCCCATCCCGACACGGGCGTCGGCGTAGGCGAGACCATCAAGATGCAGTACGCGATCAGCAAGGTCGGTCTGCCCAAGGTGCTTTGGGCATCCTTTGCCGGCGGCGTCTGCAAGATCTTCGGCAAAAAGGGCGTTTTCTATGAGATCGTCGGCAGCGAGGTCGCGGGTCTCGACGGCTTTTACGATCATGTGTGGTCGGAGTACCGCGATATCGGCATCGAGAACCCCGAGAACCCCTCGGGCGTCTGCGACGAGATCAAAGAGAAGCTCGGCATGTCCTGCATGATCGTCGACGCGAACGACCTCGGTCAGGAGGTGCTGGGTTATTCCTCGGATATCACCCTGAGTGAAGAAGAGCTACACGGTCTGATCGCGGACAATCCCTGCGGTCAGGGACAGGAAACGACGCCGATCGTTTTGATTCGAAAGAAGAAATAAGTAATTATACAGCGTCTTTGCGAGGGAGCTTGCGACCGCGGCAATCTCACAAAGATTCGCAATTCCTTTGTTATTGAAAACGGTGTTGATGACAAGGGGATCGCCACAGCCTGCTGCTTGACACGCGTGTCCTCAGCACCTCCCTGACGGGAGGCTTTGGGCTTCGCAATGACAGTTTATTAAAGAGGGATTATCATGACGGATTCCTATGTTGAGATCAATCTATCGCGTCTGACGGCTAACGTCAAAGCGATATTGGAAAAATATCCGGAATACAGAAGCTATATCGCGGTCGTCAAGGGCGACGCCTACGGACACGGCATGCGTTCGGTGAAAGCCTTCCATAACGGCGGTATCCGCTATTTCGCGGTATCCTCGATCGAAGAAGCGAAGGATCTGCGCGTCTATAACGCGCATGTTCCCGTTCTCTGTCTGGAGCCTGTCGCGATCGAGCGCCTCGCTGAGGCTGCCGATCTCGACCTGACGCTGGCGATCTCCGATATCGAATACCTCAGAGCGATGCTCGAGTCCGGCGTGCCGCACAGCTTCAAGCTGCATTTGCAGGTGGACGCCGGCTTCGGCAGACTCGGCTTTAAGGATAAGGGAGAGATCAAAGAGGCTGTCCAGCTGATCAACAATTCCTCGCATTTCCTCGAGGGTATCTATCAGCATTTTGCGACGGCGGGCATCTTTGATCCGCATTACGATAACCAGATCCGCAAATTCAAGGAGCTGACCTCCCTGATCGATTTGAACGAGATCCCGATCGTGCATTTGGGCAGCGGCGTGTCGCTGTTGGCGCATCCGAAGATCGATATCGCCACCGCGACCCGTATGGGGCTGATCATGTACGGCTACAATATCGGGCCGTCCTCCTACGGCAGCGGGTTCAAGGACAGGCTCAGAGACCTGCGCGACAAGCGCAATCAGCGCAAGTATCATCTGACGGAGACCTTCAGGGATATCAAGCTCGACCTGACGCCCGCGATGCAGTATAAATGCCGTATCTTGCAGATCAAGGACGTCAACGCCGGCGAATATGTCGGCTACGGCGCGGAGTATCAGGCGCAGGAGCTTATCAGCATCGCGGTACTTCCCGTGGGCTACAACAACGGTATCGGTCACGCCAACTACGGCAGAGTCGTGGAGATCAACGGCAAACGTTATCCGATCATCGGCGAGATCGGCATGAATATGTGCTGTGTCAAGATCGATAACCGCGTCAAGCTGACCGACACGGTCACCGTCCTCGGCGGCGGTATCAGCCTCGGACGCTTCTCGCGTTCGTCGGGACTGGGACTGGCGGAGATCCTGCTCGGGATCGGCAAGAACAACGAGAGAGTGTATGTGAAATAACGGTTAATGGTTAACGGTTAATGGTTAACGGCTGCGGGAAACGCTTCGCGTTTTTGATTCCTAAAAAAGTATAACGAACGTTTGACAAACACATCCATCGGGTGCGGGTGTCCCGCCCTTCACTATTCACCATTCACCCTTCACCATTCACCCAATATAGGAAGGTGATTATTATGGCAATGTCAGTTCATAAGTGGCTGATGAACAAATTCAAGGATATCAACAAGGACAGGATGAACCGTCATATCGAGATCATCAGCAAGGAGAGCGGCAAGTCCAAATTTTATATCAAGTGCAGTCTTGCGTGGAACTTTCTGACGCAGGGCACCGGTTATACGGATTATTTCCGCGGACATTTTATCGACAGGACGCGCGCTGAGAAAAAGACCTACGCGACCGCCAAGCGCTTTTATCGCCTGATGGCGTATCTCAACGATGAGGAATATATCGTTGTGCTGGGCGATAAGCTGATCTTCGACGAGGTGTTCCGCGAGTATCTCAAGCGCGATTTCATCAACCTGCGCAAAAGCTCGCCCGATGATCTGAAGAAGTTCCTCGACGGCAAGACCACCGTGTTCGCCAAAGAGACCAAGGGAGAGGGCGGTCACGGTATCTCCAAGGTCGTCGTCAAGGAGATCGGCGACGTCGAAAAGTTCTATCACGAGTGTAAGGAGAGGGGACAGTTCCTGATCGAGGACGCGATCAGACAGCACCCCGACCTCAACCAGATCAACCCCAACGTCGTCAATTCCTTCCGTGTCATCACGCTGATGAACAAACAGGGCGAGATCAAGATGATCGCCAACGCCCTGCGCGTCAATCAGGACGACAGCGTCGTCATCGGCTGTACCAACGACCTGTATTTCAGCCTCGGCGCCGACGGAAAGATCGACAGCAACGTCGTCGACGACTACGGTCAGGTCTACGACACCCATCCGCTGACGGGCGTAAAGTTCAAGGACGTTTACATCCACGGCGTGAAAGAAGCCTTCGATATGTGCGTGGAAGCGCACAAGCGTATTCCCCAGTGCCGCTACATCGGCTGGGACGTCGCGTTCACGGTGGACGGTCCCGTGCTGGTTGAGGGCAACGAATATCCCGGCTACGGTCTTGTCCAGCATTACGCGCTGAAAAACAGCCGTACCGGTCATCTGAAAGAGGTCGCCGACTTCCTCGGCGACGAGTTCGATCAGATCAAGCTGTGATGATGAAGCCTCCCGTTCGGGAGGCTTTTCCTGTATCATCCGTTGCGACTGCGCGGAACGATCTACATAAACGGATATTCCTTCTGCATCAGGCGGCAGATATCATAGGCGGGATCGTCTTCATCACAGACGCACACCAGACGGATCCCGCTGTGACGCAGACAGATCCGCGCCGCAGAACGGATGCGCGCCTCCGCGCTGTCGGGGACGAGATTTTTGAGAAACAGCTCGGATTCAACGCTGTTTTGATACAATCTGTCAAGCAGCGCCGTGATGAAGGCGCACAGTCCTATCACGGCAAAGAAAACCAGAATGATCATTGCGATAATGTACATATAGAAATCACCTCGTTCTATCATATCGAAATTGCGGCGTTCTGTGCATAGTATCGTAAAAGCGGCGGATAATACTATTGTCGGGATCCCGATAAAGCTAAGTTTCCGCTTAACGCAATAACTGTTATGCGCTTTAAAGAAACTTAGTATATAACTGCTTGAGGTGATACTATGTTTAATGAAAACAATCCCAATCACAGCATCCACTGCAGCGTCAAGGGCTGCGAATTCCACTGCGGCGACGAGAATTACTGTTCGCTGGACGCGATCCGGGTCGCGTCTCACGAAAAGCATCCCACCGACGAGAAATGCGTGGACTGCCGTTCCTTTACCTGTAAGAGCGGCAAATGCTGATTCATCCCTTCGGGGATGATACATAATCAGCGGTTAGCGGTCATAGATCGGAGATGGGTTATCATCTATCATAGACGGCAGGCTTCGGTCTGCCTTTTTTCACGTTCTGCGATCTTTGGCATAGTATACACTGTATTCTATGGTGAGGTGAGCGTATGAAGATCGCGGTATTCGGCGGAGATAAACGGATGCTGTTCGCGGCGCGGGCATTTGCGGATGAAGGACATGAGGTGCTGTTAGCGGGCTTTGATCATCTGATCAGTCTGTGTGATATCGATATTTGCGGCTGGGCACAAGCGGCTGAGCAGTGCGACATCGCGGTGCTGCCCGTGAGACCGGCGGCTGAGGGGGCGCTCAATACGCCTTTTTCCGAAAAGAAGATCCCGATGACCGAATTGATGGGACTGACAGCAGATAAACCTGTCTTTACCGGGTTTGCCGATCAGGTCAGAGCGTACGCTGTCGGAACAGTCTATGATTATTCCGCCGAGGAGAGTTTTACGTTGAAGAACGCGGAGCTGACCGCCGAGGGCGCCGTCGGTCTGCTGGCAAACGAATACGAGGGAGCTGTATGCGGAACCGATATCTTAGTGACCGGATACGGCAGGATCGGAAAAATCCTTTCGGCTTATCTGAAAACGATGGGCGCGAGGGTGACCGCTGCGGCGAGGAAGGCGGCAGACCGCCGGCTGATCGCGGAAAGCGGTCTTGCTCCCGTTGATTATCCGGATATCGATTTTGCTGATTATCGAGTGATCATCAATACGGTACCGGCGCTCGTGATGGGGCAAAGCGCGGTCGACCGGATGCGCGACGACGTTTTCCTGATCGAACTGGCGTCCGCGCCCGGCGGGTTCGACCTCAGCCGCGTGCGGGAAAGGGATCTGAGCTGTATCCGCGCGCAGGGCCTTCCCGGAAAAACATCTCCTCTTACCGCGGGAACGATCATCAAAGATACCATTATGAATATACTGACCCGGGAACATACTCCCGGATAAAGGAGGAAAACGGTGGAAAAGATGAAACTGGGCTTTGCAATGACAGGCTCCTTTTGCACCTTGGATAAAAGTATCAGTGAGATGGCGAAACTCAGGGAACGGGATCACGACATCCTGCCGATCATGTCGGAGAACGCCTATACGGTTTCTACCCGATTCGGAAAGGCGAGCGAGATCGTGTCCCGCATAGAGAATATCGCGAACAAAAGCGTGATCCATACCGTCAGCGGTGCAGAGCCTATCGGCCCGCGCAACATGTGCGATCTGCTGATCGTAGCGCCTTGTACCGGCAATACGCTGTCCAAGATCGCCTTGGGCATCACCGATACGCCGGTGACGATGGCGGTCAAATCACAGCTGCGCATCGGCGCTCCGGTGGTGCTGTGCGTGGCGACCAACGACGCCTTGGGCGCTTCCGCCGAGAACATCGGCAAGCTGCTCAACCGTAAGAACGTCTATTTTGTTCCGTTCTCACAGGATGATCCGCAAAATAAGCCCAACTCGCTGGTGGCGCGTTTCGAATTGATCCCTCAGACAGTGGAATCGGCGCTTGAAGGCAGACAGCTCCAGCCGATTTTCGCTTGAATAATGAGAAAGGACAGAGGAGGATAACTTTTCTGTCCTTTCTTATTGAATTGGATAAAAGAATATGGTATAATTCTCATATTAATGTGAACGAATAGTTGTTCGCGTGGAGGGAAGAATATGAAATACTGCAAGGTTTGTAAAAAGCTGTGCTTCGGCGATACGCTGCCGTTCGACGGCTGCAAGCATAAGCTCAGAGAGCTTGAGGATTTCAACGAGCCTGTCCGCCTGTGTGTCGCCGGCGGGACCGAGCGCGCCCTGCTGACCGGAATGCTCAAGGACGCCGGGATCCCGTATGTGGAGGAGCCTGTTTATCCGCAGGGCGTTTCGAACGAGATCGTGACCGGCTACGACGTCAAGCTGTCCAATATCTCCGTTGTCGTTCCGTTTTCCGCTTTGCCGAAGGCGAGCGAGCTGCTCGGCACGATCGAGACGCTCAACAACGATATCGAGCCGCATATGGATGAGATCAAGGCGGAGATCGAACGCTTGAAAGCGCAGAAAGAAGAAGCCAAAAAGATGAATCCCGCTCTGCGGACAACCATCAAGGTGATCACCGCTCTGCTGTTCCTCGGCTTGGTCGCGCTGGCGGTATTCGGCACCGACGCGCTGACCGGCTGGATCAAGAGCCTGTTCTGATATACATAACATATGATTGTTTTCACATATTTATTTGGAGGTAGATACTTATGAAAATCGATACTTTATGCGTACAAGCCGGCTATGAGCCGAAGAACGGCGAGCCCCGCGTGCTCCCGATCGTGCAGAGCACGACCTTTGTGTATGACAGCGCCGAGACCATGGGCAAGCTGTTCGACCTGGAGGCAGAGGGCTTCTTCTACACCCGTCTGGCGAATCCGACGCTTGACACCGTTGCGAAGAAGATCGCCGCTTTAGAGGGAGGCGTCGGCGCGATGCTGACGGCGTCCGGTCAGGCGGCTTCTCTGATCAGCATTACCAATATCTGCAAAGCGGGCGATCATGTCATTGCGTCCGCAGCGATCTACGGCGGCACCTTCAATCTGTTCAACAAGACCCTGCGCGATCTGGGCATCGACTTCGATTTTGTCAGCCCCGAGATCGCCGCCGGGGAGCTGGACAAGATGTTCAGACCGAACACCAAGGCGGTGTTCATCGAGACGGTCACCAATCCGTCGCTGGACGTTGTCGATATCGAAATGTTTGCAAAGGTCGCTCACGCGCACCATGTCGCGCTGATCGTGGACAACACCTTTGCGACGCCCGTCAACTGCCGTCCGTTTGAATGGGGCGCGGATATCGTCGTCCATTCCACCTCCAAGTACATGGACGGTCACGCGGTCGCTTTGGGCGGCGTTGTGGTCGATTCCGGCAACTTTGACTGGACAAGCGGCGATTATCCCATGCTCACCACGCCCGACGAGACCTATCACGGCGTCGTTTATACCGAGCAGTTCGGCAGATCGGCGTATATCGTCAAATGCTGTACTCACCTGATGCGCGATTACGGCGCGCAGCAGTCCCCGCAGAACGCTTTTCTGCTCAATCTCGGTCTGGATACGCTCGCGCTGAGAATGGCGCGCCACTGCTCCAACGCGCAGGCGGTCGCGGAATTCTTAGAGGGTCATGATAAGATCGAGAAGGTCGATTATCCGGGACTCAGATCCAATAAGTATTATGAAAAGGCGCAGAAGTATATGCCCAACGGCTCCTGCGGCGTGATCTCCGTATTCGTCAAGGGCGGCAAGGAAGGCGCCGTACGCTTCATGGAGGGGCTGCAGCTCGCGAAAATCGTGATCCATGTCGCCGACGCGCGTACCTGCGTCCTGCATCCCGCTTCCACCACGCACCGCCAGCTCTCCGATCAGCAGCTGATCGACGCGGGCATCGCGCCGAATATGGTGCGTCTGTCGGTCGGTATCGAGGATCCCGAGGACATCATCGCGGATCTCGATAAGGCTTTGGAGCAGGTATAAGATGGACGGTCGGTATACATCCGCGATCATCGTCGCGGCGGGCGACAGCACCCGCATGGGGTATAAGCTCTCAAAACAGCTTATCCCGCTGAACGGACACGCGGCGATCGAATATACGCTCAAGGCGTTTCAAAGCTGTGCGATGATCGATGAGATCGTTGTGGCAGCGCGCTCAAAGGATATCGACGATATCGCTCATATCGCTTTCTCTTTCAGAAAGGTCAGTTCGGTGACTGCGGGCGGCGCGACAAGGGTAGAGAGCGTGAGAAACGGCGTCAGAGCCGCCGACAAACGCACGACGCACTATGTGATCCACGACGGCGCGCGCGTACTGATCACGCCCGAACAGATCGAAAAGGTGCTCAGCGCCGCCTATGACTGCGGCGCTGCTACGCTCGGCACGCCCGTGATCGATACCGTGAAGGTGGTCGGTGATGACGGTCATATCCTCTCCACGCCCGATCGATCCACCATGTGGGCTGTCCAGACGCCTCAGGTGTTTGAAAAGGAGCTGTACAAGCGTGCGCTGGCGAATGCGGTCGACAAAGGGCTGAACGTCACCGACGACTGCTCGATGGTCGAGGCGATCGGCGAGCGCGTTCGCGTGGTGATGGGTGATTACGCGAATATCAAGCTGACGACGCCTGCCGATATCACGATAGCGGAAGCGCTGCTTGCGAAGAGAAAATAAAGACAGCCCTTGATTGTAGGAACTGTCAGTAAGGCAGACTGTGATTTGCTGTCTATTGATTGGATAATTGCAATATGATGTATCAACCCTCCGGCACTTTGTGCCGCCTCCCTTAGGAAAGGGAGACATTCAGAAAGGATGATAACTATGAGAATCGGACACGGTTATGACGTACATCGTTTCAAAAAAGGCAGAGAACTGATCCTCGGCGGCGTTGATATCCCTTATGAGATGGGTCTGGACGGTCATTCCGACGCGGACGTTTTGCTCCATGCCGTGATGGACGCGCTGCTGGGCGCGGCGGCGCTGGGCGATATCGGCAAGCATTTCCCCGACACCGATCCCAAATACAAGGATATCGAAAGCACCAAGCTGCTTTGGGACGTAGTCGGTCTGATCGAGGAAAACGGCTTCAAGGCTCATAACATCGACTGCACGATCTGTGCGCAGGAACCGAAGCTTATGCCGTATATCGATGAAATGCGCGCAAATATCGCGGTAGCCTGCGGCTTGAAGAAAAGCGCCGTCAGCGTAAAGGCGACGACCGAGGAAGGCTTAGGCTTTACCGGTAAGCTGGAGGGGATCTCCGCCACGGCGGTTTGCCTGCTGGATGAAACTTAATAAGAAAATAGGAAGCAGGAATTAGGAAATAGGAAGTAGGAAGTAGGAATTAGGAAGTAGGAATTAGGAAGTAGGAATTAGGAAGTAGGAATTAGCAATTAGCAATTAGGAATTTCGGGAAACGCTGACGCGTTTTGATTGATATACAGTCTGATAACAGTA
>JAFRBD010000098.1 GCA_017405065.1 Ruminococcus sp. | reverse complement strand
GCTCTTCAGTAGTAAAATGAGTGTAATGACTCATTTTGCTTTCCCCCTCGCATAATGTTGTGTGGTAACTCCATTATACTCGGGTTTGCTTAATGAGTCTATTTATTTTCTACTGTTGCACTTGTATTGTAAATCCATCATGAGGAATTGATGGCGGGCTGCGCCCGCACCCATATTGTATATTGAACCCAAACGTCTGTCTTTACTATAAATCCAAAACGCGAAGCGTTTCCCTTAATTCCTAATTCCTCATTCCTAATTCCTCATTATTATAATCCTTCCTCTCCCCTATTGCAATTCCTCCTGAAATTTGTTAGAATTTGTTTACAAATAAAAAGCTGTCATTGCGAAGCCCGAAGCCGAAGGTGCTGCGAAGCAGCAGGCTGTGGCAATCCCACAAACAGGGACTGTGCATTTCTCTCACATCAAACGGTATTAACAACAGGGGGATTGCCACGGGCTAAAGCCCTCGCAATGACGATTAATAAGGTAACATCATGGCTTGGTTTTTTGCAAACGACGCGATCACAACCGAATACTACACGATCACGGGCGAGGACGCGTCGCATATCTCCCGTTCCCTGCGGATGAAGGTCGGCGAGGAACTGACCCTCTGCACCCCCGACGGTCGGCGGCATGAATGTGAGATCACAGAGATCACCCGCGACGGCACGCGTGCCGAGGTGACCGTCCGTGTCCTCAGCTCTACCGCATGTGAGCAGGAGCCCGACGTCAGGGTCAGCCTGTACGTCGCTTTGATGAAGGGCGACAAGATCGACGACGTCGTGCAGAAGGCGGTCGAGCTGGGCGCGTATGAGATCACACCCTTTCTCAGCGCAAGGTGTATCTCGCGCCCCGACGAGAAAAGCATGAGTAAAAAGCTTGCGCGATGGCAGAAGATCGCCGACAACGCCGCTTCACAGTCGCGCCGCGGCTTCATCCCGCGCGTCAACCCCTGTATCAGCCTGCGCGATATCCCCGAAGCCGTCAAAAATACGGACAAGTCGATCGTTTTCTACGAGTGCGGCGGCAGGAAACTGCGCGAGATCATCGGCGGAAAGCTCTCGTCCGTCGCGCTGATCACCGGCTCCGAGGGAGGCTTTGAGCAGGAGGAGATCGACTTTTTGTCTGCGAACGGCGTGGAAGTCGCGACCCTCGGCAATCGCATCCTGCGCGCCCAGACGGCTCCCGTCGCCGCCCTGTGCGCCGCTATGCTGCTGACGGGAAACTTGGAATAATGAGGAATGAGGAATTGACGGCGGGCTGTGCCCGCACCCGTTTTGTATATTGAAACCAAACGTCTGTCTTTACTATAAATCCAAAACGCGAAGCGTTTCCCTTAATTCCTAATTCCTAATTCCTCATTCCTAATTTAAATAATCCGGAGGTATATCATGTTAGGTTTTATCTGCGCTCTCGCGATCGAGGTCGAGGGCATCGTCAAAATGATGGAAAACAAAAAGGAAAAGACCGTCGCCAAGATCACCTATTACAAGGGCGAGATCTGCGGCAAGGAAGTCGTCTGCTGTGAATGCGGCATCGGCAAGGTCAACGCCGCCATGAGCACCCAGATCATGATCGATCTGTACGCGCCCGACGTCATCATCAACAGCGGTATCGCAGGCTCTCTGTCGGGTGATGTCCGCATCGGCGACATCGTGGTGTCGGACGACTGCGTCCAGCACGATATGGACGGCACCGAGATGGGCGACCCGCTCGGTCAGGTACAGTTCAACGACGAAAAGCGCACCTACTTCCCCGCCGACAAAGAGACCGCCGATAAACTGTACGCCGCGTGCAAGACCATCGACGGTATCCAAGTGTTCCGCGGACGCATCGCTTCGGGTGACGTCTTTGTCTCCGCCCATGAGCGCCGTCAGCGGATCGCCGACATGTTCGGGGCGCTCGCCTGTGAAATGGAAGGCGCGGCGGTCGGTACGGTATGCTACCGCAACGGCGTCAAATTCGCCATCCTGCGCAGTATCTCGGACGATTTCAACCAAAATGAATACAGCGACTTCCGCCAGTTCTGTCTGCTCGCCGCCGAACATTCGATACAGGCGATCGGGGAGTTTATCAAAAGCGCATGATCTGAGACAGAGGCAGCCGCTTCAATACAACAGCCTCCCCTCCTCGCGAAACGTGTGTTGTGACGCCCAAACGCAGAGCATATCCCCGCTTCCGTAGGGACGACCATCGGTCGTCCGTGTCGCGTTAAGCGACATTCGCGAAGCGATATAACAGCAGCATTTGTCTCCTATCTGACGTTTTCGATAGCTGAACCGCCCGTCATTCTGCGGACGAGCAATGCTCGCCCCTACGATGGCGCGGTACCCCTATCAAATGACGATATAAAACAACTCCCTCTGTCGAAAAGACAAAGGGAGTTTTTGAATGATTGCATTTATTACTTACTGAACACCCAGTACTGTGTGCCCGCCGCGGTGATCTCGGAGGGATCGAAGGCGGTGCCGACATAATGGTTGCCGCCGTTGGGATCATAGACGATGATCTTGCCGCCGGAGGTCACGCCCGCCAGCACGATGAAGTGTCCGCCGCGGGTGAAGCGTCCCGCGCTCTGGGCGCTGATGACATACTTGCCTTTTTTCAGCTCTGCGATGACCGTGTTGATCTCCGATCTGCCGAGCTGCTTTTCCATCTTGATGCCGAATTTCTTGGACGCGGCGTCAAAGTAATCCCAGCGGGTGCCGACGCCGTCGACATAATAATTGTTGCCGCACCATTTGACCGCGTCGATCGGCGTGATCGCCTTGCCGGTAAAGGTCGAAGCGACCATCGCAAAGCAGGTCGGGCCGCAGCCGGAGTAGGCGATGGTATCGTCGCCGTAGGGATAATTGTAAGCTCCCTGATCGTAGTAGACGAATCCGTCGACGTCGACGTCCTGCACATCCGCCTTGAGGATAAAGCCCTCCGGATCAAAGCCGCTGCAGAACTGCGTACCGTCTTTGTTGATGACCCTGACGGTATAAACATAGGTCTCGCCGGTCTCAACGTCCTTGTCCGTATAGGTATTGGCGGTCGTATCCGTCAGGCGTTTCCACGAGCCGCTGACCTTCTTGTACACGCGGTATCGGGAAGCGCCCATAGGCTTGTTCCATGTGAACGTCAGACTGCTCCAGTCCGCGTCGGAGGACACCAGCTTCGGAGCGGCGATATAAAAGATCTTTACGCCGGTCGTATCACAGTCGGAGGTGAACGCCTTGCCGTCTGCGGTGATACAGCGCACGGTGTAGCGATAGGTATGATTGGACTCTACGTCCGTATCCACATAGGAGGTCTCCGCCGTCTCAGCCATCTTCGTCCATCCCTTACTGCCGTAATAATATACGCGGTACTTCTCGGCGCCGGGGGATTTGTTCCACTTGATCTCAACGCCGTTCTTGGTGTAATCCGGCGTTTTCAGCGTCGGGACATGGGTGAATTTGTAGGATACCCCGGGGGTCTCGCAGTCGGAGGTGAACGCCTTGCCGTCTGCGGTGATACAGCGCACGGTGTAGCGGTAGGTATAACCGGAGGCGACGTCGTCGTCGATCACGGAGCTGCCCGTCGTCTCGGTCAGCTTCGTCCAGCCCTTGCTGCCGTAGTAATAGACCCTGTATTTCTCGGCGCCCGCAGAAGGCGTCCAGCTGATCCGGATCGTGTTTTTCTCGCTTTCGACCTTGATATTCTTCGGCGCTGCGATATAATGGATCGACTTGCCGGTTCGGTCGAATTCGGATTCAAACTCGGTGCCGGCGGCGTTGATGCAGCGTACGGTATAGGTATAATCCTTGCCCGATTCCGCCGTTGTATGGACAAATTTATTTTCGGTCGTTTCGCCGATCTTCGTCCAGCCGCTGCCTTTGATATAGACGCGGTATTTCGCCGCGCCCTGACAGGCTTGCCAGCGGATCTCCACGCCCTGCGTCGTGTTCTCCACAGAGCTGATCCTGGGCATTTCGACGATCTTCATGCTCTTTCCCGCGCGGTAATCCGAAGTGAACTGTGAAGCGTCGGCGTTCAGACAGCGCACGGTATAGGTATAGGTATTGCCGGAGGCGACGGAGGTATCCTCAAAGGACGTCTCGACAGTATCCTTGATCTTCTGCCAGCCGTTTTCGGTTCGGGTATACACGCGGTACAGCGCGGCGCCTTCGACCTTGTCCCAGCTGACGGTGATCGTCTTTTCGCTGCGGGACAGGCTGAAAACAGGCGCGGATATATATTGATGCTTGACGCCCGGCTTGAACCAGCCCCTGAATTCGGTGCCGGCGGCGTTGATCCCGCGCACGGTATAGGTGTAGGTCACGCCGGAGGAGACCGCCTTGTCCAGATAGGTCGTGTCAGCGGTATCCGCCATTTTTGTCCAGCCGTTCCTGCCGTAGTAATAGACCCTGTATTTTTCGGTGCCGGGGACGGCGTTCCACGTGATCTTCACGCCGTCCGTGGTGTTGGTGACGGCGGTGATCCCGGGAGCGGCGTAATACTTCACCTTCCTGCCCGGCAGATAGCCGCTGGCGAACCGGCTGCCGTCCGCGCTGATACAGCGCACGGTGTAGGTGTAGGTAGAGCCTGTCCTTACGTCCGTATCGGTATAGGAAGTCGCGGCGGTATCGGCGAGCTTCGTCCAGCCGCGGCTGCCGTAGTAATAGACGCGGTATTTCTCGGCGCCCGATACCGCCTTCCATGCGATATCCACGCCGTCCGAACCGTTGCTCACCGAAAAGTCGGGAGCGCTCGCGTAGGTGCCGTTGATGCCCTGCGGATAAAAGGCGCTGATATACTCTCCCGCGCTGTTCATACAGCGCACGGTGTAGGTGTAAGTGGAGCCGGAACGGACGTCTTTATCCAAAAAGGATGTTCCGGTCGTCGTGCCCATGCGCGACCAGCCGCCGGATCTGTTTTTATAAAATACACGGTACTGCGCGGCGCCTTCGGATTTCTCCCAGGTGATCTGAATACCGTCGATCACACTGTCAGCCGACTTCAGTACGGGAGCGGCGATATATTTCACCGTCTTGCCGTTTCTGTCGTAATAGCTGGTATAGACTTCGCCGTCCGCAGAGACACAGCGCACGGTATAGGTGTAGCTGTGATTCGAGCGCACGTCATCGTCAAGAAAAGACGTCTCTGTCGTGGTAGCAAGGCGCGCCCAGTCGCCCTTGCTGTTGCGGTAAAAGACACGGTATGACGCGGCGCCCTCCACCTTGTCCCAGCTGACGTCGACGCCGCCGGGAGCGTTTTCAACGCGCAAAGACGGGGTGGCGAGATACTGTACGCTCATACCGCTTTCATCATAATCGTCGCTGATAAAAGCGCCGCTGCCGTTCAGCCCTCTGACCGTATAACGGTAGGTGGAGCCCGAAAAAACATTTCTGTCAAAATACGAGCTGTCGGCAGTAGTGGTGATGCAGATCCACTTGCCGCTGTTCATGCGATATACGGCAGCCTTGCTGTAGCGGGGGCTCATGTTCCAGTGTACGCGGATGCCGCCGTCGCCGACTTCAAGCTCGGTAACGCGCAAAGGCGCGTTATAGGTCACGGTTTTTGTCGTGGTGGAGGTGATCACGCTGCCGGCGCCGTTGAGTCCGAGCAAACGGTACTGATAGCTGTTGCCGTCGGATACTTCTGTGTCCGTATAGGTCAGCCTTGACGTCGTGCTCAGCGTCTGCCAGCCGCGGCCGTCGTCATAATACTTATCGACGCGGTAATTGCTGACGCCGCTGACCGCCTCCCACTTCAGGATGACGCCGTCGCTGCCGGATTCGGCAGCGGTAAAGACAGGAGCGGACAGTCCTGTCTCAGCTTCTTCCTCATATGCAGCGCCGACTTCTGCGATATCCGCTTTATCGTCCTGAGCCGCTTCAACAATCTGTCCGGTTTCTTCCTCCCCGGCTTCCGCTGCCGATACAGCGACGGAGAATACGGAAAATACGGTCAGGATCGCCAGTAAAGCGGACAGGATCCGCAAACTGTTTTTATACAAACAAACACCTTCCTTCAAGGTCAGCCCGAAAGGCTGAGGTAAACATCGATCGGTTAAAATCGCCGCAGCCCGCGAAAAGGCTGCGCGGCGACTGTTTTGTATATAGTTATCTGATTATAATTATATTGACAATATCCGACAAAGTCAACAACAAGCGGATAACAACGCAATTACATAATTGCAATAAAAGGAGAAATATGTTAAAATAGTGTCAGAAAAACTCAGCGATATCGCTATCGGAGAAAGGACGCGTCGGAATGAGCGAAATACTGATCTACAACCTCGAGCCCCGCAAAGACGCAAAGCTGAAAATGCTGTGCCGCAAAATGAACATCGGCTCGCGCAGCGTCGATAAAACCGAATACGGCTTTACGCTCGGTCATCTGCTGGGATTAACACAGGATGCGGGCGTCAGGAAACATGAGGATTTCGATGAAGAAATGCTGTATATCGCCGGTCTGCAGGGCGGGATGCTGCATCTGTTTTTGGATCAGCTCCGCCGCAGCAAGATCACCGTTCCCTTGAAAGCCGTTCAGACCGAAACCAATATCGGCTTCACCTCTTACGAGCTGTACCGCGAGCTGTGCGCCGAGAGAGAAGCCTTTTCCAAAGGCGCGCCATACCGTCAAAACGATTCGGACTCGTGACCCGCACGATTGATAAAACCCGGATTCAACAACTTTTTCGCATTCACGGAGGTCGACCCATGAAACGAACATTTATACTGGTATCCGTCCTACTCGCCGCCGTCCTGCTGCTGACTTCCTGCGGCGCGCCGCTCACGCTTGACCGAACCGAGCTGAATATGATCGTCGGCGACAGCGTTGAGCTGAGCGCGGGCAGCGCGGTAAAGGTCAACTGGGAAAGCAGCGACCATTCCGTCGTCACCGTCAACGCAGGCACGGTCAGCGCCAAATCGGCGGGTACGGCGACCGTCACCGCCTCGCTGGAAAACGGCGAGCAGGCGACCTGTGCCGTCACCGTATCCGATAAGCTGATCAACGTCATTACGCTGGACGTCAAAAGCGCCCGTATCGAAGCGGGCAAGACGATCCAGCTCACCGCCTCCTACGCGCCTGCCGACGCGTCTAAAACCGATCTGAGCTGGGAGAGCAGCGACGAAAGCGTCGCCCAAGTCGACGACGAAGGGTACGTGACCGGGATCGGCGAGGGCGTCGCGACCATCACCTGTAAAAGCGAGAACGAGGTCGAAGCGTCCTGTGCCGTTACCGTAGGCTCCGCGCCGACGCCCACCTCCGCCGCGACCCTGCCGCCGTCGACCGAAGCGCCGACGCAGGCGGCAGCACCGCCCGACGAAACCGCCGCAGAAGCAGAGAGCGAAACGACCGCTGAACCTGTTGTCAGCGGCGAATACCTCTTCCCCGAATCCTCCGCGCGTTATCTGACGGACAGCGAGATCGCGTCCCGCCTGAGCGGTATGAGCGGCTCTCCCGTATCCGACAGCTTCGCACAGGACGCGATCAATGAGATCTACGCCCGTCACGGTTATATTTTCCGCACGCCCGCCATCCGCGCCTACTACGAAGCGCAGCCGTGGTACAGCGCGAACCCGAGCTACGACGGCTCATTAAATGCCGCTGAACAGTATAACATAGGATTATTAAGCAAATATTAACAAGATGAAAAGATATCATGAAAGCGTGATCGCTCCGGCGGTCACGCTTTTAAAAAATGTTCACACAATCTTCTTGTTTTTATTCGATGAATCGTATATAATGAATGTATCATGTGATATTATGTCGAATTCGCACGAAGCATCCAAAACCGTTTTGGATGCTGCATCTTAGGAGGAATACTATGAAAAAACGAATCGTCAGCATCATCCTGACTCTTGCGCTCATCCTTTCGGTATGCTGTATCGGCGCGGTCACGACCTCAGCCGCAGAGAACGCTGTCATCCGCGTCGGCGGCAAAAGCTATAGCGCGCAGGTCGGCGATTTTATCGAATACCGCATCGCTTTCACCTATCCGGGCAAGAATCTTTCCACGGCGCAGGTGGAGCTTCCGATCGATTTCAGCGGACTCAGCGGATACACACAGGACGAGATCGCGACCCATATGAACCGCATCGCGCCCACTACCGGCGACGCGTCCGTCGTCCAGCGCTTTGACGCCCCCGGCACCACCGGCGTCACCGGCTATGTGATGAACTTCGTCAGCGTCAGCGGCTATTCCTTCACGACCGAGAAAAGGGTGCTGTCCCTGATCTTCTGTATCGAGAAAGCGGGTACATATACTTTCGCTTCCAAGGTCAGATATGTCGAGGATACCAACGGCAAGATCGTCGCGGACGACAACTATCAGATCAAGGATAACGCCTTCAGCTATCAGGAAAGCGTCGTTCAGGCGACGCTGGACGCCCCCAAGCTGACCGCCTCCACTGCGGCGGATGGGATCAAAGTCAAGTGGGATCCCGTTCCCGGCGCTTCTCTCTACCGTGTATACCGCAAAAACGGCAGTGCATGGGACAGGCTGCAGGATACCGCCGAGACCTCATATGTCGATAAAAATGTCGCCAACGGCTCAAGCTATACCTACACCGTGCGCTGTCTGTCCAGAGACGCCTCGCGCTTTATCAGCGACTTTGATCACAACGGCAAGTCGGCGACCTATTATGCCGCTCCCGTTCTGAAGCTCAGTAATGCCGAGGACGGCGTCAAGATCAGCTGGAGCGCTGTTTCGGGCGCATCCAAATACCGCGTTTACTACAAAGGCAGCAAGGGCTGGACAAAGCTGACCGACACCGCCTCCACCTCCTTTGTCGATACCGACGTCAAATCAGGATATCACTACACCTACACCATCCGCACGCTGGACAACAGCGGCAATCTTCTGAGCTGGTACAACGAGAACGGCTATCAGATCCGATTCATCCGGGCGCCCTCGTTCAGTCTGTCCAACGCTGCAAACGGCGTCAAGATCAGCTGGGACAAGGTCGGCGGCGCCGAAAAATACCGCGTGTTCTACTACGGAAGCCGCGGCTGGACAAAGCTCGTCGACACGGCGGAGACCTCCTTCATCGATACCGACGTCAGCTCCAACCATAATTATAAATATACCGTGCGCTGCATCAGCGCCGACGGCTCCGCCTACGTGAGCGACTACCGCGCCGGCAAGAGCATCAAGTACTACGCCGCGCCCAAGCTCAGGCTCAGCAACGCCGAGGACGGCGTCAGGATCAGCTGGGACGCCGTGTCCGGCGCATCCAAATACCGCGTCTATTACAAGGGCAGAAACGGCTGGACAAAGCTCGTCGACACCGCCTCCACCTCCACGCTCGATACCGACGTCGCCTCCGGCACCAACTACACCTACACCATCCGCGCGATGGATGCGAGCGGCAACCACCTGAGCTATTACTACGCCGACGGCTTCAAGATCCAGTTCATCCGCGCGCCGAAGTTCAGCCTTTCCAACGAAGCGAACGGCGTGAAGATCAGCTGGGACAAGGTCGGCGGTGCAAAGAAGTACCGCGTCTTCTACTACGGTTCCAAGGGCTGGACGAGGCTGGTCGATACCGCAGAGACCTCCTTCATCGATACCGACGTCAGCTCCAACCACAATTATAAATACACCGTGCGCTGCATCACCGAGGACGGCTCCGCCTATGTAAGCGATTACCGCGCCGGCAAGAGCATCAAGTATTACGCCGCCCCCAAGCTGACGCTGTCCAACACCTCAAGCGGCGTGTCCATCAAATGGAACGCGGTCTCGGGCGCGTCACAGTACCGTATCTACATCAAGAAAAACGGCAGCTGGACAAAGCTCACCGATACCAAGAACACCTCCTATGTCGATACCAAAGTCACGAACGGCGCCGCCTACACCTACACCGCCCGCGCGATGGATGCGAGCGGCAACCACCTGAGCTGGTACTACACCGACGGCTTTACGATCACCTACACAAAGTAAATATCTTCAAAAAAAGCACTTCCGTTTTCGTCGGAAGTGCTTTTTTATATTATCAGCAGTGTCATTGCGAAGCCCGAAGCCTCCCATCAGGGAGGTGCCGCGAAGCGGCAGGCTGTGGCAATCCCACAAAGAGGAGCATCGCCATTTCTCTCACATCAAACGATATCAATAACATGGGGATGTCGGGCGATTATAAAAAATTTTCTCATTGAAAGGTTTTTTGCCCTCCTCAGAATGACGGCGAATACAAATACAGAATTAACCAGCGTTTGCTTAGCTCCTCAGTCCCGCTCTCGCCAGCAGCTCCGGACCGTGCTCCTTGAGCCAGCGATTCCATCGGTCATAATCGGGGTACACGGCGTAGACCCGCTGATAAAACCGCTCGCCGTGGTTCATCTCAAACAGATGACACAGCTCATGCACGATGACGCTGTCAAGCGCCTCGACGGGCGCGAGCATCAGCAGGATATTGAAATTGAGGTTCTTTTTGGCAGAACAGCTCCCCCACCGTGTTTTCTGACAGCGCAGGGTGATCCTGCCGTACTGCGCACCCATCCGCCCGGCGTAGTATGCGACCCGTTCGGGGATCACCTTCTTTGCCAGCCGCAGGAGCGCTTTCAGCTCGCCGTCGGTCAGCTGCTTTACCTTCTGTGCCTGCACGCGGCGCTCTTCCATCTTCTTTCGATGTGTTTCGATCCACTTCTCGTGCTTCTTGACGAATTCATCCGCCTCGCGGTTTGTCGTACGAACGGGAGCGCGCACGACGAGCGAGCCGTCGGGGCGCATCTCGAGCGAGATCGTCTTGCGGCGGGATCGGATCAGGGTGTAATCATTCCTAACATTCATCACTCACTCAATTTTCCCACTTGATAAAAGTTGTGCTGTAAGAGCGGTACACAAGCCTCCCGTTTATGCGGGAAAGTTGGATCACTCGTAAAAGCGGGACTCGCCGACGGGATAATCGATCGCGATGCCGGACAGATAGCGCTGGATAAAGGTAACGTCCATCACCTCGAGAATGCCGTTTTCGCTGACGTCGCCGCGCAGGTTGGCTTTATCGGGATTATTCGTGCCGATTTTTGCCAATATACGCTGGATGACCGTCGCGTCGATGATCGTGACATCGCCGTCATTATCCGCATCGCCGATCAGGAATTGATCTCTGACCTTAATGCTGATGCTCTTGGTATTATTGAAATAATACGCCTCGCGTACATTGTGATCCTGATTGAAAACGGCTGTTATGGTGTAATCGCCGACGGGGAGCTTCGGCGTGATGCTCGTCTTTGTGAACACCGAACCGGTGGAAGGAGATATCGTAGTATTATCAGAGTATCTGAAATTCTTCGAATAGACCGTATTGCCCTGCGCGTCGGTGACCGTGATGCTCAGATACAGCGGTCCGTAATAATCCACGTCCGAAACATTCATCATAGAGGGACGATAATAGATCGTCGCGTCCGGAGCGAACACCGTCTTGGTACTCTCGTTGTCATTGGGATCATCCGTCAGTATAAACGGATCGATGGTAATATCGGGCGTCGTCTGCGTATTCAACGTCGCTTCGTCTGAGGTCTCATACGGAATATCGTCGCTGAAAGGAGCGACCGTGATCACTTCCGATATCAGCGCGCTCTGCTGATCGGTGATATGGAATAAAAAGGTGTCGATATCTTCCTGCTCCACGGACTCAAGCGCGTACAGGCTCATGACGTCGTCCGCGTCGCGGCGGTCTTTGCCGCCCTGTACCCAGTATTTATCGGAATCGGAATCCGTGATAAACACGTTTTTGTAGAACTGCTTGGAGGTTTTCGGATAGCGGATATCGGTCACAAAGCCCCAGCAGGTGACGGCGTGACCGCCCTCATAACCGCCGGTTCCGTAGATATCGGTACTCAGCGAAACGCCGTAACCGTTCCTGAGCTTATCATAAGCGGTCTTCATACCGTCGGCGCCTTCCTGATAGACGTCATAGGTATAGGCAATATCGGAATAATTGTAATGCGGCAGATATCTGCCGGTACCCGCCGCGGGCTGAGCCCCGCCGGGCGCCGCGACGCCGTTGATGAACCATCCGGTCGCATACTCCACGTTGCCGCCGTCGTCGTTGAACGCTCTGATGAACGCTTCAAAGACGTCGTCGGTGCTGACAAAGCCCGCCTGAGCCGCCCAGCCGGTATAGGTCAGGATGTTGGAGGCCGAAGCCGCCCAGCAGAGATTTTCGTCGCCGTCGTTCTTCCATGTCTTTTCCGCGTCGATGAAGCCGAGATTTTTCAAATCAAAATCCTCGCCCTCGGTATAAGCGTCGACGATCGCCTGACGGATCTCTTCGACGTTGTCCTGCGTCAATCCTGTCAGATATACCCGATAGTTCGTCTCGGGCAGCATAAAATCGGCGGTATAATAACCCGTCGCCGTATCATTCAGCGCCGCCGTCATGCCCGGTTCTTCGACATGCCTGACCTCGAGCACCGGCTCGCCGTCGTCGACAAGCGTATAGCTGCCGCCTGCGGGAGCCTCGCCGGCATCGGATACGTCAAGCGCAGCGGCGGTTTCCGCCGCGGGAACGCTTTCGGCAAAAACAACGGTTGTGCTCAGGATACAAAGCGTCAGTAACATACAAAGTACGGTAAATCCTTTTTTCATAGAGGTTCTCCTTTGAAAATCCGCAGCGGGACACCGTCTTTCAGTGCCCCGCATTCGGCTGATTGTGAATATTATACGATACGGATATTCAGCGTATCGGTGCCGGAGGTCGGCACGGTCTTGTTGGAGCTGATGATCACGACGGTGTCGCCCTTCTCGACGATGCCGGTAGACAGCGCCTTGTCGACCGCCTGCAATGTGATCTCGTCGGAGGTCTTTTTCTCCTTGCCGAGCACGGGCACGACGCCCCAGCTCAGACACAGCTTGCGGCATACCTGCTCGCCGGTCACGACCGCGATGATCGGGCATCTCGGGCGGCAGCGCGCCATCGCTCTTGCTACTGCGCCGGTCTTGCTTTCGGCAATGATCGCCTTCGCGCCGATGTTTTCGGCGACGGTCTTCGCCGCCTCACAGATATTCTCGCGGAACGCCGACATATCCGTCTGGGTCGCGGAAGCGCCGCGCAGGAGCATCAGGTCCTCGTGCTTCTCCGCTTCGGTACAGATATCGTTCAGCGCCGCGACGGACTCGACGGGATACATGCCCGCCGCGCTTTCGCCGGAGAGCATAACGGCGGAAGTGCCGTCGTATACGGCGTTAGCGACGTCGGAGATCTCCGCACGGGTCGGACGGATGTTGGTGGTCATGCTGTCGAGCATCTGAGTCGCGGTGATGACATATTTGCCTGCCAGCACGCACTTGCGGATGATCATTTTCTGGATCTCGGGCAGTTTGATAAAGGGGATCTCCACGCCCATGTCGCCGCGGGCGACCATCACACCGTTAGAGACCTCGATGATGCGGTCGATGTCGTCCACGCCGCTCTGGTTCTCGATCTTAGAGATGATCTCGACGTCCTCATAGCCTAAGCTGTCGATATAGTCGCGCAGCTTGATGACGTCGTCCGCCGAACGGACGAAGGAAGCCGCGATCACGTTAACGCCCATCTTCAGACCGAATTCGATGTCGGAACGGTCTCTCTGGCTGATATACGGCATATTGATGGTATAGCCGGGGATATTGATGCTCTTGCGGTTAGACAGCCTGCCGCCGGTAAGGATGCGGGTCACGATGCTGTCCTCTTCCACCGCCTCCACGCGCGCGGAGATCTTGCCGTCGTCGAACAGGATCACCCTGCCGATGCTGGTATTATCGCGGCGGAAAATATCGATGAGCTTCGGATACGAGAGGGTCACGCCCTCGCCGTCTCCGTGACCGTCGGTCGCGTACAGGCGGTATTCCTGACCCGGAACGAGCTCCACCGCGCCGTCCTCAAAGGTACCGACACGGATCTCGGGCCCCTTGGTGTCGAGCAGCAGCGCGACCGTCTTGCCGCTTTTCGCGATCGCCTTCTTGACAAGCTCAAAGCGCTTGGTCATCGCATCGTACTCACCGTGAGACATATTGAAGCGGGCGACGTTCATACCCGCGTCGATCATCTTGCAAAGAGTGTCGATATCGTCGCAGGCAGGGCCCATTGTACAGATTATCTTAGTCATTCTCATGATAAAACCCCCAGTCATGTTGATAATTGTTATCTAATATTACTATAATACCAGTAAAATCGGGTGAAGTAAAGAGATTTTCAATGATTTATGCATAAAACTATTATCTTTTTTGCAGTACAGAAAAGACCGCAGCGGTAAACTGCGGTCCGAAGTGATATTTCTTTGCATTATTCTGCGGGAATGCTGTAGACCCAGTGACCGCCGCCGACTGCGGCATATACGTCCGTCATCGCCATCAGCTTGCCCGAGCCGTCCAGATACATTTTTGCCGCCTTGATATTGGCGTCGTCCAGCGTCTTGCTGCGTTCGCCGTCATTGGAGGGCAGGGACGCGTATTTCTCATCATATTCGGCGGTCAGATTCTCGCTCAGCTTGCTCAGCGCGGTATTGTAGTCGCGTCCGGTCGCAGAACAGAGGGTCGAGCTGTTGAGCTCGTTGCCGTTTGTGACGTTGAAGGTATAGCACAGACCGTAGCTGTTGCCGCCGTCAAACTTACCGGTAATGATCACGCTGAGATATTCGTCGTTCAGGTATGCCTCATAGTCCAGCGCGGAAACGGGAGAGTATTCGTCATATTCCCTGACGTCATCGCCGAAACGATCCATGATCTCGCTGTTTGCGGCAGCCGCGTCGGCGCTGTCGAGCAGGATCTCGGGGATCTGATAGGTCTTGGTGTTGCCGCCCTCAAAGGTGAAAGACGCTTTTTTCGCGGTCTTGACATAGCTGTCGAGCGTGCCGATGGGAGCTGCGGTAGGCGCAGGCGCTTCGGTCTGAACGGGAGCCTCGGTCACTGCCGCGGCGGTAGGCGTCGTAACCGCCGGCTCGGTAGGACGCTGAGAGGGTATGCGCGGAAAGATACTGCAGGCGGTCAGCGCCGTCACAGCAAAAATACAAACGAACAGTAAAGCGATTATTCTTTTCATTTTACATTCTCCTTCATGTCGTCTTGATCCATGTTCTGTTTTCTGACACCCATATCATAATACATTACAGCCGAAATAGCAAGACTCATAGAAAAAATGTACAGTTTTTTCGGCTGTTGCACACGGATTCATGGCAATGAATTTTCCCGTCATCTGTTGCAATTGTTCGAAAAGATGGTAAAATAATTTGGGTATGTCTGTTTTTGTCGAAAAACAGTTATTTCAATTTGTCACATGATCGCTTTCAACCGATTGCGATTATAAACTGAGGACGCTATGAAGATAAACGATCCGAAAAACAGAACAGAAAACAACCTTCTGCTGGGTATCGATATCGGCTCCACCACCGCCAAGCTCGCGCTGATCGACGACGGCGAGCTGATCTACAGCCGCTACGAGCGCCATTTCTCTCAGGTGCGTCAAAAGACGCTCGAGATGATCGAGGCGATCAGGGAGCTGCTGGACGGACGCAGCTTTACGGTCGCGGTCTCCGGCTCCGCGGGCTTAGGCATGGCGAACGCCGCGCGTCTTTCCTTCGTACAGGAGGTCTACTCCACCGCCGAATGTGTGCGCTGCATGGAGCCCGACACCGACGCGGTCATCGAGCTGGGCGGCGAGGACGCGAAGATCATTTTCTTCACCGGCGGTCTCGACGAGCGCATGAACGGCTCCTGCGCGGGCGGTACCGGCGCGTTCATCGACCAGATGGCGACCCTCCTGAACCTGAGCAACACCGAGATGGATGAACTCAGCCTGACCCATCGTCAGCTCTACCCGATCGCCTCGCGCTGCGGCGTATTTGCGAAAACGGATATCCAGCCGCTGATCAATCAGGGCGCGACCAAAGCCGATATCGCCGCCTCTATCTATCAGGCGGTCGTCAACCAGACGGTCGGCGGTCTGGCGCAGGGACGAAAGATCGAAGGCAAGGTCATGTTCCTCGGCGGTCCCCTCTACTACTGCAAGGGGCTCAGAGAGCGCTTTGTGCATACGCTCAAGCTCAGCGAAGAGAACGCGGTCTTTCCCGCATACGGGCTGTACGCCGTCGCGATCGGCGCGGCGCTGTACTCCGAGGACGGCGAGCTGATGGGCTATGAGGAGCTTGTCAGGAGGCTCAAAAACAGTATGAAGCACAAAGAGCGGATCTCGACCCTTCCCCCGCTCTTCAAAGATAAAAACGAATATCAGGCGTTCATCCGCCGCCATACGCAGAACAGCGTCAACACCGAATACGCAGGCTCCTATAAAGGCGGCGTATACATCGGCGTCGACTGCGGCTCCACCACCACAAAGCTCGCGGTCATCACCGAGGACTGCGACATCATCTATACGTATTACAGCTCCAATCAAGGCAATCCCGTCTCCATCGTGCGCGATCAGCTCATGAAGATCTACAAAGAATTCGGCGATCGGCTGAAGATCAAGGGCTGTGCCGTTACCGGCTACGGCGAGGAGCTGATCAAAAAAGCCTTTCATATCGATTTCGGTCTGGTAGAGACCATGGCGCATTACACCGCCGCCAAGTACTTTGACAAGGACGTCGATTTCATCCTCGATATCGGCGGGCAGGACATCAAGTGCTTCAAGATCCGCAACAACTCTATCGACAGCATCATGCTCAACGAGGCTTGCTCCTCGGGCTGCGGCTCATTCATCGAGACCTTTTCAAAGTCGATGGGCTATACCGTCGAGGAATTTGCCCGTCAGGGACTCTTTTCCATGGCGCCGGTCGACCTGGGCACCCGCTGCACGGTGTTCATGAACTCCTCCGTCAAGCAGGCGCAGAAGGACGGCGCGTCCGTGCAGGATATTTCCGCCGGACTGTCCCTGTCGGTCGTCAAAAACGCGATCTACAAGGTCATCCGCGCCACCTCGCCCGACGAGCTGGGTCAGCGGATCGTCGTACAGGGCGGCACCTTCATGAACGACGCGGTACTGCGCTGCTTTGAGAAAGAGATCGGCAGAGAGGTCGTCCGTCCCAACATCGCGGGCTTGATGGGCGCGTTCGGCGCGGCGCTCTACGCCAAGGAGCATTGTCCCAAGCAGTCGGGTATCCTCACGGAGGACGAGGTAAAGAACCTCAAGCACGAGAGCAGATCCACCGTCTGCAAGGGCTGCACCAACAACTGCCGCCTGACGATCAACATCTTCAACGACAAGGAGCGCCTGATCTCCGGCAACCAGTGCGAGAAAGGCGCGGGCATCCGCCTCAGCGACGATGAAAAGCTCCCGAACCTTTATGAATTTAAGCGCAGACAGATAGAAAGCTATGGTGAAAAAGATGCGCGCGTCCAATCCCGCAAGGAGGAGCAGCCTTTTTCTGAAAACGGTAGTTCCGACAAGGGGATTCCCACGTCGTCGACTTTGTCGACTCCTCGGAATGACACAAACAAAGGGAGGCTGAAGATCGGTCTGCCGCTTGCCTTAGGCATGTACGAGCTTTATCCGCTGTGGCATACGATCTTCTCGAGCCTCGGCTTTGAGGTCGTCTGCTCGGGCTTTTCCACCCGCAAGCTGTATCAGAAGGGTCAGTTCTCCATACCCTCCGACACCGTGTGCTATCCGGCAAAGCTCATGCACGGTCATATCGAGACTCTGCTCGAGCAGGGCGTGGACGCGATCTTCTACCCCTGCCTGACCTATAATATCAACGAGGATAAGGGCGACAATTGCTACAACTGTCCCGTCGTCGCCTACTATTCCGAGCTGCTGCAGGGCAATATGGATTCGCTGCAGGCGACCAAGTTCCTCTGTCCCTACCTCAATATCAACAACGAAAAGGAGCTTGCCCGCGAGCTGACACTAATACTGTCCAAGCATTTTGACGATATCAGAAAGGCGGACGTCACCCGCGCGGTCAAAGCCGGCGTCGCCGAATACAGAGCGTATATGCAGCGCGTGTACGACGAAGGCGCGCGCGCCGTCAGATTTGCGCGCGAACAGGGCAGGCGCATCATGATCCTCGCCGGCAGACCCTACCACATCGATCCCGAGATCTGTCACGGCATCGATAAGCTGGCGACCTCCTTAGGCTTTGTCGTCGTCAGCGAGGACAGCGTCACCGCCGACAGTCAGCCGCCCGTCTTAGGCGTGCTCAACCAGTGGACTTACCACAGCCGACTGTACGCGGCGGCAAAGGTCGCCTGTGAAAACGACGATATCCAGCTCGTTCAGCTGGTATCCTTCGGCTGCGGCGTCGACGCGGTCACCACCGACGAGGTTCGCGCGATCCTCGAACGCGGCAATAAGCTCTATACCCAGATCAAAATCGACGAGATCACCAACCTCGGCGCCGTCAGGATCAGACTGCGCAGTCTGATCGGCGCGCTCGAAGAAAGGGGGCGGTAACATGGCTGTCGCAAAAGCGGAATATGTGAAATTCACCAAGGAAATGCGGCGCGATTATACCATCCTCGTCCCGACGATGCTGCCCATTCACTTCAAGCTGATCTCCAACGTACTCGTACGCTACGGCTATAAGGTCGATTTTCTCGAGGAGGTCGACGGCAATATCAAGGAATCGGGCTTGCGTTACGTCCATAACGACACCTGCTACCCCGCCCTGCTGGTCATCGGGCAGCTGATCAACGCGGTCGAATCCGGCCGCTACGACAAAGACAAGGTCGCCCTGCTGATCACCCAGACAGGCGGCGGCTGCCGCGCCTCCAACTATATCTACTTACTGCGCAAGGCGCTGAAAAAAGCGGGCTACGGTCATATCCCCGTCATCTCGCTCAACTTCAATATGCTCGAAAAGCACCCGGGCTTTACCATCACGCTTCCGATGCTGTACCGCATGCTGTACTGCGCCTTTTACGGCGATTTGATGATGCTGATGGCGAACCAGTGCCGCCCCTATGAAAAGATCAAGGGCGAGACCGACCGCACCGTCAAAAAGTGGGTCAACCGTCTGCTTGACGAAAGCGCCCACGCCTCCTCCATGCGCTACAAGCACGTCAAGGAGAATTACCGCCTGATCGCGGACGACTTCAATAAGATCCTCGGCGATACGCCCCGCGACAAGGTCAAGGTCGGTATCGTCGGAGAGATCTACGTCAAATTCTCCCCTTTAGGCAACAACAACCTCGAGCAGTTCCTGCTCAAGGAGGACGTCGAGCCGGTCGTGCCGGGCTTTGTCGACTTCTGTCTGTACTGCGTGTACAACGGACTGGTCGACTACGACCTGTACCGCATCCGCCCGTTCAAAGCCTTCGGCTCCAGATTCCTGTACCGTTTCCTCCTGAATAAACAGCGCTATATCCGCAGGATGATGCAGGAGCATTACCCGAACTTCATGCCGATGGCGGACTTTGACGAAACACAGCGGCGCGTCAGAGGCTATATCAGTCAGGGCGCGAAGATGGGCGAGGGATGGCTGCTGACGGCGGAGATGCTCGAGTTGGTCAGCGAGGGCGTGAACAACATCATCTGCACCCAGCCCTTCGGCTGTCTGCCCAACCACATCGCGGGCAAGGGTATGATGAAGCCGATCAAGGAGCGTAACCCCGGCGTCAACATCGTCGCCATCGACTACGACCCCGGCGCCACCGCGATCAATCAGGAAAACCGCATCAAGCTGATGCTCAGTAATGCCGATCGAACAACAAAAAACTAACAGTCAATATCATTTAGTTAAGGAGCCTTCCTTAACTAAATGATATTGGAGAACAATTTATGCTGTATAAAAAGCTAAAGGATTATTCAAAAAGCGATATTTACCCATTCCACATGCCGGGACATAAAAGAATAAAGACAGACGGCCTTCCGCTTGATATCGATATTACGGAGATCGGCGGCTTTGACAATCTGCATCACCCCGACGGTTGCCTTGATGATCTGCAAAAAACAGCGGCGGAGCTGTTCGGCGCGCGTCATGCTTTTGCGCTCATCAACGGCTCGACCGCAGGCGTCCTCGCGGCGGTGCGCGCGATGACGAAAAACGGCGACCGCGTACTGATCGCCCGCAACAGCCATCTCTCCGTTTATCACGCCGCCGAGCTGTGCGATCTTGACGTCGCATACATTGTTCCCGGCGTCATCGACGGCTTGGGGATCTTCGCTTCCGTATCGCCCGAAGCGGTCGAACAGAAGCTGAAAGCCGATCCCGCGATCTCGCTCGTCGTCGTCACCTCTCCCACCTATGAGGGCGTTGTGTCGGATATCAGGAGCATTTCGGAGATCTGTCACCGATACGGCGCGCGTCTGTTTGTCGACGAGGCGCACGGCGCGCACTTCCCTTTTTCCGACAGCTTTCCGAAAAACGCTGTGCAATGCGGCGCGGACGCGGCTGTGACAAGCCTCCACAAGACCCTGCCCGCCATGACCCAGACCGCGCTTCTCCTGCTCAGCGACGAAGCACTGACAAAAGAGGTGCAGCGTCAGCTGTCCGTTTTCGAAACGAGCAGTCCGTCCTACGTTCTGCTCGCGTCCGTTGACCGCTGTCTTGAATTCCTCAAAAACAGCGAGCGCGCGTTCGACGCATATATCCAACGTCTGACAAGGTTTTACGAAAAAGCCCGCTCACTGCGTCATCTCTCCGTTTCCTATGACAGGCTCGTCGATTCCGATCGGATCTTCGACTTTGATATCGGAAAGCTGTGCATCTTCTGCGGCGGCTTTATGACCGGCAAAGAGCTTATGGAGCTGCTGCGTTCGGACTATCGGATTGAATTGGAAACGTCGCTCGGCGGCTATGCGCTCGCCATGACCTCCGTCTGTGATACGGACGAGGGCTTTGACCGCCTTTTGAGCGCTCTGGCTGAGATCGACAGTCAATGCAAAGAGGCAAAATATCCGATCGGCTTTGCTCTGACTTCCCCGCCCCAAAAACGATATTCCATCGCCGAAGCATTGAGAAAAGACGGCGAGATGCACGATATCTATAACGCTGAGGGCAAAATCTCGCGCGAATATATCCGCGTCTATCCGCCGGGCGTTCCGCTGATCGTTCCGGGCGAAGAGATCGACCGCGGCGTCCTGTCACAGCTCAAAGAATGGGAAGCCGCGGGAAACGAGATACAAAGCGACGGCTCATCCTTTCCGTTAGTTTCAATAATCAGTTGACAAAGCTATCCTTGCGTGTTAAAATATTTTCAAATCAATCAAGGAGTTGACTTATCATGAAAAGAATCAAGACCATCGAGACGCGCGACCTGAAAACCAGCGTTCAGACCGGCGGCTGCGGCGAATGCCAGACCTCCTGCCAGTCCGCGTGCAAGACCTCCTGCGGCGTTGCTAATCAGCAGTGCGAGAAGTGCGTCGGCAAAAAGTAATTATTCCGTCTGAACACAATAAGGAGATTTCAGCCGTTATACCGACAAGGTCTGACGGCTTTCCTTATGCTTTTTTATGCGAGACTCCAAGAGCCCCTTTTCTAAACCGATTTTCCCGGAGGAACCTATGATACATCGTTACCAACTCAACGGCTATAACATCGTCCTTGACGTTTTCAGCGGCAGCGTCCATGTCGTGGACGATCTCGCCTACGACGTGATCGGCTTGTACGAGGATCACGATGCGGACAGCATCATTTCCGCGATGCTCGAAAAATACCGCGCCGACAGTGATATCACCGAGGCTGAGATCCGCGATTGCCTCGACGATATCGAACAGCTCAAAAGTGAGGGAAAGCTCTTCGCACCCGACGAATACGCCGACCTCGCCTTTGACTTCAAAGCGCGCAATACCGTGATCAAAGCGCTCTGCCTGCACGTCGCGCACACCTGCAACCTCAACTGCGAGTACTGCTTTGCCAGTCAGGGAAAGTACCACGGCGACAGGGCGCTGATGAGCTTTGCGGTCGCGAAACAGGCGATCGACTTTCTGATCGAACACTCCGGCTCGCGAAAGAACCTCGAGGTCGATTTCTTCGGCGGCGAGCCGCTGATGAACTTTGACGTCGTCAAAGAGATCGTCGCCTATTGCAGAAGCATCGAAAAGGAAAAGGGCAAAAACTTCCGCTTCACACTGACGACCAACGGCGTGCTGCTCGACGACGAGGTCATCGACTTTGCTAACAAAGAATGTCATAACGTCGTGCTCAGCCTCGACGGCAGAAAAGAAGTCCACGACCGCCTGCGCAAGACCGTCAGCGGCGGCGGCAGCTATGATATCATCGTGCCGAAGTTTCAGCACTTTGTCGAACGCCGCGGCAGCAAAGGCTACTACATCCGCGGCACCTTCACGCACAACAACACCGACTTCACCAATGATATCTTCCACATGGCTGATCTCGGCTTCACGGAGCTGTCGATGGAGCCGGTGGTCTGTCCCCCCGACGATCCGTACGCGCTGACCTACGACGACCTTCCCGTCCTGTTTGAACAGTACGAGCTGCTCGCGAAGGACATGCTCCGCAGAGAAAAAGAGGGCAAGCCCATCACCTTCTACCACTATATGCTCGACCTGAACGCCGGCCCGTGCATCTACAAGCGCATCTCCGGCTGCGGCTCGGGCACCGAATACATGGCTGTCACCCCGTGGGGCGATCTTTATCCGTGCCACCAGTTCGTCGGCAACCCCGACTACCTGCTGGGCAACGTGTACGACGGCGTCACCAACACCGCCGTGCAGGATGAATTCAAGCTGTGCAACGCCTATGCCCGCCCCGACTGCCAAGACTGCTGGGCAAAGCTGTATTGCTCCGGCGGCTGCGCCGCAAACGCCTACCACGCGACCGGCTCCGTGACCGGCGTCTACCGGTACGGCTGCGAGCTGTTCAAAAAGCGCATCGAATGTGCGATCATGATGAAGGTCGCCCAAGCGGAAAGCAATGAATGATTCTGACAAATGCTTTTCGGATAAGTATATCGCGCGGCGCTGCAGGATTCTTTCAGCGCCGCTGAAAATTCCGTAATAATATTTTAATTTAACAAAAACCGATATAAAACAGTTGACCCCCGATCCGCGGATCGGGGGTTTGATATTTCTGTCATTCCGAGGGAGCGAACACGTGTGTGCCGCGACCGTGAGAACCTCAAAAATCAGGAGCATTCCTTTTCTGAAATATCATCAATCAAAATTCTTCTTATCATAGCCGAAGTTAGAGAGCAGCGCCCGTCTGTTGCGCCAGTCCTCCTTGACCTTGACCCACGTCTGCAAATTGACCTTACAGCCGAAAAACCGCTCGATATCCTGCCGCGCGTAGGTCGAGATCTTCTTGAGCATCGCGCCCTTCTTGCCGATGATGATGCCCTTGTGCGAGTCGCGCTCGCAGTAGATGGTCGCCTCGATATCCATGATATCGCCGTCCCCGCGCTCCTTGAGGCTCTCGATCACCACAGCCGTGCCGTGGGGGATCTCCTTGTCGCACAGTCTAAGTATCTTCTCGCGGATGATCTCGGACACGATGACCTTCTCCGGCTGGTCGGTGACCGCGTCGTCGTCAAAAAAGTGACCGCCCTCGACGCAGTGCTTTTTCAGCTCCTCCAGCAGCGCCTCGAATCCCTCCCCCGTCTCGGCGGAGATCGGCACCACCGCGTCGAAGTTATACAGCTCGCTGTAGCAGAGGATCGCCTCCATCAGCTCTTCCTTTTTATTTTTCAGCGTGTCGATCTTGTTGATCGCGAGGATCGCGGGCATGTCCGACTTCTTCAGCTTTTCGATCAGGCTCAGCTCGCCCTTGCGCACGCCGCCCGCCGCCTCGACGACCAGCACGGCGACGTCGCCATTCGGCACGCTCTCGTTAATCGCCTTGACCATGTACTCGCCCAGCTCGTTGCGCGGCTTCAAAAGACCCGGCGTATCGATGAACACCAGCTGTTTGTCGCCGTCGGTCAGGATGCCCGTGATGCGGGTGCGGGTCGTCTGCGGCTTGGAGCTGACGATCGCGATCTTTCTCCCTAACAGTCGGTTCAATATGGAGCTTTTGCCGACGTTCGGCACGCCGACGATGGTCACAAATACGGATTTTTGATTGTTGTTCATTTTCTTTTTTCCTTTTTTTGAAATAGGCTCCCTTTTCTAAGGGAGCTGTCTGCGAAGCAGACTGAGGGTTGAAAAACGTTTTCGCATTATCGATTTCAAACATTATTATACCAAATATCCCGCAAATGTAAAGAGCGCATGCTGTTCAGCGTGCGCCCGTATCGTTTATATCCTTCTTTCCAGTCCGATCCGCGTCATGACGGTCTCTTCCTTCATCCGCATGATCGCCTTTTCCCGCGGCTCCATATGATCGTAGCCCAGCAGGTGGAGCATGCTGTGTACCGTCAGGTAACACACCTCGCGCTCCATGCTGTGACCGAAGTCCTCCGCCTGTTTGACCGCTCTCTCCAGCGAGATCACAACGTCGCCGAGGATCTTGGCGCCGGTGTCGGGATTGGTGTCATACACGCCGTCCTCGCCCATCGGGAAGGACAGCACATCGGTAGCGGAATCGATATTTCTGAATTCGTTGTTCAGGCTGCGGATCTTTTCATCGTCGACAAAGGTGACGTTCACCTCGGCGTTTCCCTTGAAATCCTCTTCCCTGAGGGTCGCGATACACGCACGCCGAACAAGCATCCGCAGCCCCGTGGGGATACGAACCTTCTTCTGGCTGTCTGTAATGATCACTTTGACCTTATCGTTTGCCATTGCCATCATCATCATGATAATCCCTACTCTCTTTTACCGCTTACCCGCAGCGCCCCTTGCGCCGGGATAAGAAAATAGTTCGTCAGAATACGGAGCAGTGACGGTTCTTCGCTGTCACTCGGCAATCGATCCGAGATCCCGCCCAAACTATATCCGACTGTCTTTCTGCTTCCTGTATATATCTGATTATTGATTGGCAAACTGTTGATACAGACAGCTTTGGAGCGATTATCCTTTGTTTCTCTCCTGAGCCTTCTCATAGGCGCGGATGATATCCTGCACCAGACGGTGACGGACGACGTCCTTGTCCGAAAAGGTCATTCGCTCGATCCCCTTGATCCCTTTGAGGATCTTCACGGCTTCCTTCAAGCCGGATCTCGCGCCGTTGGGCAGGTCGATCTGGGTGATATCGCCGGTGATGACCATTTTACTGTTGTTGCCCAGTCGGGTGAGGAACATCTTCATCTGCTCGGAGGTGGTGTTCTGCGCCTCGTCGAGGATGATAAAGCTGTCGTCGAGAGTACGCCCGCGCATGTACGCCAGCGGCGCGACCTCGATGTTGCCTCTTTCCAGATATTTCTGATATGTTTCCGCGCCCAGCATATCGAAGAGCGCGTCGTACAGCGGTCTTAAATACGGGTCAACCTTGCTCTGCAGATCGCCCGGGAGAAAGCCCAGCTTCTCCCCTGCCTCCACAGCAGGGCGTGTGAGAATGATGCGGTTGACCTCTTTACTGCGGAAGGCGGTCACCGCCATTGCTACCGCCAGATAGGTCTTGCCGGTACCCGCAGGACCGACGGCGATCGTGATCGTGTTGTTCTCGATCGCGGAGCAGTATTTCTTCTGCCCCATCGTCTTGGGCTTGATGGGCTTGCCCTTGCTGGTGACGCATACGCAGTCGGAGGCGAGCGATTCGATCTTTTCCTCGCTGCCCTCGTTCACCAGCGAAATGCAATAGGTGATGTTCTGCTCGCTGAGCTGTTCGCCGCGGTTGAGCAGGTTCAGCAGGCTGTCGATGACCTTCGTCGCCTTGAGCACGCCCTCTGCGTCGCCGGAGATCTTCAGCTCGCTGTCGCGCGCGTGGACGCGAACGCCGAATTCGTCTTCTATGATTTTGATATTGGAGTCAAAGCTGCCGAACAGCGCGGCGGCATGCTCCATACGGTCTATATTGATGATTTGTTCCATAGTGCCTCTTGATCAGTAAAGGTATCTTGCCCCGTCGTAAAAAAATCGATCAAACAGGGTATACATATCCAATTTAGAGTAAATATATTGTAACATAAAATTCTGTGAAAATCAACCATAATTTTTCAAAAAATTCTATGAATTATTTATAAAATATAAAATTATCAGTATTTTTTTTGAAAAAGGGCTGCGTTGTAATCATATTATTGACTTTTTCGAATTAAATATAGTATAATAAGCGGTGGATTATTTCTGCATTTCGCTTCTGTTCACATGAAGGAGAACATTATAATGAAAAAAATCATCTGTCTGATGCTGTGCGCTCTGGCTGCCTTGTCGGTCTGCGCGTGCGACAAGGACAATACACAAACGGTTACCGAATCGGCGAGCGAAACCGTTCCGATCCGGGAAACGCAGGCAGCCACTCCCGATGAAAGCGACGTCAGCCTCAAGAGCTTCATCGCCTCATTTGACAAGACTCCGACCGCAGAGGAACAGGTCGTCTATGAAGATAAGGATCTGAAGATCACGCTCACCGGGATCGACTATGCGGCGATCTCGGGACCCGGGCTGAAATTCAGCGTCGAAAGCACCTGCAGCAAGGGCGTCATCATCCAGTCGCCCTACGCGGTCGTCAACAACTACATGATAAGCCCCGAGATGAACATCGAAGTCCCCGAGGGCAAGACCGCGGCCGGTACGCTGACCCTGCCGTACTTCAATCTCGCGATCTCGCAGATCACTTCTCTGCAAAAGATCGGATTCGTTCTGCGGATCGTCGAAGCAAAGACCTATGAGCCTGTCAGCACGACCGATCTGATCACCGTGACCACATCCGCGGATCAGGATGCACAGCCCGCCTGCGACGACAGCGGACAGATCGCTTACGACGACAACGATATCAAGATCGTGTTAAAGGGCGTCAACACCGACCGCGCCTACTCGGACGGCGCGGAGCTGCTGGTGTATCTGTACAACGGCACCGATAATATCATTGCCATCCGCACCGACGACGTCCTCGTCAACGGCTGTGAAATGACCTCAGCGATGAACTGTACGATCCTCCCCGACAAATACGCCGCAGACGTCGTTACCTTCTACACGCTTGATATGATGGAATACGGCATCGACGAGATCGACAGCGTCAAGGTATCTTTCGGGATCAAGGACGCCGACAACTGGGAAACGATCGATTCCACCGGTCTGATCAGCGTAGAGCTGAAGCCGGACGAAACCGCCTGTTCCACCGAAGCAGAAGAATAATTCTCATACTCAAAGAGGCTGACCGCGCGGTCAGCCTCTTGTTTGTTATGCTATTCCGTTCCGAATTTTAGAATCCGGTCACTCTGTACAGCAGCGCCTCTTTGGTATCGTCAGCCTTGGACACATATACCAGCATATAAATCTCGCCGTCGTCGCCTACCGCGAAATCCTTTACCCAGAAGGTAGATACGGTATTGCTGTCAAAGCCCGCCTTCGTCTTTAAGTCGTCGATCCTGCCCAGCGGCCTGCAGTCGCTGTCATGCAGATAGATCGTGCCGACGTTCGCGGAGATGATGCCGTTTTTTGTCTCGTTGAGAGCGCTGGAGCCGATCGAATCATCCGGGTCGGTCATCGCCAGCTCGTTGCCGTCGTAATCAAAAACGCCGATGCGGTAATCGTCCTCGCCGTTTTCCATATAGGTGCCGCCGATCAGAACGCGCTCGCCCGCGATCTCACAGTCGAATACCATAGAGAGCTTGCCCTCGCGGTTCTCATCGTCGTTGATGTTCTTGAACACCCATTCGCCTTCTACGCCGTCATGGATAACGGTAGGATCGGCGTTGACCCACGTGATCACGGCAAAATCCTCCAGCTTGGAGCATTCCAGATCATGCCTGAAGGGCAGCTCGGTGAAGGTGCCGTCGTCAAGAAGCTCATATGCCTCGAAAATACCCTGACTGAGCAGGATATCGCCGTTATGATTGACGGTGATCTTTTCAAAGCCGACGCCGTCGTCATAGGCTGCCTCCTGTGTCGCGGAGGTGCCGTCGATCGCGTAGACATAAGTCTTTTTGGAGCCTTTGTCGGACAGGTAATACTTGCCGTCATAATAGTCGCCCGTGAAATCATAGGTGCTTTCGCCGCCGGCAAGACCGCCGAGGTCGATCGGCTCAAAGGTCAGGTCATACCCGCCCGCGGAGGCGGTAAAGGAAGTCAGCGGCAGCGCGCCGACCGAAGCGACAGGAGCATCAGCCTGAGTAGCGTCGGTGTCGGAGACGACGTTGGAGTCAGTGTTCGAGTTGGCGTTGACGATCGTCGGCTGTTTGCCGCAGCCCGCCAGAGCGGCGACCGAAAGGATCAGGCATAAAGTCAAAACTAAAGCTATCGTTCTTTTCATCATATTCTCCTTTTCAAAAAACATATCGTCCGGCATGCTTTTGCTGCCGACACTGAAAGTTTAACAAAATGAATAAAAAATGTCAATGTTATTTTGTATGTTTGAGCAAAATCAGGCAAAACAAGTAAACGGCTTGACAAAGCCGGGCGGTTTTGCTATAATGGCACAGGTGTAAAGTTATTTACTTTACAGAGAGGATGAAACCGTCGCATGAACAGCAAGACCGATATCTCACTGCTCTACGACTTTTACGGCGAGCTGCTCAAGACCTCTCAGCAGCAGGTCGTCGAGCTGTGCGTCAACGAAGATCTTTCGCTTTCCGAGGTCGCCGAACTTCTCGGGATCAGCCGCCAGGGCGTACGCGACTCGCTCAGCCGCGCCGAAAAGAAGCTGCTGGAATATGAAAGCAAATTAGGACTGATGGACGCCTACCGCAGACGCCGCGAACGCAGCGGCGCTGTCCGCGCCCTGATTCATGAAATCAAACAGACCGAAGGCTGCAGCGCCATCCTGCCGCAGCTGGATCAGATAGAAGAATTGTTGAAAGGAGATGACTGAGCATGGCATTTGAAAACTTGTCCGATAAACTGAACAACGCGTTTAAAAAGCTCAAAAACAAGGGTAAGCTGACCGAAGCCGACGTCAAAGAGGCGATGCGCGAGGTGCGCCTGGCGCTGCTGGAAGCCGACGTCAACTTCAAGGTGGCGAAGGAATTCACCAACAAAGTCACCGAACGCGCCATCGGCGCCGACGTCATGGAAAGTCTGACGCCCGCTCAAATGGTCATCAAAATCGTCAACGAAGAACTCATCAACCTGATGGGCGCCGAAGACGCCCGCATCGAGTTTGCCTCCAAGCCCCCCACGATCATCATGCTGTGCGGCTTGCAGGGCGCCGGTAAAACCACCCACGCCGCCAAACTCGGCAAGTACTTCAAGGAACGCGACCACCGTCCGATGCTGGTAGCGTGCGACATCTACCGTCCCGCCGCGATCGAACAGCTCAAGGTCGTCGGCGCGCAGGCAGGGGTGCCGGTCTTTGAGATGGGTACCGAAAATCCCGTCTTCATCGCCAAAGAAGCGATCAAACACGCCAGGGACTACGGCAACGATATCGTGATCCTCGATACCGCCGGCCGTCTGCATATCGACGAGGCGCTCATGCAGGAGCTGCAGAACATCAAGGCGGAGGTACACCCGCATGAGATCCTGCTGACCATCGACTCGATGACCGGTCAGGACGCCGTCAACGTCGCCAAGACCTTCAATGAACTGCTCGACATCACGGGCGTCATCCTGACCAAGCTCGACGGCGACACCCGCGGCGGCGCCGCGCTGTCCGTCAAGGCGGTCACCGGCAAGCCGATCAAGTTCTCGGGTACCGGTGAAAAGCTCGAGGATCTCGAGATGTTCCACCCCGACCGCATGGCGTCCCGTATTCTGGGCATGGGCGACGTACTCACCCTGATCGAGGAAGCGGAGCAGAAGCTCGACCAGAAAAAGGCGGAGGAGCTCGCGCAGAAGATGCTCAAAAACAAGATGGACTTCAACGACATGCTCGACCAGCTCGATCAGGTCCGCAACATGGGCCCCATCAAAGGCATCCTCAGCAAGCTGCCCGGCGTCGGCAGCAAGGTCGACGATATGGATATCAACGAGCGCGTCCTCGACTGGAACCGCGCGATCATCCTGTCGATGACCCCTGCGGAAAGAGCCCACCCCGGTCTGCTGAACCCGTCGCGCAAGCGCCGCATCGCCGCAGGCTCCGGCAGACCCGTCGAAGAAGTCAACCGTCTGATCAAACAGCTTGAGCAGACCCAGAAGATGATGCGCCAGTTCACCTCCAAGGGCAAGAAGGGCAGACAGCTTCGCAAGATGCTCAACAGCAACGGCGGCATGCCCCCGATGGGCGGAGGCGGCTTCCCGGGAATGTAAGGAAAGATGTCATTGCGAGGGCTTTAGCCCGTGGCAATCCCACAAAAAGAGAATCCTCTTTTCTGTAAATGCAAACGGTATTAATGACAAGGGGATCCCCTCGTCGCAAATGATATTTGCTCCTCGGAATGACAGGTTATATGCAAACATGCTGATCACGGAGATCTCTCCGTTTCAGATAATTTACGATTGTAAATTATATAGATAACTTCATAAAGACAGGAGGTAAGACCATGGTAAAAATCAGACTGAGAAGAATGGGCGCAAAGAAGAACCCCTTCTATCGCATCGTAGTAGCTGACTCGCGTTATCCGCGCGACGGCCGCTTCATCGAGGAAATCGGTACCTACAACCCCACCGCCGAACCCTCTGAGGTAAAAGTAGACGCCGATAAGGTTAAGGAATGGATC
>JAFRBD010000097.1 GCA_017405065.1 Ruminococcus sp. | reverse complement strand
CGCTGCCCGCACCCGAAAAAAAGTCATTATGAGAAGGGTGCTGCTCCTCTTTGTGGGATTGCCACGGTCGCAAGCTCCCTCGCAATGACATAAACAGGAAAAGAAAAATGTCCGCAGCTTATCAAAGAGTCGCGGACATTATTTTTTTATGTTGTTATTTCAATTCAAAACGCGTCAGCGTTTCCCAAAATTTCTCACTCCTCACTCCTCGCTCCTAACTCCTAACTCTCTTCGCTCTCCTCACTCTTTCTCTCCTTCCGCATACCATAGGGAAGAGGTGATCGATGTGATGTGCCGCAAAAAGCTCAGCCCTGTCCGGCGAAAGATCCGCAAAACCATCGCTGTTTTCTTATCGTTCCTGATCCTGTTTACCGTATACTTTGAGATCGCGGTCAAGCATCAGCTGCGCGACATCATCATCCGCGATATGCTCACGCTGTCTGAAAAAGCGGTCACGATGGCGGTGGACGATCTTCTCTTACAGCAGAGCGGCAAAACCGTCAAGACCTGCGATATCTCCTACAACAACGGTTCCGTCGCGTCGATCACGACCGACGCTTCCTACATCAACTCGGTCAAGACCTTTATCACCGCGCGCGCACAGGAGCGCATCGACGAGCTGTCGCGACAGCAGGGCGTTTCCGTACGGCTGGGCAACTTTACGGGACTGGTATTCCTGTCCGACTTCGGTCCCGAGATCACCTTCCCCGTCGAGAGCGCGCAGACCGTTTCCTGTGAATTCCAAAGCAGCTTTGAATCAGGCGGCGTCAATCAGACCGTCCATCATATCACCGTCACCGTCTATGTCGAATTGCTGATCTACAGCCCCTTCCGCGTCGGCGAGACCGTCAGCACCGAATCCGCCTTTGAGATCGCCCAGACCGTTATTGTCGGCGCCGTACCGTCCTACAGCGGGATCGTGAGTTATCAGGATTGACAGAGTCCCTTGTCCAAAGGGGATCGGTGGGATATCTCAATGGAATGGGGCACAGCCGGGACAATGACGCTGAATCGTAAACAAACGGTAAATAATCCGCTGCAGCCCTATATTTTGCGTGAAAACGCTTGAAACGGCGGATATCTTGTGTTATAATACTACGGATAATAGGCTTATAATGTGTAAATATGCGCGTTTGTCTTTTAATATGTCATTCCGAGGAGGGCTGTGCCCGACGTGGGAATCCCACAAATAGTTACGATTTGTTTTTGTTGCATCTGAAGGTATTATCGACCGGTGGATTGCCGCGGCTCCATAAGGAGCCTCGCAATGACAGAATATGATGGGAGGTATACGGCTTGCGTGAGACCGTCAGGATTTCCGACAGACAAATTGAATATCTGAACCTGATCGCCGAGCTGATGACCATCCGCAAGCGCGGCGAGGTTCCCCTCGCGTATGTGCGCACCTACGGCTGTCAGCAGAACGTCGCCGACAGCGAGCGCATCAAGGGCATGCTCAAGGTCGCGGGCTACGGCTTTACCGAGAACGCGGAGGAAGCCGACTTCATCCTTTTCAACACCTGCGCCGTGCGCGAGCACGCCGAGGACAGGGTGTTCGGCAACGTCGGCGCGCTGAAAAACATCAAGCGCCGCCATCCCCAGATCCTGATCGCTTTATGCGGCTGTATGATGGAGCAGGAGCATGTCGCGAAACGCATCCGCGACAGCTTCCCGTTCGTCGGACTGGTGTTCGGCACCCACTGTATGCACGAATTCCCCGAGCTGCTGTACAAGAGCCTTGTCGACGGCAGCCGCGTATTCGTCCGCGACAACGACGACAGCAAGGTCTATGAGGGCATCCCGACCTGCCGCGACGGCAGGTTCAAGGGCTGGCTCCCGATCATGTACGGCTGCGACAATTTCTGCACCTACTGTATCGTACCATATGTGCGCGGCAGGGAGCGCTCCCGTCAGCCCGATATCATCATCGCGGAAGCGAGAGAGATGATACAGCAGGGCTACAAGGACATCACCCTGCTGGGTCAGAACGTCAACAGCTACGGCAAGGGACTGGATCCGAGACCGACGTTTGCGGGTCTGATCGGCGAGATCGACAGGATCCCCGGCGACTATTGGCTGCGCTTCATGACCTCGCATCCGAAGGACTGCACCCGCGAGCTGATCGATACCATCGCCGGCAGCGAGCATATCTCTTTGCACCTGCACCTGCCGTTCCAGTCAGGCTCGGACAGGGTGTTAAAGGCGATGAACCGCCACTATGACCGCGCAAAATATCTCGATATCGTCAACTACGCCAAAGAGCGCATCCCCGACGTATCGCTGACCTCGGACGTCATCGTCGGCTTCCCCGGCGAGACGTATGAGGATTTTCAACAGACCCTGTCCCTGATCCGCGAGGTGGGCTTCACTTCACTGTTCACCTTCATTTACTCACCGCGAACCGGCACTCCCGCCGCAAAGATGGACGACCCTGTGTCGGATGAGGAAAAGGGAAGATGGTTCCGCGAGCTGCTCGCTGTTCAGGAGGAGATCGCCGCCGAGCGCTGCGCCTCTATGGTCGGCAGAGTCGAGAAGGTACTCGTCGAAGAAAAGGCGAAGAAGGAAGGCAGATTATGCGGACGCACCTCAGGCAACATCATCGTCGAATTTGACGGCGACGACAGCCTGATCGGCGATTTCCATAACGTAAAGATCACCACCGCCCGCAACTGGATTTTGACGGGTGAGTTGGCGGAATAAATCATTAAATGTCTCCCTTTTCTAAGGGAGGTGCCCGAAGGGCGGAGGGTTGCTGTTTTTGACAGATGATTAGTTGTGAAATTGTTCTATATACAACGTTTCAACCCTCAGGCACCTGCGGTGACAGCCTCCTCGCCGGAAGCGGCTCCCCCCTTGTCCTTCGGACATTCCCCCAACGGGGGTACCTTAGGAAAGGGAGCCTACAATAATTCTAAAGGAGAAATATAAATGGCAGATTTAATCATGATCGCAAGACAGCTCGGTCACGCGATCCAGGAAACAGAAGAATACAAAACCATCATGGCGGCGAAGACCGCCGCCGACGCGGACGAGACCTTACAGGCGCTGATCACCGAGTTCAACATCAAGCGCGTCGCCATCAACGCCGAGGCATGCAAGACCGACCGCGACGACGAGACCTTAAAGAAGCTCAATGAAGAGATGCGCACCGCCTATTCCGACATCATGAACAACGAGCATATGAAGGCGTACAACGACGCAAAGCAGGCGTTCGACAAGGTGCTGCAGCGCGTGCTGGCGATCGTGCAGCAGAGCGCCGACGGCGAAGATCCCGACACGACGGACTTTTCCGAGGACTGTACCCACGACTGTTCCACCTGCGGCGGATGCGGCTGAGGCGGCATATAATCAGTCATTGCGAGGCTCCTTAAGGAGCCGTGGCAATCCCACAAAGATACGCAGTCATTGCGAGGGCAAAGCCCGTGGCAATCCCACAAAAAGAGAATGTACGCCGGTCCTCATCAACCGGTATTACCGCCAAGGGGATTCCCACGTCGCTCGCGCTCCTCGGAATGACACGTATGTGATGTGATAAACGGAGGTGAAGTGAAATGGCGGAGTTATCTCCGATGATGAAGCAATATTTTCAGATCAAGGAGAAGAACAAGGACTGCATCCTGTTCTTCCGCCTCGGCGACTTCTATGAGATGTTCTTTGACGACGCCAAGATCGCCTCTCAGGAGCTGGAGCTTACCCTTACCGGCCGCGACTGCGGTCAGCAGGAGCGCGCGCCGATGTGCGGCGTGCCGTTCCATTCGGCGGAGGCATACATCGCCCGGCTTGTCGCTAAGGGCTACAAGGTCGCCATCTGTGAGCAGATCGAGGATCCCAAAGCCGCCAAAGGCTTGGTGCAGCGCGATATCATCCGCGTCATCACCCCCGGCACTGTCATGGAAAGTTCCATGCTCGACGAGAGCGAGAACAACTACATCTGCTCTATGTACGCGGACAAGAATTATGTCGGCATCGTCTTCTGCGATATCTCCACCGGTCAGCTTTTTGTGTCCCACTTCAAGAGCGACAACAGCTTCTCACAGCTCAAGGATCAGCTCTCCTCCTATACTCCTAAGGAGCTTTTGATCGCGGGCAAGCTCTCAAAGAACAAGGCGCTGCACCTGTTTATCAGGGAAAAGCTCTCTGACGCCTCCGTCTCCCACCCCGACGACAGCCGCTGCGGTCTTTTGGACTGCACCGCCGTTGTCGAGAACCATTTTTCCAAAGAAAACACCGATAAGATATCCGGCATGAACGAGGTCGTCATCGCCCTCGGCGTGCTGATGTCCTATCTGAAAGATACACAAATGACCGGGCTCGAGCGTATCGATACCATCGAATTCTACGCCGAGGACCAGTACATGAAGCTCGATTGCAATACCCGCCGCAATTTAGAGCTGACGCGCACCATGCTCTCTAAGGAAAAGAAACACTCTCTCCTGTGGGTGCTGGACAAGACCAAGACCGCCATGGGCAAGCGCCTGATGAAGTTCTGGGTCGAGCACCCTTTAATGAATATCACCGCGATCTTAAAGCGTCAGAACGCGGTGGAGGAGCTGGTCAACAACACCGTCAACCGCCTCGAGCTGACCGCGAATCTCACGGGTATTTTCGATATCGAGCGCCTGATGACAAAGATCGTTTACGGCTCCGCCAACGCGCGCGAGCTGCGTTCCCTCTGTCAGGCGATGACCAATCTCCCGACGCTCAAACAGCTTTTGGAGCCGTGTCAGTCCAAGCTCCTGCGCGAGTTGTATCACGCCGTCGATCCGCTCGACGATATGCGCGCGCTGATCGACGAGGCGATCGTGGAGGATCCGCCGTTCTCGGTGCGCGAGGGCGGGCTGATCAAAGAGGGCTATTCCGCTCCCTTGGATGAACTCAAGCGCGATATGACCGACTCCGCTTCACTGCTCGCGCGGATCGAAGCAGAGCAGAAGGAGCTCACGGGCATCCCGAAGCTGAAGGTCGGCTACAACCGCGTGTTCGGTTATTATATCGAGGTCACCAATTCCTACAAGCATCTGGTGCCCGAGCACTATATCCGCAAGCAGACGCTGGCGAACTGCGAGCGTTATATCACCCCCGAGCTCAAAGAGCTTGAGAGCCGTATTTTAGGTGCAAAAGAGCGTTCTGTCACCATCGAATACGAGCTGTTCAACGACGTGCGCGAGCAGGTGGCGCTCAACCTCGACCGCATCGAGCGTACCGCGAAGGCGATCGCGGCGCTCGACGTGCTGGTATCGCTGGCGAGCGTCGCCGCCGACAACCGCTATACGCGCCCCGAGGTCACACAGAACGCGGTCATCCGCCTCAGGGACAGCCGCCACCCCGTGGTGGAAACGCTCCTGTCTGACGCGATGTTCGTCCCCAACGACGTATTGCTCGACAATATCGACAACCGCATCGCGATCATCACCGGCCCCAATATGGCGGGCAAATCCACCTATATGCGGCAGGTCGCGCTGATCGTACTGATGGCGCAGATGGGCAGCTTTGTCCCCGCGTCCTACGCCGAGGTCGGCATGGCTGACGCGATCTTTACCCGCGTCGGCGCGTCCGACGACCTCGCCTCGGGTCAGTCGACCTTTATGGTAGAGATGAACGAGGTCGCGAATATCGTACAGAACGCGACGTCAAAGAGCCTGTTGATCCTCGACGAGATCGGCAGAGGCACCTCGACCTACGACGGCATGAGTATCGCCCGCGCGGTGCTCGAGTATGTCGCCGATAAAAAGAAATTAGGCGCACGGGCGCTCTTTGCGACCCATTACCACGAGCTGACGGTGATGGAGGAGCTGCTCGACGGCGTGAAGAATTATAACATCGCCGTGAAAAAGCGCGGCGACGAGATCACCTTCCTGCGCCGTATCGTACCCGGCGGCGCGGATGAAAGCTACGGCGTCGAGGTCGCGAAATTAGCGGGTCTGCCCGACAGCATCATCGAAAGAGCCAAAGAGATATTAAATGAACTGAACGAGAACGATTCGCGCGGAGCAGGCGTTCCGAATCCGCCGAAGCAGGAGGAAAGCATGCAATTAAGCCTCATGCCCGATTCATCCGGCATGATCGAAAAGAAGCTCAGAGCGATCGACGTCAATACCCTCACGCCGATCGAAGCGATGAATCTGCTGTATGAGTTGAAGGGCTTTATTGATTAAGCTGTCATTGCGAAGCCCGAAGCCTCTCGTTCAGAGAGGTGCCGCAAAGCGGCAGGCTGTGGCAATCCCACAAAGCGGCGTGCTGCATATCTGTCACATCAAACGGTATCAGCGACAGGGGGATTGCCACGGGATAGATCCCTCGCAATGACGTTGATACATTAACGTATTAGGATGAAAGGAGGATTTTTATGGGCAAAATCAACGTACTGGACAAGCATGTCGCGGAATTGATCGCGGCGGGCGAGGTCGTCGAGCGCCCTTCCTCCGTGATCAAGGAGCTGGCGGAGAACGCTATCGACGCCGGCGCTACGGCGATCACCGTCGAGATCAAGAACGGCGGCGTTACCTTTATGCGCGTGTCCGATAACGGCTGCGGCATTTTAAAGGAAGATATCCGCCCCGCCTTTATTCGTCACGCGACTTCTAAGGTGAAAGCTGAGGACGACCTCGACGCGATCGCGACCCTCGGCTTCCGCGGCGAGGCGCTTGCCTCCGTCGCGTCGGTCTCTCACCTCGAGCTGATCACCAAAGCCGGAGAGGAAGAGACCGGCTCCCGCTATCTGATCGAAGGCGGTGAAGAGGTGCTTTTCGAGGACGCGGGCTGTCCCGACGGCACGACCTTCATCATCCGCGATCTGTTCTATAACGTGCCCGCCCGCATGAAATTCCTCAAAACCGATATGGCGGAGGGCAACGCCGTATCCAATGTCATCGATAAGATCGCGCTGTCTCACCCCGAGATCGCGATCACCTATATCAGGGACGGCAAGACCGTCCTGCGTACCGCCGGCGACGCAAAGCTGCTGTCGGCGATCTACGCCGTCTACGGCAGGGATTTTGCCGCGAGCCTGATCCCCGTGGACTACGCCCTCGGCGGCGTGCATGTCACGGGCTATATCAGCCGTCCCGAGAACGCCCGACCCAACCGCAATATGCAGAACTTCTTCATCAATCACCGCTTTGTCATCTGCAAGACCGCCATGGCGGCGATCAGCGAGGCGTGCAAGGGGTCTGTCATGGTCGGCAAGTTCCCTTCCTGCGTCATCAACCTTGATATGAGCTTCAGCGCTGTCGACGTCAACGTCCATCCGACGAAGCTCGAGGTGCGTTTCGTCAACGAGCGCCCCGTGTTCGACGCGGTGTACCATGCGGTCAAGACCGCTCTGATGAACGGCGAGAGACGCAAGGAGGCGCATCTGACTCCCCGACCCGCCAAGCCCGTCAACCGTGTCAACCCCTTTGAACTGGCGCAGAAGGTGTTCCGCGAACGCGACGAACAGCCTCGTGCAGAAGAGGGACTTGCTCCTCCCGTAACATCGCCGAAAATCAAAGTTGATTCAGAAGAAGAAAGAAAGAGATCCGACGCCCTGTTCGAGATGCTCGACGAGCCTGCGGTCAGCGCTTCTCCGCTGAAGCAGACCGCGAAGGTATCCGATTCCGCGCCGTCCTTCGGCGACGATTACCGCAGGAGCATCGCCGAAAAACAGGCGCAGAAGCAGGACGATCCATCCGGCAGGGGAGAGGCGTGCTCCTCCCGAATGGAAGAGCCTGTCAAAGAAGATCCGATTATATCCGCACCCGCCGAACCGCGGGATACAGAAAAGGCTCCCGTTGAAGAGCCGGTACAGTCGGTCGAAGAACCCAAGCCGCTTATCGAGATCGACGAGAACTATTACCGCTTTATCGGCGAGGCGTTCAGGACATATATCATCATCGAAAAGAACGACCGCGAGCTGCTGCTGATCGACAAGCACGCCGCGCATGAGCGCATCATATACGAAAAGCTCAAACAGGAAAAGGGCAGCGGCTGCAGCCAGCTTTTGCTGACCCCCGTCACCGTGACCCTCAGTAAGCTCGAATATAACGCCGTCATCGAGAACCGCGACGTCTTTTCCGAGGCGGGCTTTGACGTCGATGATTTCGGCAGCGGCAGCGTCATTGTGCGCGCTGCGCCCCAGTATCTGCCGCTCGAGGAAATCGAGCCGTCCGTGATCGAGATGGCGGGCTATCTGTGTGAGCATAAAAAGGTGATCCGCTCCGAAAAGATGGAGTGGATCTACGCGAACGTTTCCTGCCGCGCCGCGATCAAGGGCGGCAACAAAAGCACCGAGCAGGAGCTGATCGCGCTGGCAAAGCAAGTAGAAAGCGAAGACGTCCGCCACTGTCCGCACGGCAGACCCGTGTGCATACTGCTCAAAAAAAGCGAGCTGGAGCGGATGTTCGGCAGGGTGGAATGATGAAGCAAAAGGTACTTGCCGTCATCGGGCCTACCGCGTCGGGTAAAACGGCGCTGTCGGTCGAGTTGGCGAAGCGTTTCGGCGGCGAGATCGTCTCCGCCGATTCGATGCAGATCTACAAATATATGGATATCGCGACCGCCAAGCCGACCGAGGAGGAAAAGCAGGGGATACCCCATCATCTGATGGATTTCCTCGAGCCTTCCGAGAGCTTTTCGGTCGCGCGATACTGCGAGCTGGCGCACGCCGTGATCAAAGATATTGCCGCGCGCGGCAAGCTGCCGATCATCGCCGGCGGTACGGGGCTGTATGTTGATTCGCTTCTGGACGGCATGCAGTTTGAAGAGCAGGAGATCGACCTCGCCCTGCGCGAGGGGATCGCCGCCGAGCTGGAGGAGATGGGCATGGATCATATGCTGAACGTGATCCGCACCTTCGACCCCGCGTCAGCCGAGCGGCTGTCAAAAGAGCGCAACCCCAAGCGCGTCGTCCGCTGTATCGAGGTCTATCGCCTGACCGGCATGACCCAGACGCAGCTCAACCTTTCACAGCAGAGAGCCGACGCTCCATATGACGCGCTGAAGATCGGGCTGACGGCGGCTGACAGAGAGTATCTGTACGACCGCATCAACCGCCGCGTCGATATCATGATGGAAAACGGCTTGTTGGAGGAAGCGAGGCGCTTTTACGAAGCGGACTTCGGCGATACCGCCGCCGCCGCGATCGGCTACAAGGAGCTGCTCCCGTATCTCGAGGGCGAGCGCGATCTCGACACCTGCGTCGGTAACCTCAAGCGCGCCACCCGCCGTTACGCGAAGCGCCAGATGACATGGTTCAGGCGCGACCCGTTCGTACGTTGGTTCAATATTGACGAGATGAGCTTTGAGGAGATATTGAACGAGTCGGTCGGGCTGATCGAACGATTGACACCGTGATACAGTAATGATACTTTTAACCGGTTAGAAGGAATCATCTATGAGTAAAGAAACGACCAAAGAAACGACGAAACGAACGGCAAAAGACAATTCGAACCGTTCGAAAATCACCAAAAGAATATTGCTCGGCGTCGCGATCGCGCTGGTGCTGATGTATATCGTGTTCCTGTTCATCACCACGAACTTCATGGGCAACAACAATATCGTGACCGAGACCGCTTACCACTCCAAGGCGTACGACATCGTCGAATCCCGCTGTATGGTCGTGCGCGACGAAGAGTATCTCCCGTCCGGCTCGAACGGCGTGCTGGTCTATGACGTCACCGACGGCGACAAGGTCACCGCAGACGGCGTGATCGCCACCGCGTACGCGACGCAGGAGGACGTAGCCGTGATCCAGCAGGCGGAGGCGCTGGATGAAAAGATCGAGTACCTCGAGATGCTCAATTCCGTGAACGCTTCCGCGAACGTCGGCATCGATACCATCAACGGTCAGATCAACGAGCGTCTGATCGCGGTGATGAAGGGGATCAACACCCATGATTACGCCGGACTTTCGTCTGTCGAACAGGATCTGATGACTTCGATCCTGCGCAAGCAGATCCTGACGGGAGAGCAGGGCGATATCAGCGATAAGATCGCCGATCTGAAGACCGAACGCGCCGCGCTCGGTTCACCCGCTTCTGTCGGCACCGTCAAAGCCGGCTCTGCGGGTTATTTCGTCTCCAAGGTGGACGGCTATGAAAAGACCTTTGACGTCGGCAAGCTCGACGAGATTACGGTAGAAGATATCGAGAACGCCGCCCCCGACGACGTCGATCCCGAGGCTTACACCGGCAAGATCATCAAAAACGTCAACTGGTATCTGCTGTGTCCGGTGACCGCCGACGAGGCGACCGCGCTCAGCCATGCCGACCAGACCGTCAAGATCCGTCTGCCTTCCGCCATCGACGGCGAGATCCCCGCCAAGATCGTCCGCGTCAACAGCTTCGGCGATTCCGACAGGGCGGTCGCGATCCTGCAGTGCAATTATATGAGCGACGCGCTGAGTAAGCTGCGCGAGGAGAATATCGAGATCATCGTCAATGAATACGAGGGTCTGAAGATCAGCAAATCGGCGCTGCATGACGACGATATCACCTATACCGTGTCCGACGACAAGGACAATGAGATCGAAAAGACCGAGCGTGTGCAGGGCGTCTATGTCGTATACGGCGTGGAGCTGGTGTTCAAGCAGGTCGTGATCGAATATTCCGGCGACGATTATATCATCTGCGACCCGCAGCCTCAGGACGGCGCGCTGCTCAACGGCTCGACCGTGGCGCTGTACGATAAGGTCGTGACAGAAGGAGGAGATCTGTTCAATGGCAAGCTCATTAACTGACGTAACCTATAACTACCGGAGAATATGCGAGAATATCGCGCGGGCGGCTGAATCGACCGGCAGGACAGCCGACGATATCATCTTCCTCGCCGCGACCAAGACCGTCGAAGCGCCCGTCATCAACCACGCGATCTCGCTGGGACTGCGCTATATCGGCGAGAACAGGGTGCAGGAGCTGCTGTCAAAGTATGACGCATACGATCTTGAGCATGCTTCTCTGCAGTTCATCGGTCATCTGCAGACAAACAAGGTGCGGCAGATCGTCGGCAAGGTGGATCTGATCCAGTCCGTCGATTCCGAAAAGCTCGCGCGTGAGATCTCCCGCTGTTCAGAGAAGCGCGGGATCACCACCGATATTTTGCTCGAGGTCAACATCGGCAGAGAAGCGAACAAGTCCGGCGTCATGCCCGAGCTGCTGCCCGAATTGCTCGATCAGGTTAAGGATCTCCCCGCCGTGAAGGTGCGCGGATTGATGGCGATTCCCCCGATTTGTGAAAATGCACAAGAAAATTGTAAATATTTTGATAATATGCGTAATTTATTTCTTGACATTAAGGGCAAAAATATAGATAATATAGCTATGGATATACTCAGCATGGGTATGTCTGACGATTATGAGGAAGCGATACGCTGCGGAGCGAATATGATCAGGGTCGGATCGGCTCTGTTCGGAAAGCGGTATTATCCGGCGTAGTGATTTGTGTAGGGGACGGCGCTTGCGACGTACCGAAAACGCTTGTTGATATGAAGTTGAAACGCGGAGCAAAAGTAATTCTCCGTAGGGGCGAGCATTGCTCGTCCGTATGTCAGAAACGTTTCATTCCTATCTGAGGTTTTCGATTTATGAAATGCCCGTCATTCTCGGACGACCGATGCTCGCCCCTGCGGAAGCGTATGCGCTTCATCTTGATTTCATATTGAATCAAACAGAAACCGAAATCTGAAACAGAAACCATATAAACAGGAGGAAACCAAAATGGCAGGATTTGTAGACAAGTTCAAGCGCATGTGGGATGCACCTGACGATGAGACGGATTACGATGATTATGACGATTATGACACGGATATCGACGACCGCGAGGAGGACACCCGTTCTTCCCGCCGTCCTTCCCGTGATTCATCCCGTTATGATGATTTCGACGATCCCGGCTCATCCCGTGATTCATCCCGCCGCAACAAGGTAGTCAATATCAGCGCGACCGCGAAGCTCTCTGTGGCGCTCTTCAAGCCGGAGCGCTTCGGCGAAGAGACCCGCAACATCGCCGACGAGCTGATCAAGACCCATACCGTCGTTCTCAATCTTGAGAACACCAACAAGGATATGGCGCGCCGCATCATCGACTTCCTGTCCGGCGTCGCGTACGCCAACCGCGGCAAGATCAAAAAGGTAGCGACCTCTACCTTCATCATCATCCCCAACAACGTCGACCTGACCGGCGACGACCTGCTCGACGAGCTCGAGCACAGCGGCGTCTACTTCTGATCCGCTGACCGGGGTGATCGATGATGATAAGCTCCTGCTCGATAAGGCGTACGACGCGATCACGCTGTCCCGGCGCAGGAGCATCCCGAGGTTTTTAGGCTTTCTGAATGAGCATGAAAGCCGGTTTATCAGAGAGCATCTTCCCAAAAGCGCAGACGTCCTGTTCTTCGGCGGCTATGAGGGCGCCGCAAGGCTGATGATGGGCGCGGGCGCAGGGGAGGAGGATTTTCCGATCACCGCTCTCGCGTTCACCTATAAGGCTGAATTCGACCTGCGCCACCGCGATTTCTTAGGCGCTCTGACGGCGCAGGGGATCCGCAGGGAAACCGTGGGGGATATCCTCGCGGGAGTGGGTCGGACGGTGGTGTTCGTCCGCGACGAGATCGCGCCTTACCTGCTCAATGAAGTCGATATGATCGGCAGAGTAGGGGTGAAGGTCGGCTATGCTGACGTCAGCGATCTGCCCGTCCCCGACGATACCGAGGAGCTGGTGTGGACGCTCAGCTCTCTGCGGCTGGACGCTTTTGTCGCCTGCGCCGCGCGTCTGTCGCGGGATAAGGCGGCACGGCTGATCAAAAGTGAAATGGTGACAGTCAATCACGTCACGGTGACTGAGGTCTCCCGACCGCTCAAGGAAGGGACGACGGTCACGATAAGGAAATACGGTAAATTTGTGCTGGCGGCTCAGCTCGGCGTTTCCAAAAAAGGAAAGCTGCGGGTAGCGGTCAGACGCTACAGATAGGAGAGGAGTGTAGACTATGTTAACATTAGACGAAATCAGAGATATCAGCTTCAGACGCGCAGGCAAGAACGGCTATAACGCTGCGGACGTTGACGAATTCATCGATGAAGTGACCGCTACCGTAGAGCAGCTGATCGCCGAAAAGAACGACTGCTTACGCAAAATGGATATCTTAGCCGGCAAGATCGAGCAGTACCGCGAGGACGAAGAGACCGTCCGTAACGCCCTGCTGACCTCTCAGAAGCTGGCGGATACCACCATGAAGGAAGCCCAGAGCAAGGCGGAGTACATCGTCAAGGCTGCCGAGAAGAAGAGCCGTGCGATCCTGACCGAGGCGGAGATGGCTACCGAGCGCGAGAAGGACAAGTTCGAGGCGCTGCATGCCGAGACCGCAAAGCTCCGCGGCGAGATCCTCGCTCTCTACAAAAAGCATCTTAAGCTGGTAGAAGAATTCCCGACGGAGGAGGACGTGAAGCAAAAGCGCGCCGAGCTGGATGAAAAGTTCCCCTTCGAGCCGGTCGAGGATCTGATCCCTGCCGACGGCGCTCCCGCCGAGGAGGCTGTGCAGCCCGCCGAGGCTCCCGAGCAGCAGCCTGCCGCTCAGGATGACGCCGACGTCAAAGTCCGCCCCGAATTAAAGCGCGAGAAGCCCGACAAGTTCGGCAAACTCAAATTCGGCGATAACTACGACGTAGAATAAATAAAACGCTGTCATTCCGAGGAGGGCTGTCTGCCCGACGTGGGAATCCCCCTGTTACCGATGTTGTTCGATGTGACAGAAAAGGCGGCGCGCCGCTTTGTGGGATTGCCGCGGGCTTTGCCCTCGCAATGACAGCTATCTTTTTTCAGCGAATTGTTCTGAAGAAAGCATAATTATATCAATTTGGAGTGTATGAAAAATGTCCCAGGATTATAACAAGACCCTGAATCTCCCTCAGACCGACTTCCCCATGAGGGGCGGTCTGCCGCAGTCAGAGCCGAAAACGCTCGAGCGCTGGGAGCAGGAAAAGGTTTATGACAAGCTGATCGAGAAGAACGAGGGCAAGCCGAAGTACGTGCTGCACGACGGCCCTCCCTACGCCAACGGCGATATCCACCTCGGCCACGCGCTGAACAAGATATTAAAGGACTTTATCGTCCGCTATAAGAATATGGCGGGCTTTCAGTCGCCGTTTGTGCCCGGCTGGGATACCCACGGACTGCCCACCGAGCTGAAGGCGAGAGCCAAGGCGGGTATCGGTTCTTCTGCTGATATTTCTGTATTAGAATTAAGGAAACTGTGTCAGGAATTTGTCACCGGCTATATCGACGACCAGCGCGGTCAGTTCAAGCGCCTGGGCTGTATCGGCGAGTGGGACGATCCTTATATCACCTTAAAGCCGGAGTTCGAAGCGGAGCAGATCAAGGTCTTTGCCGAGATGGCGGACAAGGGCTATATCTACAAGGGCTTAAAGCCCGTGTACTGGTGCCCTGAGTGCAAGACCGCTCTCGCAGAAGCCGAGATCGAGTATGCCGAGGATCCGTGCCATTCCATCTATGTCAAGTTCCCCGTGACCGACGACCTGGGCAAGTTCTCTGCGATGGGCATTGATCCTTCCAAGGTGTTCTTCGTCATCTGGACGACCACCACCTGGACGCTCCCCGCGAACCTTGCGATCTGCGTCGGCCCGCGTTATGAATATTCCGTGATCAAATGCGGCGGCGAGTACTACGTCATGGCGACCGATCTGTATGAGAACGCGATGGCGGAGGCGGAGTTGACCGATTATGAGGTCGTCGCTACCATCAAGGGTGCTGAGCTTGAATACATGAAGACGCAGCATCCCTTCCTCGACCGCGAATCCCTCCTGATCGTCGGCGAGCATGTCACGCTCGAATCAGGTACCGGCTGTGTTCATACCGCTCCCGGTCACGGCGTAGACGACTTCAACGTCTGTCAGAATTATCCCGAGATCCCCACGATCTGCCCCGTCGACGGCGACGGTAAGCTGACTGAAGAAGCCGGTCAGTTCGCCGGTCTGACCACCGATGAAGCAAATAAAAAGATCGCCGTGTATCTCGACGAGAACGGCTATCTGTTCGCCTTAAAGAAGATCATCCACCAGTATCCGCACTGCTGGCGCTGCAAGACGCCGATCCTGTTCCGCGCGACCGACCAGTGGTTCTGCTCCGTGGACGACTTCAAGGACAAGGCTGTCGACGCGATCAACACCGTACAGTGGATCCCCGCCTGGGGCAAGGATCGCATCACCGCCATGGTGCGCGACCGCAAGGACTGGTGTATCTCCCGTCAGCGCAAGTGGGGCGTGCCGATCCCGATCTTCTACTGCAAAGACTGCGGCGAGCCTTATGTGAATAAAGAAGCCATGCTGGCTGTCGCCGACCTCTTCGGCAAGGAAGGCAGTAACGCGTGGCTTGAAAAGGACGCGTCCGAGATCCTGCCCGAGGGCGCCAAGTGCCCCAAGTGCGGCGGTACCGCGTTCGATAAAGAAAAGGATATCATGGACGTCTGGTTCGATTCCGGCTCGTCATGGCGCGCCGTCTGCAAGCGCAGACCCTATCTGGGCGCTCCCGTCGACCTCTATCTCGAGGGCAACGACCAGTACCGCGGCTGGTTCCAAAGCTCCCTGCTGACCTCCGTCGCGACGCAGGGCGCGGCTCCCTACCGCACCGTCCTGACCCACGGCATGATCCTCGATCAGGAACGCAACAAGATGAGCAAGTCGGCAGGCAACGGCATCAGCCCGCAGGAGGTCATCAAGCAGTACGGCGCCGACGTGCTCCGTCTGTGGGTCGCTTCCTCCGACTACCAGTCCGATATCAGCATCTCGCGCGATATCTTAAAGCAGATGTCTGAAGCGTACCGCAAGATCCGCAACACCGCGCGCTACATCCTCGGCAACCTGTACGACTTCGATCCCGAAAAGGACACGGTCGAGCCGAACGGGCTGCTGCCGATCGACAAGTGGGCGGTCGTCAAGCTCAACGAGCTGATCGCCAAGTGCCTCTCCGCCTACGATAAGTTCGAGTTCCATCAGGTCTATCATTCGATCCACAAGTTCTGCGTCGTCGATATGTCCAATTTCTATCTCGACGTGCTCAAGGACAGATTATATACCGAAAAGGCTGACTCCAAAGCCCGCCGCGCCGCACAGACGGCGATGTATCTCATCCTCGATTCTCTCACCCGTATGCTCGCTCCTATCCTGGCATACACCGCCGACGAGATCTGGAGATACCTGCCGCACCGCGCTTCGGACGACAAGGAGAACGTCCTGTACAACGACATGCCGAAGACCGTCGCCATCGACGTAGCGGACGACTTCATCGCCGCGTGGGATCGCATCCACGAGCTGCGCGATACCGTCAAGAAGTCGCTCGAGGTCGTCATCAAGGACAAGGTCGTCAAGACCTCCCTCGAGACCTGCGTGACTTTGAAGGCGAGCGGCGAGGAATACCGCTTCATCGAAAGCGTCCTGCCCGAGCTGAAGGCGGCGTTCATCGTCTCCGACGTCAAGCTCGAGGAAGCGGATGGCGAGCTGACCGTTGAGGTCAGTAAAGCCGAGGGCGAGAAGTGCGAGCGCTGCTGGGGCTATTCGTCCACCGTCGGTTCATGCGCCGAGCATCCCACACTCTGCGCCCGCTGCGCCGCGATCCTGAAAGCGTAGTAATTTTACTGTCATTGCGAGCCCTTTAGGGCGTGGCAATCCCCTTGTCATCAATACCGTTTGATGTGAGAGAAAGGCACTGCTCCTCTTTGTGGGATTGCCACAGCCTGCCGCTTCGCGGCACCGTCCTCAACGAGGACGGCTTCGGGCTTCGCAATGACAGCTTTTTCTTAAGTCGTTGACGGAAGGCTTTGTACTATCTGCTAACCACTAACCACTACCCACTCCTCAAGGATGTGATACCATGCTTATCATTTACATCGCTATCATCGTGATCCTGCCGATCCTCGCGCAGTGCATCCGCACCGCGGTCGAGTCGAACGTCAAGCCCGAGGGCTTTATCTCCGTGATCCCCGGCGTTTTTTCGCTGACCTATTCCGAGAACCGCGGCGTCGCCTTCGGACTGTTCCAGGACGGCACGGTCGTTTTCGCGATCACGACCTCGATCGTCATTATCGTGTTCTCCATTCTTCTTTTTAAGAATTATAAGAAAAGCAAACTATTTGCGACAGCCGCCGCGCTGATCATCGGCGGGGGACTGGGCAACCTCTTCGAACGCGTGGTGCTGGGCTATGTCGTCGACTATCTCAGCCTCTCGTTCTTCCCGCCGATCTGCAACTTCGCCGATTACTGCATCACCGCCGGTACGATCTGCCTGATCGTATATCTGCTGTTCTTCTCCGATTTTATGAAGAACGATAAAAAGAAGAAGCTCAGAGAAGATGAACAGGCTTGAATTCACGGTGGACGCGGCTGACGCAGGCGTCCGCATCGACAAATACCTGTCCGACGTCGCGGAGGATCTCAGCCGTTCCGCGGCGAGCCGGCTGATCTTTGAGGGCAGCGTCACGGTGAACGGCGAGCCGGTCAAGAAGAACTACAAGACCGAAGCCGGCGATCTGATCGTCGTTTTGACGGACAGCCCTCAGCCGGTGGATATCACCCCCGAGGACATCCCGCTCGACGTCGTCTATGAGGACGATCATCTGCTGGTCGTCAACAAGCCCAAGGGGATGGTGGTGCATCCCGCGCCCGGTCACTTCAGCGGCACGCTGGTCAACGCTTTGATGTATCACTGCGGCGAGAGTCTCAGCGGCATCAACGGCGAGCTGCGTCCCGGCATCGTCCACCGCATCGATAAAAACACCAGCGGGCTTCTGGTGGTCGCGAAGTCCGATATCGCGCATGCGGGACTCAGCGAACAGATCAAGGATCACAGCTTCACCCGCGCGTACCTCGCGATCTGCTACGGCAATATCAAAGAGGACGAGCGCACGGTCGACGCGCCGATCGGACGGCATAAGACCGACCGCAAGAAGATGTGCGTCACACAGGAGAACTCCAAGCCTGCCGTCACCCATATCCGGGTGCTGGAGCGGTACGACGGCTTCACCTATATCCTGTGCCGTCTGGAGACCGGACGCACCCATCAGATCCGCGTGCATCTCGCTCACATCGGTCATCCGATCGCGGGCGACGACGTCTACGGCCCATCTAAAGTCATCACCTCGCTTCACGGTCAGTGCCTGCACGCCTATCAGCTGGGCTTTGTGCATCCCGTGACGGGCGAGTATATGGAATTCACCGCCGACCCGCCCGAGAGCTTTGTGCAGTTCAGAGAGAAGCTCAGGGGAGCAATGGTTAGTGGTTAGTGGTTAGTGAGTGAAGTACATCAAAGCATCGGCGTCATTGCTTAGCCCATAGCCTCCCTTTCCTAAGGGAGGTGGCCCGAAGGGGCAGGCTGCGGTAATCCTCTTGGCGTTCGCAAGCGGTTGATGTGAGAGAAATACCCTGCTCCTCTTTGTGGGATTGCCACGGTCGCAAGCTCCCTCGCAATGACAGCGAGAGGCTTGTGGGATTGCCGCGGTCGTTCAACACGCGTGTTGGCGTTCCCTCATAATGACTCCGGATAATGAAACTGCTGACTCATTGATAACTCCTCATGAAATGATATGAGATGAAACGAGCGCCGCGCAAGCGGCGTTTGTCATTATCATTGTCATTGTCTTTGTCTTTTATTTTTGTCTTTTTCTTTATCTTTTTCTTAGTGCCTTTTGTCACAAAATAAACTGTATCCTATAAAATGGACACGTTCCCTTTCTTGAATTCCGAAATTCGGACACCGATTTTACTCGACACCCCCGTTTTTCGGACACGGATATTTATCAAAAACCCCATATTATGGACACGGTCTGTTAAAAGCCTT
>JAFRBD010000096.1 GCA_017405065.1 Ruminococcus sp. | reverse complement strand
GATCGCGTACTCAAAGTCGGAGCCGGATTTGGTTTTCATCGAAACGCCGTGGGCTTCGGAATCGGGCTGTGAAATACCGAACCATGCGAATGTGATAATAAAAACGATGATAAGCAAAGAGAGCAATACTAAGATACCCTTTGCCATTAATGAATGACGGGTTGTTTTCATAATATCGCTCCTTTCTTGCTAAATTTTTATCGTGACAGCATCCGCTTGATTACTTATAATCATCCGCTTCGGGAAGATTCAGCAGCGCCTGAGGCTTATCGTCGACCAGCACGCGCGCCTTCTTGACGAACTTCTTCGCCTTCTTCGTAGCGGCAGCGAGCTTCTCGTCATAATCCTTCTGGATCGCACGCTTCTCGGCGTTGAGACGGATCGTGTACTTCTGCTCGTCGGAGAAGGTGCACGCGGCGACCTTTTCATTTTCAAGAGCGTCGATCTTCTGCTCGTACTTCGCTTTCAGATCGGCGATCTGCTGCTCATACTTCTCACGAATCGCCTTGATCTCAGCCTGTTTGGTGAGTTCGGCGGTCTCGAGCTGCGCCTTGAGATCGGCGATCTGCTCGTCGCGGAATTTCATCGCAGCGATCTGCGTCTGAAGCGAGTTGTTCAGCGCAACATTCTTGGTCTCGATCTGCGCGACCTGCTCGCGGGCGGACATGATATCGCGCTTCGCCTGCTGTTCAACGGCGTCAACGCCGTCGATGCGCTCGCTCAGAGCATTCTTTTCTTCTCTGAGGGTAGCAATAATGGCGTCTTTCGCAGAAATCGTGTTGAGGTGGACGCGGATCTGATGCTCCAGTTCCTTCTTTTCGCTGTCTTTATCTTCAATGATGTTATTGAGAGCTTTTCTCTCGTTCTCAAAGTTGGAATACTTTTCAAGCGCCGCTTCATGATCGCTCTTCAGCTGATTATACTTACCGGTGAGCTTTTCGTTCGCAGCGTTCGCTGCTGAGAGAGAAGCTGCCTTGGCGGCGATATCATCCGCCTGCTCGGCGATGGTGCGCTTGTTCTGGTCGATCTCCAGCTTGAGGTCGGAATTCTCTGCGCTCAGGCTGCCGACGGTATTGGTCAGGCTCTTCACCTGCGTATTCAGACCGGTGATCTCCTTTGCCTGAGCAGCGATCGTCTGCTCATGTTCGACGATCTTCTGCGCCTGTTCGGCGATCTTCGCTCTGAGCTGCTGGATCTCTTCGTTGAGCTTGGTGATAGTCGCCTCGAGCTCGGTGATCTTGCCTTCGAGAGCGGCGATGGTAGCCAAATGAGCCGCTATCTGAGCCTCTAACTCGCGGATGGTCGCTTCGAGCTGAGCGATCTTCGCCTCCAGCTCGGCGATATAAGCCTTGAGCTGTTCGATCTCTTTTTCGAGATCCATGATGCGAACATGCGCCTGACGCAGCTCTTCGCGGGTCTGTTCAAGCTCTTTCTTCAGAGCGGTAATCACGGACTCAAGTTCTTTGATCTTGATATCGCGGATACGGATCTGCTCTTTCGCCTGTTCCAGCTCTGCGGTCAGCTTGGAAATGATGACCTCGCGCTCACGGACTTCCTTCAGACGAAGCGCCATTTCTTCGCGACGCACTTCGTAGATCCTGTCCTCGATATAGCGCTCCATCTCTTCTTCCGGACGGTTTGCCTCGGCGGCACGGCGCTCGTTCTCCGCGATATATTCCGCTTTTAATTTTTCACGCAGCGCCTTGTTGGTGCTCATGGTCGCGACGAAGTGCTGGAAAGCCATTACGTCGTAAACGTCCTTCTGAACGTCCTCGGGCATCTGACCCTCGAAGACATTCTTCTCGAGCACGTAACCGGTCTTGCGGTAGCCTTCGATAAATACCCACAGGTCATAGCACTGCTTGAAGGCGGGATCCTGCTTGATGCAGTTGGTTTTATTGATAGGGGATTTTACTTTGATGCAGCCGTTCAGCGACTTAATCAATTCGGTATTACAGAAGTCGTCGAGCTTCATACGGATACGCTCGATACGCTCGTAGTCGGTCAGACTGGAGAGATCCTCGTCACGGTCGACCTTATCGCGCTCGTGCTTCTCGGCGTGGTGTTCGAGATTGAATCCGAACACCTCGTGACCGATCCTGATCTCGCGCTCCATCGTCATCTTACTGGACGAATCATTCGGAGCATCCTGAAGCGCGCGGAAACGGGCTTCAACGAACATGATGCAGTTCTGGATCAGCGTATGGAGGAAGCGGTTCTCATAAGTCGCAAAGCTGTCTTCACGGTGCGTGTTCAGCAGTCTTTCGGGGATAACGCTGCCGTCGTCCTCGATCGCCATGATCAGGTTGGCATGCTGGGTCAGGTGCTGAACGGCATCCTTACCGACCTGCTTCACCTTATCGATACGGTCGACTTCCTTATACTCCTCGATGAACTTACGCTGTTCATCGATCGCTTTCTCGATATAGGGCAGCTTGCCCTCGATCATTTCGACCCATTCCATGTCGATAACGCGATTATACGCGTTACCGGAGAGTTCGTCGTTGCCGTTATCGGCGTCAGCCATAGCGGATACGAGATATTCACGCGCATAGTCGCCGTCAAGAGTTTCTTTCATTTCGGCAAACGCCCGATAGTATCGGCTATAATCAATCATGGGACTCACTCCTTTTCAGGGTCGGTGTTGAGGTATATTCATCGGTTGGCGGGAGGAGCGAGCCCCTCCCCTACGATCATTATTCAATTATCAGGTCATCTTCTGGAGCATGCGGACATACTCTTTACATTCGTTCATGTTCTCTCTGCCGAAGAGCTGATCCAGCTGCTGTACCAGACCGTCGATCTCGTCGCGGATGTAGGAAATATTCAGCGCTTCAAACTTACGGAAGACCTTCTTGCACAGCGCATAGTCGATACCGTCGACCTCGGTGCCGCCGCAGCCGACAAACGCGGGTACGAAGGTGTTGATCTGCTTCATAACACGG
>JAFRBD010000095.1 GCA_017405065.1 Ruminococcus sp. | reverse complement strand
TTCTCTTTGTGGGATTCCCACGGCTCCTAACGGAGCCTCGGAATGACAACAAAACGGAAAAGGGAACTATTCCGACTCTACCGCTTTTGCGCTTTACTGTAATAAACAGCCGCGCGTACAATTAACAATTATATCTGCCATAGCGGTCTTTGTCAATAACACAGCATAAAAACACATAAAAAATCAGGAATTTCGGTAAATAATCAAAAGAAGTGGGAAAAGTGCAAAAAAACGTCGTTCAAAATTCACTAAAAAAGCGGCTGTTTTTCTTCATATATATCAAATCGGTTATATTGACTTTTCCGTCGAATCAGCTATAATAAAAGTAACTGTGTAACGCTTGAAAACAGACGGTTTTTCTGCCTGTCAACACAGGGAAAAGGAGAATGATAATGTTCCAGATTTTCAAAGAACATCAGGGCTTCGGCAAGCAGATCATGCTGCTGGCAAAGAATGAACTGATCAAAAAATATAAGGGCGCGGTCATCGGACCGCTTTGGTCTGTCGTCAAGCCGCTGTTCACCCTGTTCGTCTACTGGTTTGCTTTTGAAGTCGGTCTGAAAAGCGCCGGAAACGTCAAGGTCATCTTCCCCGAGCTGGGCAAAACGGGCGGCGTTTTCGAATACAGCCGATTTCTGTTCATGCTGATCGGCTTCATCCCCTGGTTCTTCATCAACGAAAGCATCGTCGAGGGAGCGAAATCCATTCGTCTGAACCGCCAGTTCGTCAATAAGGTCAGCTTCCCCGTATCCACCATCATGACCTACACCTCCGTGGCGCGTCTGTACGTCCACATCTTCCTGTTGGGCCTGATGTACATTTACGTCACCTTTGTCGGCGGCACCTATAAGATCCCCGGTATGGAAGAAGCGGTCACGGGCGGCGTCGCGCCGAGCCTGTACAACCTGCAGATCTTCTTCTATCTGCCGCTGATGTTCATCTTCTTCCTCGTGCTGTCATGGAGTACGGCGCCGATGTCGGCTTTCTCGCGCGACTTCGAGAATATGATCATTTCCGTGATGTCTGGTATCTTCTGGCTGTCCGGTATCATCTACGATTCCTATCTGCTTTACGGCAAGAATCCTCCCGCCGACTGGATCAGAAAGGCAATGCTCTTCAATCCCATCAACTTCTTCGCCAACGGATACCGCAACTGTTTCCTGTATCAGCGATGGTTCTGGGATTATAAGACCGAGCTGTTCGTCTTTCTCGCCGAGCTTTTGGTCATCACCTTACTGGGCATCCTCAACTACAACCGTCTGCGCAAGAGATTGCCCGACGTACTGTAAGGAGGGATCACGATGGCGAACGAAGTAATGAATACCGCAGCTGCTGCTGCAGAGAAGCCTTCGAAAGAAGCGATCATCTCTTTCAAAAACGTATCCAAGGAATACACCTTGTATAAAAACGACCAGGAGCGCTTTCGCGCCCTGTTCTTCAAGCCCCGTCACCCCAAGATCAACAAAGCGCTGAAAAACGTCACCTTCGACGTTTTCCCCGGCGAAAGTATCGGTATCATCGGCGATAACGGCGCGGGCAAATCCACCATTCTGAAGATGATCACGGGCGTTGCCTTCCCCTCTGAGGGCGAGGTTCATGTCAACGGCAAGGTCGCGGCGCTCTTAGAGCTGACCGCAGGCTTCTCCACTGAGATGACCGGTCGTGAAAATATCTATCTCAAAGGCTATATCCTCGGTCTGAAGGATGCTTATATCCGCGAGATCGAGGAGCGCATCATCGATTTCGCTCAGCTGGGCGACTATATCGATCAGCCTGTCCGCACCTACTCCAGCGGTATGAAAATGCGTCTGGGCTTTGCGATCAACGTCAACATCGACCCCGATATCCTCGTCGTCGACGAGGCGCTTTCGGTCGGAGACGCGTCCTTCAAGCTCAAGTGTAAAGACAAGATCAACGAGATCATCGAGAGCGGCACCACCGTGCTGTACGTCAGCCATAACCCGCAGAGCGTAGCCGAGATCTGCGACCGCGCGCTGTATCTGAAAAAGGGTCAGCTGCTGTACGACGGCGACGTAGAAGAAGCGTATGCGATGTACACCTCCGATAAGGAAAAGGTCAAGGCAAAGCGCGAAGCGGAAAAGAAAAAGAAAGCGGAAGCCGAAAAGAAAGCTGCCGAAAAGAAATAATACGGATTATTTGAAAACCGATTCAGGTTTTATCAGCCTTCCCCTCAAGGGAAAGTCTATTCGTTCCGAGGCTGTTATGAATGATGTCATTTTCAAAAACGAGATATACCTGAGCGCGGAATATATCCGCCGCAAGGGGCTTACGCAGGACAGCGTCGCTCTGATCGGCGACGCAAAGCCCGCCGCATATCTGAAAGCGACAAGTGAATATTTGGGCGACAGTATAGCGCATTTTTCCTCTGCTACGGACGTACAGGGGAAATTTTCGCATTATTGGTATGTGCTGGACGCCGATGATTACGACGAGGAAGACCTTCAGAAAGCCGTCATCATGAGCGAAAGAGCCGGTTCCGCCTTTGTTTGCATTGTTCTTTTACAGAATATTAAAGAGAGCGACACCATCCGTAAATATGCCGAAATGGAACTCATCACTACGATGGATACTCAGCTCGGAGCGATCAGAAAAACGCTCAGCGGCTATAAAAACGTCAAAGCAATTTTCTTTGACAGAATTTTCGGCGGCGACTTTGACTGCTTCGGACTTGCCGGGATCGCTCAGGAAGCGAAAGAATCCAACAGCGTGACCGTCACACAGGCGATGGCGAATCGCTGGACGTCCGCGCTGTATATCGGCGACGCCGTTACGGCGGTCTACACCGTCAGCAAGCTCGGCAAGCCCGGCAACGCCTATAACGCCTCCTCCTTCTACCTCAGTGAGTATCAGCTGAGAAGCGATATCTACCAGATGCTCGCGCCTCACGGGGTCGCGCTGCACGTCACCGGTGAAACAAGCGAGCCCGTCTACGCGGCGCTGTCCAACGGCAAGCTGCGATCCTTGGGCTATGAAAACGTGTGCGATATCTGTGACGCCCTGCGCTACAGCATGCTGAAGAACTTAGACCGCTTCAGTATCCAGACCGACCGTATCCACGATGGCTACAGCGGCAAGCTGAACGGTCTGCGTGTGATCGAAAAGGACATGCTGCGTGAGATCGACCGCATCTGCCGCGCGCACGATATCAAATACTTCATCTGCTACGGCACGATGCTCGGCGCGGTACGCCACGGCGGATTTATCCCGTGGGATGACGACGTTGACGTCGCGATGCTCCGATCGGAGTTTGAAAAGTTCCGCCAAATTGCTCCGAAAGAATTAAACAGCCGTTTCAGTTACGAAAGTCACACCAACCAAAACGGCTATCATTACTTTTTTGACAGGATCACGGCAAAGGACACCTACTTTGCCTCCAAGTATTCCGACGATTACGAAATGCACAAGGGAATCTCCGTCGATATCTTCGTGGTCGATAACGTGCCTGCCGACCCGAAAGCGGCTTACCGCTTCTGGAAAGGGCTGATGCGCCGCCGTATGCTGATGAACGTGCGCTGGAAGAATACCGCCCGCAGGGATAAAGCATACCTGCTCAGCAAGCTGCTCCTGCCGTTCCTGCGGCTGAGGAGCATGGACAGCTTCTCTCGCTCGTACGAAAAGGCTGTACGCAAATTCGAGCGCAAAGAGACGGGATGGGTCATGCCCGCGTCCTCCGACCACCAATATCGCGGCACCTTCCCCATCGAGACCTTCAGCGAGGTCATCCCCTATCGCTTTGACGACGTAGACACCTTTATCCCCGTCGGATACAAGGACTTCCTCAAGGCGTGGTATACCGAGAATTATATGGATATGCTGCCGCTGTCTGAGCAGAATCCCTTCCATGACTATTATCGGCTGGATCTGGGGAGCAACATCACACAGGATAACAATACTCACTTTGACTACATGGGTGAGTTGAAGTAAGAATTTTAGGCCCCTTTTCCTAAGGGGGCTGTCAGCGGACACTTGTGTCGCGCTGACCGGGGGTTGCCGAAAACACTCTTCTATTCTTAGCAACCCTCCGGCACTTCGTGCCACCTCCCTTAGAAAAGGGAGGCTATCAAAAAGGAGTGAAACACATGATATTCGCAGTCATCTTAGCGGGCGGTACAGGCTCGCGCATGGGCTCTACCGATATGCCCAAGCAGTTTTTGGAGATCAAGGGCAAGCCGATCCTCAACCATACCGTTGAAAAGTTCCTGCCCAATCCCGAATTTGAAAAGATCATCGTCCTTTCTCCCAAAGCATGGATCGGCCACACCAAAGAGATCATCGATAAATTCACCGGCAGGAGCGACAGGATCGCGGTCATCGAAGGCGGCTCCACCCGCAACGAGACCATCATGAACGCGATCCGCTGCATCGATAAGGAATACGGTCTTGACGACGATACCGTCATCGTCACCCATGACAGCGTACGCCCCTTCCTCACCCACCGCATCATCAAAGAAAACATCGAAGCGGCACAAAAATACGGCGCGTGCGACACCGTCATCCCTGCGACAGACACCATCGTCGAGGGCGACGGCACCGCGATCACCAATATCCCCGACCGCAGAAAGATGTATCAGGGTCAGACGCCGCAGAGCTTTAAGGCAAAGCTGCTGCGCGACGCCTACGAGAGTCTTTCCGATGAGGAAAAAGAGATCCTCACCGATGCGGCGAAGATCCTCGTGATGAAGGGCATGGAGGTGCGCCTCGTACAGGGAGAGACCTTCAACATCAAGATCACCTATCCGTACGACCTGAAAATCGCGCGTTCATTATTGGATGAGGAAATCATATGATCAATACAGTCTACCGCCTGTGCGCTCCGCGCAGGTTTGAGATCGCTTTCAGCGACGTCGACATGGACAGCGGCGTGATCGTACGCCCGACGCACCTGTCGATCTGCAACGCCGATCAGCGCTACTATCAGGGCACACGCGACATCAAGGTGCTGAAGGAAAAGCTCCCGATGGCGCTGATCCACGAGGGTATCGGTCAGGTCGTCTTTGACGCGGCAGGCGCCTTTCAGCCCGGAGACAGAGTCGTCATGGTGCCGAATATCCCCTGTGAAAAGGACGATTATATTGCCGAAAACTACCTGAGAAGCAGCAAGTTCTGCGGCAGCTCGGTAGACGGCTTTATGCAGGAATATTATCCGATCGCTCCCGATCGGCTTGTCAAGCTGCCCGACGGCGTCGATCCTGACGTAGCGGCGTTCACGGAGATCGTTTCCGTCAGTATGCACGCGATCACCCGCTTTCAGACCATCGCTCACGACCGCCGTGACAGGATCGGCGTATGGGGCGACGGCAACCTTGCCTTCATCACCTCGCTGCTGCTCAAAAAGATCATGCCGCACACCGAGATACATGTCTTCGGTATCAACCGCGAGAAGCTCTCCGACTTCTCTTTTGTCGACGGTACCCATCTGACGACGGAGATCCCGGAGGGATTTTCCATAGATCACGCTTTTGAATGTGTCGGCGGCAACGGCTCTCCGATCGCGATCGAACAGATCATCGGCGTGATCAAGCCCGAAGGAACCATCTCCATCCTCGGCGTCAGCGAATATCCCGTCGCCGTCAATACCCGCATGATCCTTGAAAAAGGGCTGAGACTCTTCGGTACCAGCCGATCGGGCAGGGAGGATTTTCGCCGTACTGTCGAACTGTACAAAAAGCATCCGGAGGTTCCGTTATATCTGACCCATTTGGTCGCCAACACGGTCGAGATCAACAAATTCTCCGACATCAAGGAAGCCTTTGAGATCGATATCAAAAAGGCATACGGCAAGACGATTTTGCATTGGAATATTTAAAGCATACGATCAGGGACGAGCATTGCTCGTCCCTGACTTCTCCGCTCCATCAATCCTTGTGCGAAGCAAACGGCTTTTCCATAGGGGCGACCATCGGTCGTCCGCTTGGCAGAAGCATTTCCTTCCTATCTAAGGCTTTCGAAAGACGACACGCCCGTCATTCTGCGGATGACCATTGCTCGCCCCTACGGAAATATATTATCTGCTTCGCATTTGATACACTTTTTGACATATGTTTTCGGGAGGAGCAAGCCCCTCCCCTACATTACACAAAAAGCTCGCTATGAACCTTACGTTCACAGCGAGCTTTATTATTTGCTATTCGTTTATCAATACATACCGCCCATGTCGGGAGCAGCGGGAGCGGCGGGAGCCGGCTCCTTGATATCCGCGACAAGGCTCTCGGTAGTCAGCACCATCGCCGCGACGGAAGCCGCGTTCTGCAGAGCGGAACGGGTGACCTTGGTCGGGTCGACGATACCTGCGGAGATCATGTCGGTATACTCTTCCTCGAGCGCGTTGAAGCCGTAGCCGACCTTATCCTCGCGCTTGATGTTCTCGACGATGACGGAGCCTTCCAGACCCGCGTTCTTTGCGATCTGCTTGATTGGAGCCTCCAGCGCCTTGAGCACGATCTGCACGCCGGTCTTGATATCGCCGGCAGTGGTATCGAGCAGAGCGGATACGGCAGGGATCGTGTTGATCAGCGCTACGCCGCCGCCCGCGACGATACCCTCTTCCACAGCCGCCTTGGTAGCGGAAAGAGCGTCCTCGATGCGCATTTTCTTTTCTTTCATCTCGATCTCGGTCGAAGCGCCGACCTTGATGACCGCTACGCCGCCCGCGAGCTTCGCCAGGCGCTCCTGCAGCTTCTCTTTATCGAACTCGGAGGTAGTAGTCTCGATCTGCTGGCGGATGTGATTGACGCGGTTTTTGATCTCGTTCTGATCGCCCTTGCCGTCAACGATGATGGTATCTTCCTTGGTGATCTTGACCTGACGCGCTTCACCCAGCTGAGCAAGGGTAGCGTCTTTCAGCTCCAGACCGAGGTCGGAGGTGATGACGGTGCCGCCGGTCAGGATCGCGATATCCTGCAGCATTTCCTTGCGTCTGTCGCCGAAGCCCGGAGCCTTGACCGCAACGCAGGTGAAGGTGCCGCGCAGCTTATTGAGCACGAGAGTGGTCAGCGCCTCACCCTCGACGTCCTCGGCGATGATGACGAGCTTTCTGCCGGACTGGACGATCTGTTCCAAGAGAGGCAGGATCTCCTGTGTATTGGAGATCTTCTTATCGGTGATCAGGATGAGCGCGTCGTCGATCTCAGCGACCATCTTGTCGGTGTCGGTGACCATGTAAGGAGCGATATAACCGCGGTCGAACATCATACCCTCGACGACCTCAGAATAGGTCTCGGCGGTTTTGGACTCCTCAACGGTGATAACGCCGTCGGTAGAGACCTTCTCCATCGCCTCGGCGATCAGCTTGCCGATATATTCGTCGCCGGAGGAAATGGTGGCGACGCGCGCGATATCTTCGGTGCCGGAGATCGCCTTCGCGTTAGCGGTGAGCGCCTTGACAGCCTCGTCGACCGCCATTGCGATGCCTTTTTTCAGTACCATCGGGTTCGCGCCCGCGGCAACATTCTTCATGCCCTCGTTAACGAGCGCCTGCGCCAGCAGGGTAGCGGTAGTGGTACCGTCGCCGGCAACGTCGTTGGTCTTGACGGAAACTTCCTTGACGAGCTGAGCGCCCATGTTCTCAAAGGCGTCCTCGAGCTCGATCTCTTTGGCGATCGTCACGCCGTCGTTGGTGATCAGCGGAGCGCCGAATTTCTTATCCAGTACGACGTTTCTGCCCTTGGGGCCTAACGTGATCTTGACGGTATCGGCGAGCTGGTCGATACCGGACTGAAGCGCCTTGCGGGCGTCTTCACCGTAAGCAATCTGTTTAGCCATAATCAATTACCTCCCAATTATTCTACAATAGCGAGAATGTCGCTCTGACGGACGATGGTATACTCCTCGCCGTCGATCTTGACGTCGGTGCCGGCGTACTTGGAAGCGATCACCTTATCGCCTACCTTGACGTACATCGTTACCTCGTTGCCGTCTACCATTCCGCCGGGGCCTACCGCGACGACATTCGCGAACTGAGGCTTCTCCTGAGCGGCTGTGGACAGAACGATACCGGAAGCGGTGGTCTCCTCGGCTTCATCGAGCTGGAGCACTACCTTATCGAGTAAGGGATTGATGGTCATATCTATTCCTCCTTAAATAGTGAATACAGTATTTTAGCACTCTATATCTTCGAGTGCTAAGTATATTGTAAACCATTATCTGTAAAAAATCAAGGGGATTTTTGCGATTTCATAAAAAGTTAATAATTCGTCGTTAGTTTCCGGTTGATAGTTGATAGTAAAAGCAATTGGAACGTGCATCATCCTTACAGACGCAGCAAAATCACAATAACTAATACTAATTTCAAATAAAACGCTTTAAAAAGATATTAGCGGAGATTTTCGCAGAGCGAGGCGGAGGACGCAGATAGGCTGGCGCCTTATTTCGGGGACCCCAACGCGCCTCGCGTGTTGGGGAGAGGAGGAGTCGCTACACGAGCACGAGAGCGGTCAAGCGTGACCGCTCTCAGCGAGTACAGCGAACGACGACGAGACGACAACGAAGCTATGCGGAAATATACGCAATAGATGTTAAAGCGTTTTATTTGAAATTAGTATAATAATCGAAAACTAAACATTCCCAACTGCAAAAAACACCGCCTGATCTCTCAAGCGGTGTATCACGTTTATTCAGCTTTTGTTTCAGCGGGAACGGTCGTCGGTGCGGGCGCTTCCGGCGGCTCTGTCGGCGCCTCCCACAGCTCGATCTCTCCCAGCGCCGTCGCGGGGATCTCGATCTTCATCGCGTCTCTGACGGCTTTATTGACCATGTTGGTGCAGTCGTGCTTGTACATGACGCTCAGAGTGGCGGGATCCTTCTTGTTGAACAGGATATCCTCCGCCATGCCGGCGGCTTTTCTGCCGATCGACTCGTAGTTGATGACGCTGGTACCGAGCGCGCCCTGCGCCAAGGTCGCCTCATCGCCGCAGATCACGGGAATACTGTTCTCTTTTGAAAAATCGATAATGGCGGAGATATTGGAGTTAAGGAACTTATCCACCGGGATATAAATGACCTCGATCTTATCGTCTTTGATCTTCTTCAGCGCGCTTTCCAGCGCCGCTTTATCCTCGATCGTGAACTGGGTACACTCCAGACCGATATTTTTTGCTTCACGCGCGGCAATGATGCCCTGCAGCACCGCATCCTGATCGGTCGCGCTGTACAGCGCCGCGACGGTCTTTGCGTTCGGCATGATCGTCTTGATCAGATCAATCTGCTCAAAACAGGGAGTATAGCTGGATACGCCGGTCACGTTGCCGCCGGGAGCCTCGTTGCTCTCCACCAATCCGACCTCGTCCGGGCTGTTGACCGCACCGAAAACGATCGGGATATCCTTCGTCAGCTCAGCCGCCGTCTCAGACGCGAAACGTCCGATAGTGTACAGCAGATCAACTTCCCCGCTGTCGATCAAGCCCTTGATCTTGTTGCGGCAAAGCTCCTCGTTATCCTCTACGATATATTCCACTTCAAGGTTCGCGAGCAGCCCTTTTTCATCGAGTTCCATCATAAAACCGCCGTAGCAATCCTTGCTGGCACTGCCCAGTCCCGTCTGGATCACACCGACCTTATAATGCTCGCTGTAGAGGGTCTCGATCGCAGGTTTGGTGGTTTCTGCGGAATCGCTCGTCGCGAACGAGGTATCGACTTCGTTCTGCTTATTCATTGCCGAAACGACAGCGAATACCACTACGCCGATAACCGCGATAATCAATATCACACTTAATACGATGACAAGATTCTTTTTCATGCAAGCCTCCTTCATACGCCGAAGCGTTCAGGTGAAACATTGTTTGCATTTCTTATCTATATATCATAACGTATTTCACGAAAAAAGTCAAATCTCACGGGATTCACGCGCTTGATCGGTCGGGATCGCCATGAGCCATACCCCCGCCTTGACCGTCCGAAACGCGGGATTCTATTTGTAATACATGTACACGTTGCATTTCAGTGTTCCGTTGTAGAGCTTGCGGCGCTTGTCGGCGGCTCTGCCGAAAAGGCGCTCGAAGCTTTCATCGGGTGAAATGATCGTATAGGAATGATTCGGCTTTTGAATAAACTTCTCCCCCATCACTCCGTACAGCTCTCTTGCCGCCTGTATATCGAGCATCCGCTCGCCGTAGGGCGGGTTGGTGATCACGCTCAAACGCTCGAGGCTGTCGGTATAATCGCGAATATCGCGCTTTTCAAACACGATGCGGTCGGCAACACGGGCGAGCTCTGCGTTGCGGCGGGCGAGTTCCAGCGCGTCTTCATCGATATCATAACCATACGCGATAAATGAAACGTCGCGGCGCTCCTCGCTTTGGGCGCGTTCTCTTTCCTTTTCGATCAGCGCGGGATCGATACAGTCCCAGCTTTCAAAAGCGAAATCGCGGTCGACGCCGGGCATGATATTCAGCGCCTTGCGGGCGGCTTCGATCAGAATGGTGCCGCTCCCGCAGAAGGGATCGGCGACGGTATGATGAGACCTTACGCGGGACAGCTCGACCATCGCGGCGGCGAGCGTCTCTTTCAGCGGCGCGTCGCCCGATAAGGCGCGGTAGCCGCGTTTATTCAGCGCAGCACCCGTCGTGTCGAGATAGATACTGACGCGATCCTTGAAGATGCGGAACTGGATCTGATGCACGCCGCCTTCTTCATCAAACCACGAGGTGTGATAATGCTCCCTGAGCTTTTCGACGACAGCTTTCTTGATGATCTTCTGGCACGCCGGAATGGATGACAGCGCGGAATCGAGGCTGTTGCCCTTTACGGGAAACGCGTCATGCTCGCCGATAAAGCGGCTCCAGTCAGCCGCCCTTACGCCCTCAAACAGCGTGTCAAAATCACGCGCTTCAAACTCAGCCATCAGGATGAACACCCTCGCGCATAAGGCGGAACAGATATTTGCCCTGACCAATGATTGTTCGTCGCCCGAAAACAGCACTCTGCCGTTTTCGGCACGGACGCCGTCTATTCCCTTGAACTTCAGATCGTTGGCGGCAAGTCCTTCCAATCCGAGAAGGCACGGTGCGGCAAACTGCATATGATTCAACTCCTTACTGTTCATATAGAATCATGATATATGCCGGATTGTTTCCGCTGTCATTGCGAGGAGCACAGCGACGCGGCAATCCGCAAAGAGGAGCAGTACTTCTCTGACAGAACGGTATCAACGACAAGGGGATTGCCGCAGCCTGCCCCTTTGGAGCGCCGTCCTCACAAAAGGACGGCTGCAGGCTTCGCAATGACCTTTTCCGATAACGAAAGCGGACAGCAGAAACGCTGTCCGCTCGCTTATGCTTTTACTGGAACCTAAAGAAGAATATCAATCGTCCGATGTCGGAACAAGCAGACCGTACTTGCCGTCGTCGCGCAGATAGACCACGTTGACCTCGTTTGTCTCGGCATTGGTGAACATATAGAACTTGTGCCCTACCATATTCATCTGCAGGATCGCCTCATCAACCGTAATGGGCTTGACGGGGATCTTCTTGACACGCGCGATGGTGTACTCCTCTTCCTCAACAACAGGCTCTTCCTCGGGAGCGACAAGCTCTTCGAGAGAACCCTGTCTGAGGCGCTTCTCCAACTTGGACTTATTCTTACGCAACTGGCGGCCGAGGACGTCGATACACTTATCAACAGCGTCATTCATCTCAGGCATTGTCTTTTCAGCTCTGTAAACCATAGATCTGTCGCGGATCGTGATTTCTACGGTCTGAGAGTTTTTGTCGACGGTAGCAACAACAAACGCCTGAGCCTCATCGGAAAAGATCTTGTCGAATTTCGAAAGCTTCTTTTCGACTCTCTGTTTGAAGTTGTCCCTAAGATTACACTTGCGTTCTGTGTAGGTAATCTTCATAATAATGCCTCCCAGCAAAATATTTATTTACGACCGCCGCCGTTCCCCCGACGGGAATAGCCGCGGCTCTCGCCACGCTTGAGGTCGGACATTTTATCCTCGGAGGTACGCTTGAACTTGCTCATCATATCCTCAAAGGAACCGCCGCCCGACGAGCTCTGCCACTCAAAGTCACCGGGAGAGGTAACGGGCGGAGCCGGCTCATATTTTTTTCTCGGCTTTTGAGCTTCACGCGTACGCGGTTTGCGCGCGGCAGCCGCTTTCTTGCCTTCATCCGGTTTTTCCAATTGTTTCAAAGACAAAGCGACTTTGCCGTCGTCGGCGACGGAGATCACCTTTACCGTTACAGCCTGTCCCACCTTGAGAACGCTTTTGATGTCCTCAACATAAGAACGTGAAACCTCGGAGATATGGATCATACCGCGGGAACCGTCCTCCGTTTCGACAAACGCGCCGAAATTGGTGATGCCTGTTACCTTACCGTTTACGATTTCGCCTACACTCAATGCCATTCAGTTGTTTTCCCCTTAATAAATATCTATATTATCGGAAGGACCCTCATCCTCCCGACAGTATGTTAATGATCAGTCACCGGCTACGTTGACGAATACCCTCTCGCCCTCTTTGATATAATCGAGATCATCGCGGGCGATCTGCTCCGCAAGGGTGGAAAAGTCAGAATCGGTTCCGGTGGAATCATACAGCTTCTGGATATCCGCGTTCTTGATCTCCTGTACCGTGATCTGTTCATTCAGATCGTCCAGCTCCGCTTTGCGTTCACGGATCTGAGACTTGATAGAGATGATCGAAACCATCGAATAAATCAAAAACGCAACCGCAACAAGCGCGATCAGCACAAACACGGGACGGGAGATCCTGCTCTTGCCCTCATCCTGCGTCTTTTCTGTACCGCCTGACGCTTTTTTTGTCGCGGTCTGCGATTTTTTGGTGCGTCTTATGTTCATATATCGTTCCTTTATTAAATTGCCGCTCACGGAGCGCTTGCTTCTTTCTCGCCGCCGCGGCACGTTTTTTCTTTTTTCTTTCAGCCGACTTTTGTTGCGACTTATCTATTATTACGCTTACATTATACAACAGAATACCCATGGCTTTCAATAGGTATTTGAAAATTTTTTCAAGAAATTTTCGTATTTTTTGTACAAAACTTTGAAATATACGCGCAAAAAATGCGTACACCTTACCCATAACAGTCCCAACCGTCAATCGATACGCGAGGAATCCGACCGCCTCGCCGAACAGGATGAAGCCCCTGACGTCGCCCTTGTTGAACGGCAGCGCAAACAGCGACGTCAGCACGCCGCACACAGCGAAAAACAGCACGTCTGAAATGATGATATGTACCCTCCCCGCCCGAACAGCCATGCGCGCCGCTCTGACGATATCGTACAGAACGCCGAGTGCCGCTCCCATGACCAGAGACCATAAAAAATAGGCTGTCTGGGCGGATAATGAAATACCCATCAGCGGAACAGCCGCGAGCGCAGCGAACCTGACGACGCTCCGATATACTGCAAGGAGTTGATCACGCCGTCGATCACTACGTCGCCGCTCTCGAGATTGAGCTTGCTGATATGCAGTCCCGATCCCTTGACGACCAGCGATGAATCACACAATTTGACATTGATGGTCTGCTCGTCAAATCCCGGGACGTCCTCTACCCCGCTGAGCGTCAGCAGCTTGCGGTTATCAAGCGTCAGGATGTGCGGCTTTTTCATCGTATTTTCAGGCATACAAAATCCCCCATATAATCATATCGGTAGATTATATGAGGGAAAGCTGTGTTTTATGATTCAGAGAAGTCATTTATAGGGGAACGCTGCAGTGTGCGCGGTAGGGTACGGCGCTTGCGACGTACCGCGTCAGTGCGTTGGTTTACCGGATACATCGGTCAAGGCGCAGCCTACATTTGCTTTAAGAGGAAAGCCATATATCTGCAGCGCTTCGGGACGTCGGCGAGCGCCGTCCCCTACAAGATGGTTGCTCGCTTTGCCCGGACAATTTGTACAATTCCTCACCCGCTCCCGCAGGAGCTCCCTTTCCCAAAGGGAGCCTCCATTAAGTGCATCAGCAAACGCTGTCCCCTACGGTTTTACAGCGGGGTGTACATCGAGGAAACATCCTCCTTGCGGATGGTCTCGACCACCTTATCCACGCGGAACTTGACCGAACGGGATTCGAAATTCAGCTCCACCACGTCGCCGACTTTGACGTCGTAGGATGCGCGGGCGACCTTGCCGTTGACGACCGCCTTGCCTGCGTCGCACACTTCGTTGGCGACGGTACGGCGCTTGATGATGCGCGAAACCTTCAAGAATTTATCTAATCTCATATTGACCTCCGAAATAAATGTATTCACATTATACCGGCAACTGCCGAAACAGTCAAGAGGAGCAGACCGAAGTCTGCCCCTCTGTAACGGGATTATCAATCCATTGTAGTATAACTGTTATCAGGACCATGAACCACCACTGTTCCCGTTATCGCCGTTCCATGAAGAGATCGTATAGGTCTTGCCGATGTTGCCGGTCAATTCCAGATCACCTGTCTGGTTCCACTTGCTGCTCCAGCTGCCTGCGCTTCCGGCGGGATTCTCACGAACGAAGATACAATTTGCGGTCGTATATCCGGCGGGAATCTCAAAGCGATATTTGTCTCCTACCTTTTCAGCGGACAGCCATCTTTCGTCGTTCTGCCCTTCATGCCATACATAAAGCTCATAACGGGGGGTATCGGTATTCCAAACGCCCGGATTCAGGTATACATAGTTCTTGGGAGCCTCTGTCGCGGGAGCCGAGGTCGGCTGCGGCGTCGTCGGACTCGGCGTGGTCGGATCAGGCGTGGTCGGATCAGGCGTATCGCTGACAGTCGTGACCTTATAATTTGCGCCTTCCATCTGACCGGAGGGCTGCCAATGCGCGCCGTCAACGATTCCTTCGGTGATATCTACCGTCTGCTTGCCGTCGCCGTTAAAGACGATACCGGAGGTATTGGCGGGAATCTCAGCGGAATAAACGTCGCCGCCGCGAGTCTTCGTCATCGCAGTACCGGGCCACTCGCCCATCGATTCGTTATCGTCGTCATCCCAGCAATAAATCTTGATATTCGTCCAATTCAGAGAATTGGTGAAGTATACGGTGATCGTATCCGAGGGAGCGGAACCGCCGTGAATGTAGATATAACCGCCGAACGCGCTCCAATCGCTCTGGTAGCTCGGCTTGAAGTATACGGTAACGTCGCCCGCGTGAGCTGCGTCGACCTGATACTCGTTATCCATACCGTCGGGATACCATGTGGTGATCTCGCCGTTCTCGACCTTCACCGCCTTGATGCCGTCTCCGGCAGCAAGGGTAACATCGAGCTGATACTCGCCGGGGTTCTCGGTGTTCTCACTGAACTTGTACTGCGCGTCAGCCTGCCAGTTGGTAATGGAACCGACAAGGTAATAACCGTCAGCGACAGCAGGCTCTGTGGGAGCAGGCTCTGTGGGTGCGGGCTGAGTCGGAGCAGGCTGAGTCGGTGCGGGCTCGGTAGGAGCAGGCTGAGTCGGTACAGGCTCGGTAGGCTGAACAGTCGTCGGCTGCGCAACAGGCTGTTCAAAAGAAGCATGCATAACGAAGTTGCTCAGCAGAACAGTACCATTTTCAATAATACGGGTCAACGGCTGATCCGCTATCGCCAAATCTGTCAACGTGGTTTTGACTTCAGCGTTACCGGAAGCAGTTACTCTGTAATGGGTCTTGATCAGGATATCACCATCGTCATTAAATTGGAACGGATTGTTGATCAAAGGCGTGGACGCGAGGAAGAAGATGCCGCCCAGAGTCGGATCATAGTAAGGTTCATCGTACTCTAAGTTGGTATGATAGCCGCTCGCCATGGTATTGCCTCCGGTGACCGGGAACATTGCGTTGAGATCAATGATGCTGCCTTCATCGGGATCATACGCGTCGGCAAGCTCAAGTACCGCGTTGGTATATGTCTGATCGCCGTTCAAAGAACCGATAGCGCCGTTCTC
>JAFRBD010000094.1 GCA_017405065.1 Ruminococcus sp. | reverse complement strand
TTTCATGTTTTCACCGACTATTATGTTGATGTTAATGCTATTATACCACAAAGTATTATTATTTCAAGTATAATTATTGCTTTTTGAGTACAAAAATATACCGATGCTATTATGTTCAGAATGGAATCTGATGATCGTTGCTTCGTAGCGGTTTCTTTGTTAAGGCATGGTATTTTTATACAGATCACGACAATCAAATGACGGTGCAGGAAAGTTTGATTTTGCTGATAGAAGAAAGAAACAATTCAATTTATGAGTATAGTCGTTCTGATCTTGAACGTGAATTATAATGACAGAAAAACTAAGGCGGGAGATTTGTTTTCTCGGCTTGATACATATTCCCTCATAAAATGTTGCGAACTAATTGATAATTTGCTGTGATTTTGTTAAAGCATATGTGGAGTACAAGCAATATGTACTAATCTAACCCCATCCTTTTGGCTGCTGTACAAATTTCAGTGCAAATGCACCTAGGTTTCAATTGATGCTTGATATTTTCCTCAAACAGCGGTATACTATACTTGAAAGTTAGGGTAAAATACCCGTAAGTTTTCGCTACGTAAAACTTATAATATATGGGAACAGGCTCGGTGTATTTTTCACCGAGCCTGCTGTTTTAATGTCTTTAGACAGTGCCGCTCGCCAGAGCGGTACAAACAACCACCCGCTATGCGGGTGCGCGTCGAAAGTTATACAAAAAACTCTCCAATCTGTTACAATAAAGATGTTCAAGCCTTATTGTAGAAGAAAGGAGAGTTTAATGGCGAACCAATACAACAGCTTAGCCCATACGAAGTGGTTATGTAAATATCACATCGTCGTGGTACCGAAGTACAGAAGAAAAGTAATATATAATCAGTACAGAGCTAGCTTAAGGGATATAATTAGAACGCTGTGTAAGTATAAAGGTGTAGAGATACTGGAAGGGCATATGATGCCCGACCATGTACATCTGCTATTAAGTATACCACCCAAAACGAGTGTGTCAAGTTTTATGGGGTACCTCAAAGGGAAAAGCGCACTTATGATGTTTGACAAGCACGCAAATTTAAAGTACAGGTTTGGGAATCGGCACTTTTGGGCTGAGGGATATTATGTCTCTACAGTTGGGCTAAATGAATCAACGATAAGAAAATATATACAAGACCAAGAGAAGTCGGATATAGCGATGGATAAATTAAGCGTAAAAGAATACGAAGATCCGTTCAGTAAATAAACCCCTTTAGGGGTAGCCAAAGAGGCAAAGACAATAAGGCTTGAACAAAGTTAAAGCCCGCGCCTTGAGACGCGGGTCAGTAACAGGGGCTTATAGCCCCAGAGCAAACCACCCGTTTGACGGGTGGTTATGATTTCTCAAAACACCCCTTACGGATACACAAACAATTCTCAATTTTATTCGAATCAGTTATTCGAATAAACTGAGATTAATTCGAATAACTGTTGACTTATTCGAAAACAATAGATATAATAAGAGAGGGTGATAAAAATGCTTTCGAAAGATTTGATAGAATTAATACAACAAATTCAAAAAAACGGTTCTGAAGATAATCGGATTGAGATAAAAAAAGCTGCCGGAGGATGTCCGAAGATTTATGACACACTCTCCAGCTTTTCCAATCAATCCGGAGGCGGCGTTATCATTTTTGGCATTGATCAAGATAATGATTTTGATTTATGCGGCGTTTATGATGCTGATGATTTACAGAAGAATATTGTATCAATGTGCAAACAGATGACACCGGTTGTCCGTCCTGTGTGTACTGTCGCGACGATAGATGAAAAGGTGTTTGTCAGTGCTGAAATTCAAGAAATAGACTTGTTTGAGAAGCCTTGCTTTTATACAGGAGCAGGCAGGCTGAAAGGTTCCTATATCCGTGTTGGTGACAGCGATGAGCATATGACGGAATATGAGATTTATAGCTATGAGGCGTTTCGCAAAAAAATACAAGATGAGATTCGTGTGGAGTCCAGGGCTGAAATAGAAGATATTGATACGGATAGCTTTGCGTTATACTTATACAATCTCCGCCGAACAAAGCCGCAGCAAGGAAATCTTGCAACGGAAAAGGTGATGAAGCTACAGGGCTTTTCGGACGGTCAGAAGCCTACTTTGGCAGGCGTTATGATGTTTGCTGATTATCCGCAAGCATTTTATCCGCAGCTGTGTATCACCGCGGTTTCCGTGCAAGGATATGAGATCGGCGATTTGGGAGATTTATCGCAGCGCTTTGATGATAATGAACGGATTGAAGGAACAATTCCGCAGATGCTTGAGGAAGCATTGAGCTTTATCCGACGCAATATCAAAGTCAGAACCATTATTGACCCTACGACAGGCAAGCGCGAGGATAAGCCGGAATATCCGATTGTAGCATTAAGAGAAGTTATTCTCAACGCACTGATTCACAGAGATTACAGTATTCATACGGATTTATCGCCTATTACAATTCGCATTTTCAAAAACAGAATAGAAGTGGAGAATCCCGGCGGTTTGTATGGCAGAATGACGATAGACGAGCTGGGGAAAACAATAGCGGACACGCGTAATCCATTTATTGCAAAGGCAATGGAAGTAATAGGAAAGACTGAAAACCGTTTCAGCGGAATCCCCATAATCAGAAGGTTAATGAAGGAGTATCATCTGCCGGAGCCGTTGTTTGAAAGCAGGCGCGGCGTATTTAAAGTGACGTTATTCAACCATCAGGAATCAACTGAAAAAACGGATGGGAATCCGTTAACGAATCAGATTTTGGAATATTGTTCCGTTTGGAGAACAAGAGCGGAATTGAGGGAACGGTTCAGCCACTTAACGTCATCCTATTTGATGAGTTATTTTGTCAACCCGTTGGTGGCACAGGGAAGGATTGAACTCCGTTATCCGGAAAAACCACGAAGCTCAAAGCAGGAATATAAGACGGTATGAAGCAAAATGTTGCAAAAACAATAAAGAAAAGCTGACTGGAGATTTATTATGCTGGCAATTAAGACAACGGAAAAGCTGACGGGTGTAACCGTTAGCGGAACATATGGAGAATTGAACGCATTGTATGATGCGCTGTCAAATGTTACGGGTGAGGAAGAATCCTATCCCGAGCTTGAAGCATGCAGAATTCGTGTGCTTGGTCTGTGCTATGATATTCGTCACGCTTATCAGGGCGACAGAAACGGAGGAAAAAACGAGTACGGCGAAGAGGTTTTCTCATTTGAATATCTCTGGCCGGAGATGATTTTCATTTTTGCGGTGCTTGATGAATTCAACAGGCTTTCGGAAGGCAGTCGATGCTATTTGAAGCAGGAAGGTGCAGAGAAGTTGTTTTATCATCCCGAAACAAAGGACGCGCTCTTGGAACGCCTGCCTGACGATATCGCATATGTGCGTTATTTTCAAAACCTTATCAAAAACGCTTTTCAGAGAACGATCGCCCCAAATCGGTTTAAGAAAATCATGTCGGATTATGAGAATGATTACAGGTATTCATATGGACGTACGAAGCGTTATTTCATGCGTTTCTGTCCTCAGTGGGTAGATATTCAGAATGTAAAGTATCTTAAACGTGCGCTTGAGAAAAGGAAAACCTATCTTGCAACCATAGCAGAGAAGATTATGTTTGATAACCCGGATTATGATGCAATGGAAGATGCTGTCTACGGATTCGCAAAAGAAGAAGGGGTACCGTATTATGAGATAGAGCTGAACGGCATGGAATATCCTGACGAAATAGAGTGGTAACAGCGGCATAAGGAGGAATTATTGATGAATCAGATAGAGGAAAAAGATTGGAAGCTGTATCGCGAAAAGCTGCCCGAATGGCAGGAAGCGTATATGGAGCGGCTGATAAAAGAATATGTCGAACTGCTCAACAGCGATAAAGCGGCGTCCGAAAAATTTTGGGCGCTTGACAAGCGTATTCGCGCGGACAGGCAGAGTTTAGGCGTCCGTATCATCGAAGAAAGGCGTTCAAAACTGCAGAACATTCTGACCGGCTTGATAATCGAACACGTCATTTCTTTAGATGATTTGCAGGATTTCAGCGAGGAGCTTCGGGAATCTACAAGCCGCTGGATTCAAACGTATTGCAAAAACTTAGAATCATAAACGGGAACAGGCTCGGTGAGATGCACCGAGCCTGTTTACTGCTTTAGTTAGTATTCAATTAATATTTGTAAATAATATAGTATTCATTGTATACAGCGGTATATTTACCAATCCGTCATCCTCTTGCCGATAATTTGCCATTGAAGCTCTGATACTGATTGTAGGCTTGTATTTCTCTCGATATGTTTTCAGGCTTTTGGCTTTGAGGTTTTCTTCCGCTTTTACTTCAAGCGGAATGACTTTCTCTCCGTCATCGAGGAGAAAGTCTATCTCACAGCTGTTGCGGTCGTTTGTGTAGTAGTAGATGCCCAATCCGGTGGTAGATTTCAGCTGCTGCAGAACATATTGTTCTGTCAATGCGCCTTTGAACTCCTTGAACATATCATTGCCGTCGAGAAGGACACTTTTGCTGATGCCGGACATACAGCAAAGTAGTCCGACATCCAATAAAAACAGCTTGAATGCTTTTAAATCTTCGTATGCTTTAAGCGGAAGATTTGGCGTCGTAATGCGGCTGACTTTGTGAACCAGTCTGCAGTCGCACAGCCACATGATCGCGGTCTCAAATTCTTTTGCTCTGCCTCCTTCGCGGACTAAGCCATAGATAAACTTTTTATTCTCTTTGGCAAGCTGTGAGGGAATACTGTTCCATACCATACGAATTTTCGGGACAATATCCGACGGTGCGTGTTTAGAAAAATCTTGTTCGTATGCTTCTAGGATTCGTTTTTGGACTTCACGCACCTCGTTGAAATCTTTGTTATGTGAAAAACGCAAAACAACCTCGGGCATACCGCCGATGAAGTAATACTGTTTCAACAGATAGATAAATTGTTCGGAAAAGGAATTGATCAAATCGGTTTCGCCACTGCATAAAAGTGTATATAGCTTATCATAACCGGTTCCCAATAAAAACTCGTCAAACGACAGGGGATAGAGCTTGAGAAAATCCACCTTGCCAACAGGAAAAGAAGTGCCTTCGTGTAATGCAATCCCTAAAAGTGAACCGGCACATATAACATGGTACTGCGGCGCATTTTCGTAAAAGTATTTCAGACTACTTAACGCAGCAGGAACCTCCTGCACCTCATCAAAGATAATCAGCGTGTCATCAGGCGTGATCGTTATATCAGAATATATTTCCAATCCCATAATAATTCTCTCAATATTCAGGTCGGAGGAAAACAATTCTTTCATCTGCCTGTTGGAATCAAAGTTAACGTAGACAGTTTTTTGATAACATTCTTTTCCGAATTCCTTCATCAGCCATGTTTTGCCGACCTGACGCGCGCCTTCGATTATCAGCGGCTTGCGGAAATAGCTTTCCTTCCATTTTTTCAGTTTCTCGATTGAAGAACGGTACATAACATCACGCCTTTTTGTAAATTACTATTATTAGTATAACACTTGGCTACAAAAAATGCAACGAAAATGTGTCACAGAAGAACAAAAAATACAACGAATATCTTTCTAAAATTGCAAAAAATACAACGAAAAACAGGCTCGGTAGCACAGAAAATACACCGAGTCTGTTTTATACCCTTTGCGGATACTCATAGTTAATTAAATTTTTATCGTCAATATGTACTAATTCCAACCCGTTCTTTTAGCTAAATCCAACATAGCGAAGCAGAATTTTTGCCAGTTTTTCAATGTTATCAGTAGCGGGTCGCCCTCGCGGATACGCAGGGTTCGCCTGATCTCCTTTGGGATAACGACGCGCCCGAGGTCGTCGATTCGTCTGACGATTCCTGTAGCTTTCATATCTGAATCTCCTTATCTTGTTTTACAAAATGCAGAGTTATTGTTTGCAGTCAAAATAAGAAAAATGCAGGAAAACCAATGGAATTATTTGCCTGTGAGTAAAAAAAGCATCCGAAAAAAGGATTTTGAGCAAGTGTCGATACGGTTTCTTATCTCACAAACGGCGCGGTGTATTCCGCGCTGCTGACGTCGATCGGTTCGGGCTGTAAATACGCGGGAGCGGGGATAGGTAAGCCATCCTGTGATTCGTGATAATTCGCAGCGGGACAGAGCTTGTATTCCTCTTTTGCGAGCACGATGCCGATATCCGCGACGACGAGCTTCTTCATGAAATTGGCGGCGTTCTCCGTCACCAGCCCGCGCTTGACGTAGCCGATGGTGACCGTAATATCGGAGCGGACAGCAACCTCTGCTTCGCCGGTGTCGCCGTTCATGCCGCTGTTGATATCTACGCTGATTACCTGCGCTTTGCAGGCATTGATCTCGTTGACCGCGCTGAGCCACGGCTCACGCAGACTGCCCTGAAAGCCTGTCCCGAGCAGACAGTCGACCACGATGTCGGCGTTTGCAAACGCGCCGCTGTGATATGCTTCACAGGGTACGCATTGAGCTTCAGCTTCTGCAGCGTAATACCCGCTGTCATCCGTCAGCTTATCGCTGAGCTTGACGATTCGGCAGGCATGATTGTTGCGCTTGAGGATGCAGGCGAGCGCGTAACCGTCGCCGCCGTTGTTGCCTCCGCCGACCGCGATCGCGATATCGCCGTGCCAATTGACGGCTCTGTAAACGCCCAGTGCGGCGCGATACATCAGGACGCGTCCCGACACAACATTCTCGATGGTCAGGCGGTCGCTTTCGCGCATATTTTCAACGGTGATACAATCTAAATATTTCTCTGACATTTTTTCATCTCCCGTACGGATATCATAATTACATCATTACCGTATCATATTGCATCCGCCTTGTCAATTATGTAGTAATCCCGACAAAATAATGATCAGGCTCGACGCTGCAGACAGCGCCGAGCCTTTTGTGTTATAGCGTATTATTCTAATGATTGGCAATCCTTGAGCAGGTCGATGATCGGCAGGTGCTGGGGACACGCGTCCTCGCACTGACCGCATTCGATACAGTCGCTCGCCTTGCCCTTGCCCTCGGTCGCGATCTGATACGCGCCTTTGCCGCCGTCCCAGTTGCCGGTTTCCTTATTCTTCACGGCGAAGATACCGGGGATGGCGATATCCATCGGACAGCCCTTTACGCAGTATTTGCAGGTGGTACATTGGATGGAGTTATCCTTTTCCAGTTCCTTTTGCACAGCGGCGATCACATGGTATTCTTTATCATTCAACGGCTGAAAAGCTTTCATGTAGGAGAGGTTGTCCTCCATCTGCTCCTCGGTGGACATACCCGATAGAACTGTGATAACGCCCTCGAGCGACGCCGCGTAGCGGATGCCCCATGAAGCGGCGGACAGCGCGGGATTCGCTTCCTTGAACAGCCGCTTGATCTCGTCATTGGGATTCGCCAGAGCGCCGCCCTTGAGCGGCTCCATGATCGTGATGGACACGTTATGCTTTCTGGCGATCTCATAACATTCCTTTGAAGCGACTCCCGGATTGTTCCAGTCGGCATAATTGATCTGCAGCTGGATAAAGTCGACGTCGGGGTGCGTCGTCAGCAGCTCGTCGAGCAGCATCGGGTCGCCGTGGAAGGAAAAGCCGTAGTAACGGATCAAGCCCTTTTCCTTTTGTTCCCTGACGAAATCCCAGATGTGGAATTCCTCGTACTTTTTGACATAGTTGCGGCTCAGCGCGTGGAGCAGATAGCAGTCGAAGTATCCGGCTCCGGTGCGTTCCAGACTGGTATAGAACTGCTGCTTTGCCGTTTCTTCGGTCAAGCCCGGCATACCGGCGTTGAGCTTGGTGCAGAGGGTGAAGCTCCCGCGCGGATGGCGGTCGATCAGCGCCTCCTTTGTCACGCACTCGCTGTCGCCGTCGTCATAGACGAAGGCAGTGTCAAAGTAGGTGCCGCCCGCCTCGAGAAAGCGGTCGACCATCTGCGATACCCTTTCGGTATCGTTGGAGCCGTCCTCACGCTTGGGTAGGCGCATAATGCTCGCAGTCTCCTGTCGGTTTTTGTTGAGCCTGACATAGGATCGCATCCGGCTTATTATGCCTGTACTGTATTTTTATGATAGCAGAAACCGTCGGCTTTGTCTATAGGGCGCCTCTAAGAAAATCATGCTTTCGGCGCGTTGATTGTAAAAGTAAATAATGGGTATTACTTGCGTTTACTTTTTCATTTTACTTTCAATTAACTGAAGACGCCGTGCGTCCAAAGTCCCGTTTATGGGCAACGTCATCGAGTATAATATAATCATAGGCTGCCTGAATTGTCAAAGTGAAGTTATGGTTTTCGGGGCAATTTTGCTCAGTTAGCTAAAGCTCACATTGACAAAACGAAGGTATAGAATAAAGCCTGTCAACTGTATTGAAAGATTTTTGAGGTGATTTTATGTTTGATGACGCACGCTTTTACAACCGTTTGGCTGAGAATACCGAAAGCTACGGACGCGCCAAATGCTCCGACAGCGCGATGTTCCTCGCGATCAGCCGGCTGGATTTTGACGACGATCTGCTCTCGGCGATGGACGACCCCGACGCGTATCTTCTGGATGAGACGGACAAAATGGCAGCATAAGTAAAGCCGCAGGTTGATGAGCCTGCGGTTTTTCTTATGTCTTGATCGACCGATACAGTTCCATGTGGATACGGTGCTTGAGCTGTAAAGGATCATTGTATTTTTCAAGGATCTCGCGGTATTCCTTTTCAAATTCCGCGACCTTTTCCGGCGATAGAGAAGCTCCTACCCCGCGGCAGGTCAGCACCCTGCCCAGCCATGCTTCTTTGGTAAAGATGAGCGCCTCATTATAGGAAATCACTTTTTCACAGGTGAATCGGTCTTTCGCCCATTCGGGGAAATGATATTCATATTCATTGAAGCCCTCGGGATTCCACGCGGGATTATAGCGCTGAACGAGGTCGATCATCTCGGCGATGACGGCGTCCTCTTTGGGCAGCCAGTCCATCAGGATCTTGCCGAACAGCCCGCGCGGCTTTAATACGCGGAAGATCTCCGCAGCCGCCTTCTCCGCGTCGAAGTAGGGAAAGCACTGTACCGCCGTCACCGCGTCAAAGCTGTCGTCGTCAAAGCCGATATCTTCAGCGGAAAAAACCCTGAAGGAGATCCTGTCCATACCCTTTTGCGCGGCAAGCTCTTTGCCGACCGCGACCTGGTTCTCTGCGATATCCGTCGCGGTAAAGTACGCGCCGGTATGATACAGATTGATCGGCAAGACCGCCGTCCCGCTGCCGAGGTCGAGGATGTGCTGACCCTCTTTGCCGATACCCGTTTCGATAAGCCTGTCATACATGCTCTGCGGATAGATGTCGCGGTAGCGGGCATAGTTTGCGCTCGTCCTGCCGAAATCAAAATCGTTACTGTTGTCGATATGTGTGAGTTTCATTTTTCTGTGATAATATTCTGTGATATGATAGTCAAAGTGAAGCAAGAAGCCTTCCGATCCTCAGGGAGGCGGCGCGAAGTGCCGGAGGGTTGCTTTGACAGCAATGATCTCAACCGATCCTTGCGACGCCGGTCTCTTTCGCCGCTTTGATGACCGCGTCGGCAACGACTCTGCCTACGCTTTTGTCGAGGGCGGAGACGATGATGTTGTCGGCGCTGAGTTCGCTTTCGGGGATCATCGAGGCGAGCGCGTAGGAGGTCGCGACCTTCATCTCCTCGTTGATGCAGGAGGCGCGGCAGTCCAGCGCGCCGCGGAAGATACCGGGGAAGGCCAGTACGTTGTTGATCTGGTTCGGGAAGTCCGAGCGCCCCGTGCCGACGACAGCCGCTCCGGCGGCTTTCGCCAGATCGGGCATGATCTCCGGGGTCGGGTTCGCCATCGGGAAGACGATCGCCCTGTCCGCCATGGAGCGGATCATATCCTGTGTCACAACGCCGGGAGCGGATACGCCGATGAAGACGTCCGCGCCTATCATCGCGTCGGCGAGCGTGCCGGTCAGCTTTTCGCGGTTGGTGACGGCGGCGATCTCCGCCTTTGCCGGATTCAGACGGCTGTCGCCTTCACAAAGGATACCGACGCTGTCGACCATCACGACGTTTTTCAGACCCATGTTCATCAGGTGCTTGGCAATCGCGACGCCTGCCGAGCCTGCGCCGTTGATCACGCATCGGATCTCATCCATCCGCTTGCCGACGAGCTTCAGCGCGTTCAGCAGCGCGGCGGATACCACGATCGCCGTACCGTGCTGGTCGTCGTGGAACACGGGGATGTCGCAGATCTCTTTTAACTTCCGCTCGATCTCAAAGCAGCGGGGAGCGGCGATATCCTCGAGGTTGATGCCGCCGAAGGAACCCGACAGCAGATAGATGGTGCGGACGATCTCGTCCACATCCTTACTGCGGATACACAGCGGGAACGCGTCCACGTCGGCGAATTCCTTGAACAGCGCACATTTGCCCTCCATGACGGGCATACCCGCCTCGGGGCCGATATCGCCCAGCCCGAGTACCGCCGTGCCGTCGGTGACGACCGCCACCAGGTTGCTGCGGCGGGTCAGCTCATAGCTCTTGTTGATATCCTCATGAATGACCATGCAGGGCTCCGCCACGCCGGGCGTGTAGGCGAGCGAGAGATCCTCGCGCGTTTCGATGGGCGCGCGGGAGATCACCTCGATCTTGCCCTGCCATTCATAATGCTTTTGTAACGATTTTTCTCTGATATCCATATTATTTCCCTTTCCGTATACTGTCATTGCGAGGGCATTCAGCCCGTGGCAATCCCACAAACAGGGACTGTGCATTTCTCCTCGAAATGGCATGAAAATCTATACTAATTCCTCCGGATGAAATACCTTGTCAAATTCCTCTTCGCTCATGAAGCCCAGTGCCAGACAGGCTTCCTTGAGGGAGAGGTTCTCTTTATAGGCTTTTTTCGCGACCTTGGCGGCGTTATCGTAGCCGATATACGGATTCAGCGACGTGACCAGCATCAGCGAACGGTTTAGGTTCTCGCTCATCTTCTCCTTGTTTGCTGTAATACCGCTGACGCAGCGCATCGTGAACGAAATGATGCCGTCCGCGAGCAGCCTCGCGCTTTGCAGGAAGTTGTACGCCGTCACAGGCAGAAAGACGTTGAGCTGGAAGTTGCCCTGCGACGCCGCCATGCCGACGGTCGCGTCGTTGCCCATCACCTGCACGGCGATCATCGTGACCGCCTCACACTGGGTGGGGTTGACCTTGCCGGGCATGATGGACGAGCCGGGCTCGTTCTCGGGTATCCTGATCTCGCCGATCCCGCATCTGGGGCCCGAGCTGAGCCACCTAATATCGTTGGCGATCTTCATCATATCCGCCGCCAGCGCCTTCATCGCGCCGTGTGCGAACACGATCCGGTCGAGCGAGGTCAGCGCGTGGAATTTGTTGGGATTGCTGACAAAGGGCAGCCCTGTCGCTTTGCTGAGTTTTTCGGCGACCAGATCGCCGAAGCCCTTGGGCGCGTTCAGCCCCGTACCGACAGCCGTGCCGCCGATTGCGAGCTGATACAAGCCGCCGAGCACTTTTTCGAGCTGTTCGCGGTCGGCTTCCAGCATCCCGCGCCAGCCGCTGATCTCCTGTGAGAAAGCGATCGGGACGGCGTCCTGTAAATGTGTTCTGCCGCTTTTGACAATGCCCTCGTTCTCTTTTTCCAGATATTCCAGTGTCGCGATCAGGATGTCTACCGCGGGGATCAGCTCGTTATGGATCGCCGTCGCCGCCGCGATGTGCATGGCGGTGGGGAAGGTATCGTTGGAGCTTTGCGACATATTGACGTCGTCGTTGGGGTGCAGGAGCTTTTCTCCCGCGATCTCGTTTCCGCGGTTGGCGATCACCTCGTTGACGTTCATGTTGCTCTGCGTGCCGGAGCCTGTCTGCCACACGACGAGCGGGAACTCACGCGTGAGTTTTTGCTGTATAATTTCCTCACAGGCTGCTGTAATAGCCGTGCATTTCTCCTTGGTCATCTTTTCGGGCTTTAATTCATGATTCGCCTGCGCCGCCGCTTTTTTCAGCTCTGCAAAGGCGCTGATGATTTCTTTGGGCATCTTCTCCCACCCGATGGGGAAGTTCTCAAAGCTGCGCTGGGTCTGGGCGCCCCAATACCGCTCGGCAGGCACCTGCATCTCGCCCATCGAGTCGCGCTCGATCCTGTATTTTTCCATATGATCCTCCGTAAACGACGTAAAGCTAACAATGTCATTGCGAAGCCCAAAGCCTCCCATCGGGAGGTGCCCCTAAGGGGCAGGCTGTGGCAATCCCCTTGCCATTAATACCGCTTGATGTAACAGAAAAGTTCAGTTCCTGTTTGTGGGATTCCCACGGCTCCAAAGGAGCCTCGGAATGACATCTGTCTTGATAATATTATTCTATCACAACAGCGTTTTTTCCGCAATAAGGCGGCGGACGACTTGAAGCACAAACATTTGACACTGTTCGCCGAATTTTTCGTTGAATTCTTCCTGCGGATGCCATTCGCTGTTGCTGATGACGCGGATATCCGCCATGGGTACGCCGAACAGCGCACAGATCTGCGCTACGCCGAAGCCCTCCATTTCTTCACAGTCGGTGCCGAGGACGCGGCGCAGGTGAGCGATCATGTCAAGCTCACGGTTCCAGATATCCGCCGCGCCGATACACCCGCGGATCACCCTGCCGTTCTTATTAGGAACCGTCTGAGCAATAGCGAGGATACGGCTGTCGCTGTAGAGTACCGAGGTGAAATCCTCGGGATCAAGAGATACGATCTCGCTGCCTTGCGGTTCCCATTGAAAAGCGTCCGCGCCTGTACCTCGATCGCGGTGAGGCGTAAAGAATCTGCCCAGATGAACGATCCTCTCTCCGAGGATGATATCTCCCTGATGCAATGCGGGGTCATGCGCGCCCGAGGTGCCCTGTATGATCACGCACAAAGGGTCGTAGCGCTGAATCGCGAGCGCCGTCGCCGCGGCTGAGTTGACCACGCCGATATAGGTGCGGCAGACGACGACAGGATAGCCGTTGACAGTCCCTTCATAGTAGGTGAACGCGCCGATCTTTTGTGATGTTCGGTTTTCCGGATGCCGTATCAGCAGCGCCGATTCACTTTCCATCGGCCCGAGAATAACAATAGGTTTTTTCATATGATTCCGCCTTTGACAAATATATCATATTATAATACATTTTTTCACAAAAAGCCAGTCTGTTATATTGACAACCGACTGAGAATATAGGACAATATAACCAGTAACCAGTAACCAGTAACCAGTAACCAGTAACCGGTGACCGGTGATTATCTTGAGGGGTGATCGTATGACGGCGAAGGAACTGATCAGCCGATTGAACGACGGCGGTTTTGATGAATTATTTTCGGCGCTGTACGGCGGCGATGAAAAAACGCTGAAAACCCAGACCCTGCGCTGGCAAAGCGCCGCGGAGCGCTTTTGCGAACCCTTTCCCGATCATGACGATCTCCATCTGTTTTCCGCTCCCGGACGCAGTGAGATCGGCGGCAATCATACCGATCACCAGCGCGGCTGCGCTCTTGCGGCGGCGGTGAATACGGATGCTGTCGCGGTCGTTGCCTTTTGTGAAAGCGGCAGGATCCGCCTGTTTTCGGAAGGCTACGGCATGAATGAGATCGACCTGTCCGATCTGTCGGTGCATGAAGAGGAAAAGGGCAGGACGATCGCCCTGATTCGCGGGATCGCCGCGCGCTTTGCTCAAATGGGCGTGTCTGTCGGCGGTTTCGACGCCTATGTGACTTCCTCTGTCCTCAGCGGCAGCGGACTGTCGTCTTCGGCGGCGTTCGAGACCCTTGTCGGCACGATCATCGATACGCAGTATAACGGCGGCAGGGCGGGCGCAATCGAGATCGCCAAGATCGGTCAGTACGCCGAGAATGTCTATTTCGGCAAAGGCAGCGGTCTGCTCGATCAGACCGTCTGTTCCGTCGGCGGCTTTGTCTTCATCGACTTTCGCGATACTGAAAATCCCGTCGTCAAAAAGCACGATTTTGATTTTGAAAAGGCAGGCTATTGTCTTTGCATCACCGATACCAAGGGCAGTCATTCCGATCTGACCGACGACTATGTCGCGATCCCGACCGAGATGAAGGCGGTCGCGGCGTGTTTCGGCAAGGAGGTACTGCGCGAGGTGGATGAAGAGCAATTCCTTAAAGAGATCCCCGCGCTCCGCGGCAGGGTCAGCGACCGCGCGCTCCTTCGGGCGATCCATTTCTTCGGCGAGAACCGCCGCGCGATCGAAGAAGCCCAGGCGCTTGAAGATGGAGATATCGACCGCTTTTTCACACTCTATCGTCAAAGCGCGGATTCCTCCGCTCATCTCCTGCAAAATCTCTATGCAGCGAAAAAACCGACCGAGCAGGGGATCCCCCTCGCGATAGCGGTCAGCAAGCTGATCTTGGGTGAAAGCGCGAACGTACGCGTCCACGGCGGCGGCTTTGCGGGTACGATACAGGCGTTTGTCCCTGTGGACAAATCGGCGGAATACATCACAGGGATGGATGAGCTGTTCGGCAAGGGAAGCTGTCAGGCGCTCCGTGTCCGTCCTGTCGGCGGCGTAAAAATAGTATAAGGATAGCCGAAAATAAAAACCGCATGGTAAAGCAATTCGCTTGACCATGCGGTTGTTTATTGTACTGTTGATCGGATCATCCGAGCGTAATGGATTCCAGAATCTGCTGAAACGCGGGACGGCTCTCTGCCGCGTTGACCTTACGGGTGATGTAATACACGCAGTAGAAGTTCTTTTTGTGCTTGAACACGACCAGATCCACGACATGCACTCTTGCCGAGTCGTTGACCCTGTGCTCAAAGCGGACGGCGTTCTTGACCTTATATTTTTTCTTCTTTTTGGTGACGTCATACGAATAGGACTGGATCTTCTGATAGTTGACCAGGGTCTTGCGCAGACGCGCCTCGATTTCATACAGGTGCATCTCGGGGTCGGACTGCATGAAGCCCGCCTTTGTCCAACTGACAGAGAGAATGATATGCTGACCTTCGTCATACGCGCCCCAGCGGTCGGCAGGCTTGCCGAAATAGCGGGCGAGTTCCTGTTCACCCATTTCCTGAAAGCCGTCCGGAAAGGTCAAGCCGATCTCGTTGTTGATTTTCACGTTGTACATACTCATTCCTCCGTTCAATAGCCTATTCTTAAAACTATTATACAACATACTTTTGCGTTTGTCACTGATAAATTGAAAAATATTTGCTATATTTTCGGATAAGAAACGAAAAAAGCAGCGGCTGTCACATGACAGCCGCTGAAAAAGTTGATGGGATAATGTTGGATCAAGCCTTGCCGACGGAGCCGAAGATCTCCATCTTCTCTTTGACCTTTGCCTTGATCGCCTCGGTACCGGGAGCGAGCAGCTTTCTCGGATCAAAGCCCTTGCCCTGCTTGTCCTTGCCCGCCTCGATATATTCGCGGGTCGCCTGAGCGAATACGAGCTGACATTCGGTGTTGACGTTGATCTTGGAAACGCCTAAGGAGATCGCCTTCATGATCATGTCGTCCGGGATGCCGGTGCCGCCGTGCAGTACGAGCGGCATGTCGCCGGTCTTAGCCTGGATCGCGTCGAGGGTCTCAAAGGACAGACCCGGCCAGTTCTCGGGATAGACGCCGTGGATGTTGCCGATGCCTGCCGCCAGCATAGTAACGCCGAGGTCGGCGATCATCTTGCACTCGTCGGGATCAGCACATTCGCCCATGCCGACAACGCCGTCTTCCTCGCCGCCGATGGAGCCGACCTCTGCCTCGATGGACAGGCCCAGCTCGTTGCAGATGCCTACGAGTTCCTTTGTCTTTTCAAAGTTCTCTTCGATCGGATAGTGAGAGCCGTCGAACATAATGGACGAGAAGCCCGCCTCGATGCACTTCTTCGCGCCTTCATAGGAGCCGTGATCCAGATGCAGCGCGACCGGAACGGTGATGTTCAGCTCCTCGAGCATGCCGTTGACCATACCGACGATCGTCTTGTAGCCGCACATATACTTGCCCGCGCCCTCGGATACGCCGAGGATGACGGGGGACTTCAGCTCTTCTGCGGTCAGCAGGATCGCCTTGGTCCACTCAAGGTTGTTGATGTTGAACTGACCGACGGCATATTTGCCGGCCTTGGCTTTGGTGAGCATTTCTTTCGCGTTAACTAATGGCATAAAAATTCCTCCTTGTATGTTTTGTATGAAAACAAATTTAGTTACTATTTATTATATCATAATCCCGAAGGGATTTTTGATATAATCAGCCATCGCCCGTTGTCGCAAAGCGACAAACTGGGCGGGCATATAAATCATATAATAGCCGGATTTATACGGCTATTATATCATCACTTTGACGAGATAGCAATACGCAAAAGGAAAATAAATGCAAAATAGTTCGCCTGTTTCGGTTGAATAAACCGCCGCTTTGCAATATAATAGGAATGTTAAGGTAACCTTTGAAATGAGGTAATCGAATGAAAGTGCAAAACAATGCCAAAGCGGAACCGGATTTTGAGAAAACAGCGGTCAAAGTGTCCGCCGTCAGTATCGTCGGGAATATCGCGCTGTCCCTGCTCAAGCTGCTGGCGGGTATCTTCGCCCACTCGGGCGCGATGGTCAGCGACGCCGTACACTCCGCCTCGGACGTGTTCAGCAGTATCGTCGTGATCATCGGCGTTAAGCTGTCCGCCCGCGACTCCGACGACGACCATCCCTACGGTCACGAGCGCCTCGAATGTGTCGCGGCGATCATACTCGCGATGGTATTATTGGTCACCGGCTTGTTTATCGGTTATAAAGCCGTCGTCAACATCATCTCGGGAAATTACGAGAATCTCGCTGTCCCCGGGGTATTGGCGATCGTCGCGGCGGTCGTTTCCATCGTCGCGAAGGAGGCCATGTTCCGCTATACCAAGCACTATGCGAAAAAGCTCGATTCGGGCGCGCTGATGGCGGACGCGTGGCATCACCGCAGTGACGCGCTGTCGTCGGTCGGCGCGCTGATCGGCGTTGTCGGCGCGCGGATGGGCTTCCCCGTGCTCGATTCCGTCGCCAGCCTGATCATCTGTGTGTTCATCGCCAAGGCGGCTTTTGATATCTTCCGTGACGCAACAGACAAAATGGTCGATCACTCCTGCGACAAGGAGACAGAAGACGAGCTGTGGGAATGTGTGATGAGTCAGGAGGGCGTGATCGGCGTCGACCTGCTGAATACCAGACTGTTCGGCAACAAGATCTATGTCGATATCGAGATCGCCGTCGACGGCGACCTGACGCTCCGTGAAGGTCATGCGATCGCCGAACGGATCCACAGTACCATCGAGCAGAGCTTCCCTAAGGTCAAACATATCATGGTGCATGTCAATCCGTCAGGGGAGGAAAAACCGCCCGCGGCGACAGATAAACCGCGATAATTGCACCGTTTGGCTTGATTATAGCGCCGAGTTGGATTATAATATATCAAGGCTCCCTTTGGGAAAGGGAGCTGGCACCGTAAGGTGACTGAGGAATTGTATGAATAGAGCGGGATTTCCCGCGACCAACCGAATTAAGTCGTTTTCCATGAAAAGAACACATAACAAAGAGAATTTGCCTTTGGCGAGAGCGTTGAGAAACAACATGACCAAAGAGGAAAAGCATTTATGGTATGACTGTTTAAAGCCTTACCATAAACAATGCGGAATCGTTTTTCTCAGGCAAAAGACCTTTGATGATTATATTGTGGATTTCTACTGCCCTCAGGCAAAACTGGTGATCGAGATCGACGGCTCACAGCACTTTGAAGAAGAAGCCGAGCTTTACGATAAAAAACGTACAGAGTTTTTGAATAGTTTGGGTATAAGCGTCATTAGATACACTAACAAGGATATTCATACGCGATTCAGCGAAGTATGCGGGGATATCGATTATCATGTGACAGCGAGGATCAAAGCCCTGCAATAGCAATGTGACTCGCTGCCGCTCGAACAATTAATACAATTCCTCAGTCGCCTCAGGGCGACAGCTCCCTTTCCCAAAGGGAGCCTAAAAAACGTAAGGAGGATATATCATGCCTTTTATCAACGCCAAGTTTTCCGAAACCGTTACTCCCGAAAAGGAACTTGAGATCAAGTCCGCTTTAGGCGAGGCGATCACCCTGCTGGGTAAGCCCGAGCGCTACCTGATGGTCGAGATCGAGGATAACCGCCGCCTGTATTTCGGCGGAAAGAACGATCAGCCGATCGCGTTCTTTGACGTCAGCCTGCTCCATTCCGCTCCCCGCAAGAGCTATGAAGCGCTGACGGCAAGGCTGTGCGAGATCGCCAAAGACGCTATGGGCGTCGACGGCGCTAACGTCTATGTCAAGTTCGAAGAGACCGAGAACTGGGGATACGACGGGTTTATGTTTTAATGAGGAATGAGGAATTGACGGCGGGCTGCGCCCGCACCCGTTTTGTATATTGAAACCAAACGTCTGTCTTTACTATAAATCCAAAACGCGAAGCGTTTCCCTTAATTCCTAATTCCTAACTCCTAATTCCTAATTTAAATAATCCGGAGGTAAGTTTATGAAAATAGTTGTTTTAGCCGGAGGTCTTTCCTCCGAGCGCGACGTATCGATCTTATCCGGCTCCAAGGTAGCGCAGGCGCTGCGCACCAAGGGGCATCAGGTCGTTCTGATCGACGTATATATGGGCTATGAAGGCGACGATTTCGACGCCGACAGGCTCTTTGCAGAGAATTATGATTTTGTCACAGACGCGGTGATCGAGACCGAAGCGCCCGATATCGAAGCGATCAGGAAGCTGCGCAGGAATCAGAGCGACTGCTACTTCGGCGACCATGTGCTGGAGCTGTGCCGTGCGGCGGATATCACCTTCCTCGGCCTTCACGGCGGCGAGGGCGAGGACGGTACCGTCCAGGCGGCGCTGCAGCTCAACGGCGTCAAGTATACCGGCTCCGATCATCTCGGTTCTGCCATCGCTATGCACAAGGGCGTCACGAAGGGCGTCTTTCTCAACTCGAACGTGCCTACGCCTCCCAGCCGCCTGTATAAGCGCGAGTTTATGGGCAGAGGCTATCTTGATGATTGGAACGATTTCCCCTGCGTGGTCAAGCCCTGTTCCGCCGGCTCGTCCGTCGGCGTTCAGATCGTCTCCGACCGCGAGCAGTTTGTCGCCGCAGTCGGCGCCGCCTTCCGCTATGACGACGACGTGCTGGTGGAAAAGTATATCAAGGGCAGAGAATTTTCGGTCGGCGTTTTAGGCGGCAAGGCGCTGCCTGTCATCGAGATCATCCCCCGCGACGGCTGGTACGATTATGAGAACAAGTATCAGGAGGGCGCGACGGAAGAGATCTGTCCCGCTGAACTGGATCCCGTTATCGCCGAGAGGATGCAGCGCGAGGCGGAGCACGCCTTTGAGGTGCTGCGCCTGAAGGTATACGGCAGAGTGGACTTCCTGCTGGGCGACCGCAATCAGTTCTATTGCCTCGAGGCGAACACCCTCCCCGGCATGACTCCGATGTCGCTTCTCCCGCAGGAGGCGGCAGCCGCAGGCATATCCTATCCCGACCTGTGCGAGAAGATCATAGAGCTTTCTTTGAAAAAATGAGGAATTAGGAGTTAGGAATTATCGGAAACACTTCGTGTTTTTAATTTGTTATACGCAAGTGACAGATGATTTGTTGCTGCTCCTTATATAAATCGGGTGAGGGCGGGGCCCTTCGTGAATTCCTCATTCCTCATTCCGAATTCCTAATTAAATACCGGAGGATCCCATGAAACCTATCACCTTACAAGAGGTCGCGAAGGCGTGCGGCGGCGAGCTGCACGGCGACCCCGATATCACGATCACATCTATCGTCACCGACAGCCGCAAAGCGGGCGAGGGCTCGCTCTTTGCCGCCATCAAGGGCGCGCGTGCCGACGGTCACAAGTTCATCCCCGCCGTCGCGGAGCAGGGCGCGGTCTGTGCGCTGTGCGAACAGGCGCCTCAGGCGGATATCGCCTACATACTGGTGGAGTCGACATTGGTTGCTCTCAAAGGCGTCGCCGAGTACTACCGCTCGCTGTTTACGATCCCGTTCATCGGCGTCACCGGCAGCGTCGGCAAGACTTCGACAAAGGAATTCATCAGCGCGGTTTTATCCCAAAAATACCGGGTACATAAAACAAGCGGCAATTTCAACAACGAGCTGGGCGTACCGATCACCCTGTTCGGACTCGAAGAATATCATGAGGTCGCCGTCATCGAAATGGGTATCTCCGGCTTCGGCGAGATGACCCGCCTCTCTAAAATGGTGCGTCCCGATATCGCGGTCATCACCAATATCGGCTACTGCCATTTGGAAAACCTCGGCGACCGCGACGGCGTTCTGCGCGCCAAGACCGAGATGTTTCAATATATGAAGGGCAACGGAACCATCATCCTTTGCCACGATGACGATAAGCTGCGCACCGTTACCGATTACCACGGGATCAAACCGATCTTCTACGGTACCGGCAATGATGAATACCGCGCCGAGAACATCACGGAAAAGGGTCTCGACGGTATCGGCTGTACGCTCATCCACAGCGATACAAGAATCGACGTCACCATCCCCACGATGGGGCGTCACAACGTCCTCAACGCCCTGTGCGCGATGGCGGTCGGCATGAAGCTGGGGCTGACTCCCGACGAGATCAAACGCGGTCTCGAGAGCTTTGAAAATGTCGGTTCCCGCAACCGTATCATCAAAACCGGAGAATACACGATCATCGACGACTGCTACAACGCCAACCCGACCTCGACCAAGGCGGGGCTGGATACCCTCGCGAAGCTCGGCGGAAGAAGAGTCGCCGTGCTGGGCGATATGAAGGAGCTGGGCACGGAGGAGCTTGCCCTCCACCGCGAGATCGGCGCCTATGCCAAAGAGATCGGTATCGACGTTCTGGTCGCCGTGGGGCCCCTGAGCGAAGCGACCGCCGAGGGCTTCGGTGAAGGCGCGTATTATTATCAGGACGTCGAAAGGTGTATCGACAGGCTCAAAAGGCATCTGCATCCCGGCGACGCCGTTCTTGTCAAAGCCTCGCACAGCATGCAGTTCGAGAGGATCGTAGAAGCACTGAATAATTAATTAGGAATTAGTAATGAGGAATGAGGAATTAACGGCGGGATGCCCGCACCCGATTTGTATAGGATTATCAAACGCAATACAAATCAAAAACGCTGACACGCGTGTCAGCATTTCCCTCAATTCCTAATTCCTGACTCCTAACTCCTAACTAAACCGGAGGAACCTATGAAATTCATCTCTTGGAACGTCAACGGTCTGCGCGCCGTGGTGAATAAAGGCTTTAACGAAATTTTCCGCGAGCTGGACGCCGACTTCTTCTGCCTGCAGGAAACAAAGCTGCAGCAGGGTCAGATCGACCTGTCCTTTGAGGGATACGAAAGCTACTGGAATTACGCCGAAAAGAAAGGCTACTCCGGCACCGCGATCTTTACCAAGCACACTCCGCTGTCCGTCAATTACGGTATCGGCGTCGAAGAACACGACAAGGAAGGCCGCGTCATCACCCTTGAGTACGCGGATTTCTTCCTCGTCACCGTCTATACGCCCAACAGCCGGAACGAGCTGAAAAGGCTCGATTACCGTATGCAGTGGGAGGACGATTTCCTCGCCTATATCAAAGCGCTGGATGAAAAAAAGCCCGTCGTCTTCTGCGGCGACCTCAACGTCGCCCATCAGGAGATCGACTTGAAGAATCCCAAGACCAACCGCAAAAACGCCGGCTTTACCGATGAGGAACGCGCGAAGATGACGGTGGTACTGTCATCGGGCTTTACCGATACATGGCGCTCGCTCAACCCCGACGCCGAGGGCGTGTACTCGTGGTGGAGCTACCGCTTCAGGGCGCGCGAGAAGAACGCCGGCTGGCGCATCGACTACTTCATCGTGTCCGACCGTATCGCGGACAAGATCACGGACGCAAAGATCCATACGGACGTTTTCGGCTCCGACCACTGTCCCGTGGAACTGGATCTCTCGTTTGAATAAAGATTATTATGAAAAGGCACGACGCAACCGATGCGCCGTGCCTTTCGTATCTCTATCCGTTTTTATTACGTTTTTACCGATTGATGGTTTGAATGATCGTTTGGGATTCAACTGTTGTTCATCCGCTTGATTTGTGCCTCCAGCAAAACATCAGGATCGACGATGCCCGCGGGAGAAACAAATCGATCGTTTTCCCACTCGCCTTTTACAACGGTACCGTCCGGAAAACGTATTTCTCCGGCGCCGTTTCTCATCCCGTCTGCAAACTCTCCTTCAAACACCGCGCCGTTGTGATAGGTGATTCTGCCGTGACCGTTTCGTTTATCGTTCCTGAATTCGCCTTCATATTCCTTGTACAGATCATGGCTGCCGTAGGTTAAGACCCCTTTGCCGCATCTGTCGTTCTCCTTCCATTCGCCGATATAAACAGAACCGTTGCTGTGATAAGTGTATTTACCCTGACCGTGATACTTTCCGTTTTCAAACTGCCCTTCGTATATGTTGCCGCTGGGAAAAGTATATTTGCCTTGTCCGCAATATTGATTATCTTTCCAGTTCCCTTCGTAATACTCGCCGTTTGTGAAAGCGATCGTTCCATAGCCGTGCCTGTCGTTGTCCTTCCATTCGCCTTCATAAACATTACCGTTCGGATAAGTCATTTTTCCCGTGCCGTTTCGCTTGCTGCCGCTGAATTCACCCTCATAGATGTGGCCGCTGTGATAGCGGAGTTTTCCTTTTCCGTTGATCCCGTTATTCTCCCAGTTCCCTTCATATACGTCGCCGCCGCGAAATGTCATGATGCCGAAGCCTTGCCGGGCGTCGTCTTTCCAGCTGCCGTCATAAACATTGCCGTTCGGATAAGTCATTTTTCCCGTGCCGTTTCGCTTGCCGCTGCTGAATTCTCCCTCATAGATGTGGCCGCTCGCAAAGGTATATTTCCCTTTTCCGCTGATCACATCGTTTTTCCAATCTCCTTCATAAACATTGCCGCTTTTGAATGTCATCGTTCCAAAGCCGTGTTTTTTCCCGTTTGACAGCTCGCCCCGGTAAGTACCGTTAGAATACCGAACCGTTTGGAAATCGGAAGAATGAGCCTTTTTCTCACTGATCGAAGGCGCTTTTTCGCTGTGGCTTTCAAAAGACGATCGTCCGCTTGAAGCTGAGCCGAGCTTCTTGATATTCTGAACCAGCCTGTCAGCCGCTTTTTCCATGTTGTTATAGGCGGTGATCATTTGGATATTGGAGATCATAATGTTCATGCCCCCTTTGAGGACACAGTTTTCAATAAGAAAGGGGAAAATAGGCTTGTGCAGGTTGATCGCGGTAGTAAGTTCATTGATCACCCAATTGGAGATCTGTGCCCTTTCCGACAACATCAGTACAAAAGCGTCGCAGCTTTTGATTCCGTTGTAGATCTCATCAGGATAGCTGGATGACGCCGGGATAGAATCGGGCGCCATCCATACGGAGATACCGTTTCGGATCAGATGATCCCTGACGAAATAAGCAGCGTTCGCTTCCTCGCTTTTATAACTGATAAATGCAGACTTTTGTTCGTACATGTCAGCTTCTCCTTTGGCTGTATATTGATGGGATTGCGGATATGATGATTCATATGGATAATGTTTACTTAGTATTATTCAATGCCGAATAAACGCTTCGCGTTCTCGGTGGTAAGGTCGATCAGCTCCTGCGCGTCCATATTCCGCAGTTCAGCGATCTTCTGTGCGGTATAGGCGATCTTCGTGCTGTCGTTGCGCTTGCCGCGATAGGGGACGGGGGAGAGATACGGTGCGTCGGTCTCGAGCAGCAGCCTGTCGAGCGGTACTGCCTGTGCGACCTCTACGGGTACGCGCGCGTTCTTGAAGGTCACCGTCCCGCCCAGCGAGATACTCATGCCGAGCTTTAAGACCTCCTTGAGCATTTCTACGCTGCCGGAGTAGCAGTGCATCAGCCCCTTCGGCTGATACTTTCTCACCAGCGCCATCACGTCGCCGTGCGCCTCGCGGTCGTGGATAACGACGGGCACATCCAACTCTTTCGCGAGCCTTAATTGCTCTTCAAAGACGCGGTGCTGCTCATCCTTCGGGATATCCCAGTGATAATCGAGTCCGATCTCGCCGAGCGCGACCACCCGCGGGTGCTTTAACAGCTCCGTCAACCGATCGAGATAGTCGTCGGGCAAACCCTCGAGGTTTTCGGGATGGATACCCGCGCAGGCGTACAGAAAGGGATATCGCTCCGCATACCCGATCGCCGTTTTTGCCGTTGCCAGATCGACGGACGCGTTCACTACATAGGACACGCCGTTTTGAGGAAGAGAAGAAAGCAGACTTCGTCTGTCTTCATCGAACCAGCGGTCGTCATAATGCGCGTGCGTGTCAAAGATGTTGTGTAATGACATAAGAAGCCTTTCAAAAAACTGTAGGGTACGGCGCTTGCGACGTACCGCATGGTAGAAATGTTTCATTCCTATCGTACTCTTTCGATAACAGAAACGCCCGTCATTCTGCGGTACGTCGGGAACCGCCGTACCCTACAGTAAAGTCAATTATACCAGTTGTCCGCCCGGCAGAATGCTGTCGTCGATGGTCACGACCTTCAGCCCGTCGCCGCTCTCGGCGGAGAGGATCATGCCGCAGCTCTCAATACCCATCATCTTGCGGGGCGCGAGGTTCGCGACATAGGCGATGTTCCTGCCGATCAGCTCCTCGGGCTCGTAGTATTCCGCAATACCCGAGAGGATGACGCGCTCGTCCTCGCCGTCGTCCAGCGTGAATTTCAAGAGCTTCTTCGACTTTTTCACCTTCTCGCAGTTGAGCACCTTCGCGACCCTCAGCTCGACCTTCTCGAAATCGTCAAAGGCGATCTCCGCCTTATGTGCGGGCAGCTCAAAGACGCTTGCGTCTTTTTCTGTTTCTTCCTTAGGTTCATTATTCTTGATAATGGCGTTGAGCTCTTCGATCTCCTTGTCCACGTCGATACGCGGGAAGATCGCCTCGCCGCGGTGAACGGTCACGTCGGGCGGCAGTACGCCGAACTTGTCCGCATTCTCATAGGTCGCGCAGTCAACAGCGCCGATCTGCTCAAAGACCTTGGGCATGGTGGAGGGCATGAAGGCGGAGAGCAGGGTCGAGGCGATACGGATGCTCTCGAGCAGGTTGTACAGCACGGTCGCAAGACGCGCCTTTTTGCTCTCGTCCTTGCCTAAGATCCACGGGGTGGTCTCGTCGATATATTTATTCGCGCGGGAAACGAGCTTGAAGATCTCCTCCAGCGCCAGATTGAGCTGAGTATTCTCAACGTAATCGTCGACCTTCGCTTTCAGCGCGGTCGCGGTCGCCTTCAGATCGCCGTCAAAGTCGCCGTCCTCACGATCACGCGGCAGCGTGCCGCCGAAGTACTTGTCGATCATCGCGACGGTACGGGACACGAGGTTGCCCAGACCGTTGGCGAGGTCGGTATTGATGCGGTTGATCATGATCTCGTTAGAAAACGAGCTGTCCGCGCCCAGCGCCATTTCGCGCATGATATGGTAGCGGATCGCGTCCACGCCGTAGCGTTCGCCGAGGATGAAGGGATCGACGACGTTGCCGAGGGACTTACTCATCTTCTGACCGTTGAAGGTGATCCAGCCGTGTACGGCGAGGTGCTTCGGGAGCGGCTGCTCCAGCGCCATCAGCATCGCGGGCCAGATGATCGCGTGGAAGCGCATGATGTCCTTGGCGACCATGTGAACGTCCGCGGGCCAGTAGGTTTTGTAGTCGTCAAACGCGTCGTTCTCATACCCTAAGGCGGTGATGTAGTTCGAAAGCGCGTCGATCCAGACGTAGACGACGTGCTTGGGGTCAAAGGTGACGGGCACGCCCCATGTAAAGCTGGTGCGCGAGACGCACAGATCCTCTAAGCCGTAGGTTTTATTGCCGTTTTCATCGACGGACGGCTGCAAAAAGTTATTGACCAGCTCCGTCGCTCTGGTGCGCGGACGCAGATAGTCGGTCTCTGTGAGGAGCTTTTCGATGCGCTCGGCAAAGGGAGCCATCTTAAAGAAGTAGGCTTCCTCCTTCGCTTCGATGACCTCGCGTCCGCAGTCGGGACATTTGCCGTCCACGAGCTGCGACTCCGTCCAGAAGCTCTCGCAGGGGGTGCAGTACTTGCCCGCGTACTCGCCCTTATAGATGTAGCCGCGGTCGTACAGCTCCTTGAAGATCTTCTGCACCGATTCGACATGGTAGTCGTCGGTGGTGCGGATATAGCGGTCGTAGTCGATGTTCATGTACTCCCACAGCTTCTTGAAGATCGCGACGATATTGTCGACATACTGCTTGGGGGTGATACCGTCGGCTTTTGCCTTTTCCTCTATCTTCTGACCATGCTCGTCTGTACCGGTCAGGAACATCACGTCATAGCCCTGCATGCGCTTGTATCTGGCGATCGAGTCGCATGCGACGGTGGTATAGGTATGACCGATATGGGGGTTGCCCGAGGGATAATAGATCGGTGTCGTGATGTAAAACGTCTTTTTTGCACATTCCTTGCACATGGGTGTTCACTCCTGTTTTCTAATTGTCGCTGCGCAACTCACAGCCTCCCTTTCCTAAGGGAGGTGCCGCAAAGCGGCGGAGGGTTGCTTCATCTCAATCATCTCAACCGCTTTATTACACAACGATCCATACCATATCAGTATAATACATTTGAATAGAAATTGCAATGATAAAAAACAGAACCCTTTTTCTCCGTTTGTCATACGGAACAAAGCCGCTTCGCGTCCCGCGGGTGTTACAATATCGCAACAAAATTGACAATACTGGTTATTTTTGGTATAATCGACATAACGATCCGGCATATCATCAGGAGCCGGAAAAAACGGAGGGTTTCTATGGCTTCTTCCAAAAAAACATTCAGCCTGTTCACGATCAGCGAGGCGCGAAACGTGCTGTTCGGTATCGCGACGCTGTGGATCGGACTGTTCCACTCGGACTATCTGACGATGGCTCAGTACACCGACAACAAGTTCATCATCGACGTATTCGCCTCGTTCCGCGGGATGGGCAACATCGGCGTGGATATGTTCCTGTTTTTATCGGGCGTCGGACTGTTTTTCTCCTTCACCAAGGATAACCGCTTCGGGCGCTTTCTGAAAAAGCGCTTCATGCGCGTCCTGCCCACGGCGCTGCTGATCGGGATATTCTACTTCTCGTTCCGTTACGCGACCGGCAGATATAATTCCGGACTCAGCCATTATCTGAGCCGTATCTCGTTCACCTACTTTTTCTTCAAGGGCGAGCGCGTGTTCTGGTTCATCTCGCTGATCCTGGTGCTGTACCTTGTGTTCCCGATCTTCTATAAGATCATCGAGCGCTTCCGCCTGTGGGGCATGCTCGGTATCGTCGCGGTCGTCGTGGTCGCCACCTTCGCGCTGCGTTTTATTGCGCCCGGCTTCTACCGTTACTGGGAGATCGCCCTGTGCCGCGTGCCGTCGTTCGTCATCGGCATCTGGGCGGGCAAGTTCGTGATGGAAAAGAAGGAGATCGACCGCAAATGGCTCTGGCTGTTCTTAGGCTTGGCTGTCGGTCTGACCGCTCTGCTCAACAGCTATACGCCCATCATGAAGGCGCTGATCCCCGGCTACAGCAAGGAGATCGAGCCGATGTACATCTTCTTTTACCGCTATGTCGGTTCTGCGCTCGGTATCGTGCTGGTGGTGCTGCTCAGCTTTGTCTGCACCTCTCTGCGCCATAAGGGCAGAGGCAATCTCCTGCGCAATTTCCTGGAATTCGTCGGCATGTACTCGATGGAATACTACATGATCTATCTGAACATCAACCACTATATCGAGCGCGTCTATAACACCAAGCCCGAGCATTATATCATGCTCTATTTCGGCAGCTTCGTCGTGTCGCTGGTGCTGTGCGTCCTGACCCGCAAGATCTGCGACTTCTTCATGGCGTATATGCAGCGTAAGCCCGCGAACCTCGAAGAATTAAGAGCGGCGCGCAGAGAGCGGAAGAAATAATTAGGAAATAGGAATTAGGAAGTAGGAAATAGGAATTAGGAATTAGGACTTAGGAATTGTGGGACAGCCTGACGGCTATTGAATTTGTCATAACAACATAAAAAAGTAATGTCCGCGACTCTTTGATAAGCTGCGGACATTTTTCTTTTCCTGTTTATGTCATTGCGAGGGAGCTTGCGACCGTGGCAATCCCACAAAGAGGAGCAGCACCCTTCTCATAATGACTTTTTTTCGGGTGCGGGCAGCG
>JAFRBD010000093.1 GCA_017405065.1 Ruminococcus sp. | reverse complement strand
GCTTTGAGTAAAAGATAAATTTGAATATTCTGATTATCACATTGAGAACTGTACGAGCGTTAAGAAAACAGTCCGGCGGACTGTTTATAGCTCTGCTTTGCGAAGGCTGTGCCTGAGCAAATCCGCAGTCGACAGAGATAATCAGGTATAGCATTACAAAAAACAAGACTTCTGCCGAAACAGAAGTCTTGAAAGATAGCAATATAAGAGAGCTGATTATCTCTTTGAGAACTGCGGAGCGCGACGAGCGGCTTTGAGACCGTATTTCTTACGCTCTTTCATTCTCGGGTCACGAGTCAGGAAGCCTGCCTTCTTGAGGGCGGGACGCAGCGCGTCGGAATCATACTGGAGCAGCGCGCGGGAGATACCGTGGCGGATCGCGCCTGCCTGACCGGTAACGCCGCCGCCGGCTACGCGGCAAACTACGTCGAACTTCTCGCCGGTCTCGGTGAGCTCGAGGGGCTGACGAACGATCAGCTTGAGGGTATCGAGGCCGAAGTAATCGTCGATGTCTCTGTCGTTGATGGTGATCTTACCGGTGCCCTGATAGAGGCGAACTCTCGCTACGGAAGATTTTCTTCTGCCGGTGCCGTAAAAATAAGGTGCCTTATCGTACATTTATCGTTTCCTCCTTCTTAAAATTCCCATGCTTCGGGCTTCTGAGCCTGATGAGTATGCTCAGCGCCTTCGAACAGTCTGAGTCGCAGCATAGCCGCTCTGCCGATGGTGTTGGAGGGAACCATGCCCTTGACAGCGAGCTCCATCGCCTTGGTGGGACGGGTAGCCATCAGGGTAGCGTAATTGGTTTCCTTAAGGTGACCGACATAACCGGTATGACGGTACCATTTCTTCTGCTCTAACTTCTTGCCTGTCAGGACAGCGTCCTTGCAGTTGATGATGATGACATGGTCGCCGCAGTCAACGTGGGGAGTGAAGGTGACCTTGTGCTTGCCTCTGAGCAGCACAGCCGCCTCTACCGCGACCTTACCGAGGGGCTTGCCCGCGGCGTCGATCACGTACCACTTGCGCTCGACTTCGCCTTTTTTAGCCATATAAGTGGACATAGTGCGTTTCCTCCTTGATTATTCTTGTAAGCATTTTTTAACGCTTGTATATACTAACACTTTCATTTCGTAAAGTCAAGCAAAAATCCGTATTTTTTCATATAGCGCTCGCTGAGCTTGTTTTTTCTCGTTTATTCTCGTGTTAACTCTCGTTTTCTCACTCGCTATTTTTAATAATGGTGGGGACGGCGCTTTTTTTGTTATTGCGAGGAGCTCAAAACGGGGTCCCCGACGCGCCCCTGCGCGGTGGGGAGAGGAGGAGGCGCGACGCGAGCACGAGAGCGGTCACATCTGACCGCTCTCAGCGAGTACAGCGAACGACGACGTGGCAATCCCACAAAGAGAGACTGTACCTTTCTAATGATTCGTAGGGTATGACGCATGCGACGTACCGTTACTTTTGTTGTGATGCTGTTAACAGGCGAAGCATAGCCTACCCTTCCGTAGGGGCGAGCATTGCTCGTCCGCAGAATGACGGACGCTTTTGATATCGAAAACGTAAGATAGGATAAAAACGTATCTGCTATACGGACGACCGGTGAGATCTCCCCGGGTGGGGAGGTGTCCGAAGGACAGAGGGGTGCCGTCTCCGGCTGAGGAACGCCCCTGCGGAAACAAAGATTTGCTCCGCATTTGGGCAGCATTGCCATAAACACTGCTTTATATGTACATTCTGCCCAAATATCAGCCGTTTATTTTGGATTGCTACAGTCCGTCAGATATGATACAATAAAAAGGTAAGCAATTATACCCTGTTACCCTTTTTTACCAAGGAGGCAAGAACATGAAAAACAGTACAAAAATCTTATCTGTGCTTTTGAGCCTGATCATTGCTCTGAGCGTATTCACCGCCGTGCCGGTCGGCGTGTCGGCGGCGGAAGCAAAAGCGGCGCCTGTCGGCGCGGTAAGAACAGTCGCTTCGACAGGCTATGATCCCACAGAAGCACCTACAGAAGAACCCACTTGCGGGCATTGGGATACCTATACTGAAAACGAGAATTATCAATACTATGACGACGGGTGCAGTTATGATTTAGTCACCTATTGCTCCTATTGCAATGAAGAAATAAGCCGCGAACGTATTAATGAATGCTATCACTATGATACCTATACCGTAACAGAGAATTATAAGAATTACGGCGACCACGGCAGCTATGATCTCATCACCTATTGCAACATCTGCGGACAGGAAGTATCCCGTGAGCACAAGGAAGTGACCTATCCTACCGGCGACGGCGTGATCTACTTTGACGCGGCTTCCGCAGGTTGGTACAACCCAAGCAGCGTCCTGTTCTACATCTATGAGATCACCGAAAACGGATCTGAAGAACTTGCCCCTTGGGGCTCCAAAAAGTATCTCGGCGGCGTCAACATCGGCAACGGTATCTGGGCGTTTGACGCGAAAGGCTTAGGCGTGACCGAGGGTCATACCTATGCTGTTATCTTCAATAACTACGACACCATCGCCCAAACCCACGATCTCCTGCTGGATACCTCCTGCTTCGGCGATACCGCTTACGCGAATCCCGACACGAATATTGAGACTGTTTATGACAGCAACAAACGCAGTATGGAAGCCAGATGGAGAAACAACAGCCTGGGCCCGATGCTCATGATCACCTCGACCGGCAACGTCGTAGGCGAGACGATCCCCGCCAACACGACAGCGTATCAGATGTTTGTCAACTTCCTTGCTTCCAGTGGTTATCAAAGTCTGAGAAACGCGCTTTCTTACAACGGTAAAGACGTCCAAACCGCTATCGACGACACCGCTTCCGCTCTCGGACTGTCAAGAGTCGACGTCTCCAGAGCCATCACCGAGGCAAAAGACGTCGGCGATAAATGGGGAGATCGGTATGACTGGTCGTATGAGTGGCGTTACGAGAGGTCTACCCTGCCCCTGCCCGCGCCCGTCGATATCCCCGATGAAGACGGCTTGATCCTCTTTGACGCGAGATCCGCCGGCTGGGAGGATGCGAACGCCGTCATGTTCGATATCTTTGATCTCAACGATCAGCGCCTGCCGGCAAGATCGACGCCCGACGAGATCCGCGGCACTAAGAGCTACGACGGTATCTGGTTCTTCAACGCGCAGAAGCGCGGCGTTCAGGACGGACAGCTCTATTACATCATCTTCTGGAACGACGACACCGGCGAGCGCACCGGCTCGCTGCTGCTCGATTCAACCTGCTTCGGCGACAAAGCCTCCTGCGACGGCTCCGTGACGCCGGAAATATATGTCAGTTATCCCTCTTATAGACATTCTTATAACTCATCTTCATCAGGCTCATCAGCAAGCTCCTCAGGCTACAATGTCTCCTCATACACCGCCACACCTTACCTTCCCTATTCCGATTATTATGAATCCTATCCGACGGTCTCATGGACGGATCCGCATTCCTTCTCCCTGAGCGGGACGACAGGCGACCTTACATGGACGGTCGCAAACGGCGTGCTGACCATATCCGGCAGCGGTCCGCTGGAAAGCGACGACAACAGAAAAAAGCTATGGAACAGACTCGGCTTCACCGACTTAGTGATCGAAAACGGCGTCACGAGCATCGGCGACGGCGTGTTTGACGGATGCTATTCTCTGGAAACCGTAACACTCGGCAAATCTGTCAAGAGCATCGGCAGCCGCGCGTTCAAGGACTGCAAAAATCTCGAAAGCTTTTCGACCGGAAGCTCTGTTACAAGCATCGGTCAGTTTGCGTTCTATCGCTGCGTCGGTCTCAAAACCGCGACGCTCGGCAACTCCGTCATCAAGCTCGGCAGCTCTGCCTTCTATAGCTGCAGCAGTCTTGAAACCGTCACGCTCGGCAACTCTCTTACGAAGATCGATAAATGTACCTTCGAAGAATGCACCGCGCTTAAAACCGTCAATCTCGGCAATTCTGTCTACGGTATCGCGCTCGGCGCGTTCTACGGATGCGAAAGCCTCCAAAGCATCACCCTCCCCGATTCCGTACAGATCATCGCCGACAGCGCCTTCCGCAACTGTACGGGTCTTGCGAGCGTCTCGCTCGGCAATTCCGTCACCGATATCGGCGAGCGCGCGTTCTATAACTGTCCGAATCTGAAGAGCGTCGAGCTCCCCGCCTCCGCCTCCAATATCGACACCAAAGCCTTCGGTTATTACTACAACGATGAATACGGTATCACGCTGAAAGTCCCGGGCTTTACGATCAACGGCGACGTCGGCAGCGAGGCGCAGAGATATGCGAAGACGTTCGGCTTCGGCTTTGAGAGAGCCATCGCCGTGACCGGCGACGCAGACGGCGACTGCATGGTGACCATCATGGACGTTACCGAGGTGCAGCATTCCTTGTCTATGATGAACACAAAAACGGACGAGGATCTGAAAAAGTACGCCGACGTAGACAAAAACAATTTGCTCGAGATCATCGACGCGACGTGGATCCAGCGCAATATCACGGGTATCGATACGCCCTATGACGCTGCTATCGGACAAATCATCAGCAACGGCTGAATAGAATAGATCGGCAACAAGTAACAGAGCCCTGCGTTTCGATCACGCAGGGCTCTGGATTTGCCGAAAAAGATTAAATGTCATTGCGAAGCCCACAGCCTCCCATCAGGTCAATGGCGTCAATTTACGCACGTTAATGTATCAGTGTCATTGCGAGGGATCTATCCCGTGGCAATCTCCTTGTCGTTAATATCGTTTGATGCGAGAGAAAGGAACAGTCCCTATTTGTGGGATTGCCACGGTCGCAAGCTCCCTCGCAATGACAGCGTATTTTTTCAGTTTGAAAGCCCTGCGTTTCGATCACGCAGGGCTCTGTTTATCGCAAATAGTATTATTCACCTGTTACGGCTGTGTGGTTTCCGGCTCGGTGGGGGCGGTCGTTTCCTGCTCACCGATGGAGTAGGGAACGCTCATGTTCGCGAGTCGGCGCTGGATCCACGTCGCGTCGATGATGGTGACTTGTTTATCGCCGTCAACGTCGGCGTTGCTGCTGTTGAAGTTCTCAAGCGTCATGCCGACCAGATAGCGGCGTATCACGGTGACGTCGTTCACGTCTACCGTTTGGTTGCTGTCCGCGTCGCCGGGCACACCGCGCAGGCGCAGCACCAGATGTAGGGTGCTTTCCTTCTGGATATTATAATCCGCGAGAGTTCTGCCGTCCTCGAGCTGCTTGCCCGCGAAGATC
>JAFRBD010000092.1 GCA_017405065.1 Ruminococcus sp. | reverse complement strand
GATAAAGGAATGAGATGGGACTCGAAAGGGCGTAAAGATAACAGTCCGGGGGACTGTTTTCAGCCCGTGGCGATGATAGACGGTCAGGCAGGAGGTGACGATCCGAAGACGAAATCTGCGTCAACCGACAGCAGGAGCGGAATCTCCGGCTCCACGGGGCTGCAGAGATTAAGACAGGCGGAAAAAATCTCCGCGATTTTTTTAAAGGTTTGTGGACAAGGCTCGTTTTATCTGGTATCATATTTTCAGACGATTATTTGAGGGGATATCATACCTTGCTGCGGTTCGGATGATGCCGGTCACCCTGCTGTTGACCGACAGATCGGCGGTTATCCTCCCATGCACAAAGATATTCTCTGTTCAATCAGCGACGGTGAGATAAAAAGCGGAGGGATATACCGTGAGCAAAATCAAAAACGACCTGCTTTACCTTCTTTATACCGTGATCCTCGGCGCGATCGTCGGCGCGATCATCTGGGGCTTTCTGCGGATCATGAATCTCGGTATCGCCTTCTTATGGGAATATGTGCCGTCAAAGCTCGATTTCCCCCTGTACACAGTCTGCGTATGTACGGTCGGCGGTCTGCTGATCGGACTGTGGAAGCGACGTTTCGGCGACTATCCCGAGGAGCTGAGCGCCGTACTCGGCTCGGTGAAAAAGACGGGACGCTATCCGTATCGCAATCTTTTCTCTACGATGGGCTCGGCGCTGCTGCCGCTGCTGATCGGCGCGAGCGTCGGCCCCGAGGCAGGGCTGACGGGCGTGATCGCGGGGCTGTGCTCCTGGGTGGGGGACAAGCTCAAGCGCTTTCATCAAGAGGTCGGAGAGCTGACCGCGATCGGAATGAGCGCCACGCTGGGTACGATCTTCCGCTCGCCTATGTTCGGCTTTGTAGAGCCGATCGAATCCGACAGGGAGACCGTCCTGCCCAAGACGTCCAGGATCGTATTGTACTTTGCGGCGATCCTCAGCTCACTGGGGATCTTCATCCTGCTCAACAAGCTGTGCGGCGTCAGCATGGGCATGGAGAGCATGACGGCTCAGGCGCTTGATCGGAGCGAATATCTTTACGCCGTGCCGCTCACGCTCGTCGGCATTATCGCGGGATATCTGTTTTTTATCTTCAAAAAGCTGACCGGTACGCTGAAAGCAAAAACGCAGAGATTCGTTGTGCTGCGCGCCGTCGCGGGCGGACTGCTGCTCGGCGTTTCGGGCACGTTTCTTCCGCTGACGATGTTCTCGGGCGAGCATCAGATCGGCGAAGTGACGGAGCAGATGAAAGATATCGGCGCCGTCATGCTGCTGGTCATCGCAGCCGCAAAGCTGCTGCTGACGAACATCTGCATCGACTCCGGGCTCAAGGGCGGTCACTTTTTCCCCGTCATTTTTTGCGGCGTGAGCATCGGCTGCGCCATGAGCCTGCTGTTCGGGCTTGACGCGGTGTTCTGTGCGGCTGTCGTCACGACGGCGCTCGTCGGTCATACGCTGAAAAAGCCGCTGGCGACCGTGCTGCTGCTGATGATCGTCTTCCCGCCCGGACTGATCCCGATCATGCTTTTCGCGGCGATCGCGGCAAAATTCATCCCAACTCCGAAAAAGCTGTTATCGGAATAACGCAGCATAAAATTGATATGGCAGGGATACTATGAATCTTTATACTTTTACGGCAATCATTGCCTTGGTGTGTATACTGGGCTTCTTCAATGAAAAGGTCACAAAACTGACCTATGAAATAGCTCTCATGCTGTTTTCGGTCGTTATCGGAATGGTGTTGTTAGCCGCGGCGGCTGTTTTCAGCGGTACAGACGCAGCAGACCTGCTGCAGCAATTCCGGCTGACCGATATCGAAGGCTTCCTGATGGAGGGCGTGCTGTGCTTCATGCTGTTCGCCGGCTCCTGTCATATGAAGCTGTCGGAGCTTAAGGAACAGGCGCGGCAGATAACCGTGCTTGCCTTTGTCTGCACCCTGCTGGGCGCGTGCTTTTACGGGGCGTTGTTTTACGGAGCCTCGTTACTGCTCGGTCTGAACCTCTCGCTGCCTGTGTGCCTGATGTTCGGCAGTATCGTCGCGCCGACCGATCCGATCGCCGCGACGAGCATCCTGAGCAAATTCGGACTGCCCAAAAAGATCTCCTTTTTGATCGAAGGCGAATCTCTGTTCAACGACGGCGTGGGCGTCGCGCTGTTCGTGTGCTTTTCGGGCATGGCGACCGCGTCGTCCTCCGGCGGCTTCATCGGCGTGATGCTGAAAGAGATCTTCGGCGCCGTGGCGGTAGGAGCCGTCGTGACGGCGCTGAGCTTCCTGCTGTTCCGCTATACGCAGAACAAAGCCCTGAAGATCTTTATCAGTCTGCTGACGGTTTCGCTTTCGTATGTGATCTGTGAAGCATGCGGCTTTTCGGGCGCGATCGCCTCTGTCGTCTGCGGGATAATGTTTTCGGCGCTGCGCTCACGGTTTTCAGAGGAGGAATCCGAAACGACGGTGTTCTTCGACTCCTTTTGGGAAACGGCAGATTCGCTGTTGAATTCTTTTCTCTACGTGATGCTGGGTCTGTCGTTTGTCCGCATCCTGCAGACGGAGCATGTGTTCCTGCTGTCGATCGTCGCCATAGCCGCCAACCTGATCGCCAGAAGCGGCAGCCTCGCGCTGTCCTCGCTGGTAATGGGCGCGATACCGGACGGCTATGACCGCCTGAGCTTCATCAAGCTGCTGATCTGGGGCGGTCTGCGCGGCGGTTTATCCGTTGCGCTTGCCATGAGTACCAAAGAAATGCTGCCCGAACAGACCTATTATATCATTCTCGGAGGCGTCTACGCGATCGTATTCTTTACAACCGTTGTACAGGGCTTGACAATGAAGCCGGTATATAACAGGATCAGCCGAACGATGTTAAGCAAGCGCTGACCGGTTCATGCCTGTCCGCATGAGGACGGCGCGGGCAATCGCATTTATCATAATTTATCATACAAAAGGAGAGCAGGATCATGAAAAAGATAATTATTTTGACGTTAGCGGTATTGACGGCGCTCACGGGGCTGACGACCGCTTTTGCGGCGACCGATCCCGCTGCTTCTCAGGGCGAGATCCCGTCCGGGAATAAAGCGGGCGACCCGTCTTATTCGATCGTTTCCGCTGTGGTGAATAAGACCTATGACTTCAAATACGATTTTCACGACAGCTATCCGTACGATGAGGATTTTTATACGGTAGGCATTTTCGAACTGGACGATTATAACGGCGACGTGACCCTGACGCTGAAGAACAACGGCACGGGCGAGGAATTCGTTTTTGAGAGAAACGCCGATACCGAATGGAGCGTGAAGGCGACTGTCGATCATCTGCTGTATGAGACCGCGCAGGTCGACGCCGCGGTGCATATTTACAGCCTCGGCGGAGAGTACGGGATCGAGGAAACGGACATCCCCGTCGAGATCACCGTCGTATCCTCACGCGACAGCGCGGATTTTCATAAATATCCCAGCTACGACGGCTCGTGGACATCCATGTATGAAGGCGAGGACTTTACCGTTGATTATGACCCCTCATCCGCCGACGGCAAGGCGGCGATCCACCTTCTGAAGACCCCCTGGCTGTTCTCTCTCTGTCTGTATAACGCCGAAACCAAAGAGACGGAGTATTATGAAACGGACGACGCCGTATTCGAGTTCCCGACAGAGGCGGAAGTCTCCGATTTCGACCCGTCGCGCGGTTGTTTCTGGTTCTTCCTTCCGTCAAAGCTCATCATGGACGACGGCTACGAGTTTGAGTTCACCATGTCGGTACAGGGCTTCCTCAAAGAACGCCCGACCGCGAACGGCGCGAAAGAAACCGACGCGGCCGAAGATGCGGGCGACGTTTCGGATGATGCGGCAGGAAAGGGCAGCGCGACTAAGGACAGCGCGACAAAGGACAGCGCGCCGGCAAGCCCCGATTCCGCCGAAAAAACCGGAACGGGCGGAAAAAAAGCGGTACAGACGGCGGATTCCGCGACCGTGTTCATCCTCGGCGGTCTGCTTCTGATCGCGGCGGCTGTCTGCGCTTGGCTCGGCAGAAAGCGCAGAACCGTGAAATAATCCCTTGGGCGGCACAGGCTGCCGTGACGAACGGCAGAGAAGAAAATACGGTACCGACAGTGAGGAAAAGAGCAATGAAAGTCAAGAAAACAGATATCGCGGCAGATCCTTCGGGTTTTGTTTTGCTGGCAGATTATGTGCCGGCTGTCATTCAGGAGATACGGTACTATTCCACCTACAATTTCATCGGCGACAGGATCGACGGATACGAGGAGCCCTGCGCGCTTCTGACAAAGGAGGCTGCGCGGGCGCTGAGAGCCGTGTCCAACGAGCTGTCGGTGCAGGGTTATCGGCTCAAGGTGTTCGACGCCTACCGCCCCGTGTGCGCGGTCAGGCATTTTATCCTGTGGGGCATCGAGGATCAGGATATCCGCATGAAGCCGTATTTTTACCCCGATCTGGAAAAGCAGGAGCTGTTTGAAAAGGGATACATCGCCAAGCAGTCGAGCCACAGCCGCGGCAGCGCGGTCGATCTGACCCTGCTCGATATGCGTACGGGAAAGGAGCCGGATATGGGCGGCCCTTTCGACTTTTTCGGCGAGCTTTCTCATCCCGGGTATCGGGGCGTCACACAGGAGCAGTATGAGAACCGGATGATCCTGCAGCGCGCGATGATCCGCGGCGGCTTTGAGCCGATCGACTGCGAGTGGTGGCACTTTACGCTCCGGGACGAACCCTATCCCGATACTTATTTTGACTTTCCCGTATCGTCGGAGTATCTGCGCAGATAAAAAGGAGAAATCGGACGCGATAGATATAGACAAACGCATTTGTATCTGTTATACTGAAACAAGATATCCCCGACCGTTCTTTTTCGGGGAAAAGGATCGCCGCGGAGGAGCGCCGTGCTTCTCCGTCCGACGGAACGATCGGCTGTTCTGTCGGCTGAGTATCAATTCAATCGGAGGTATTTTCATGCCTGATATTGTCGTCCATACCAACTTCGGATCCAAGATCGCCCGAAAACTGGAATTGGAGATCGATCGAGATATTTACAACTTCGGACTGCTGGGACCTGACCCGTATCTGTTTTATCATTTCTATATGAAGCCCTTTGGCAACCGCGTAAACAAATATTCGTCCGTGATGCACCGTGAGCATACCGGCGAGTTCCTGACGGAATTGGCGAAGCGCGCGAAGGACGATGAGGATGTGTTCGCGTATCTCGCGGGCTTTTTGTGCCACTACGCGCTGGATTCCGACACCCATCCCTACATCAACCGCAAGGCGAAGAACAGCGCCGCGATGCATATGGCGATCGAGCATAAGCTGGACAAGCTCAACGGCGGCAAGATCAGTATTCCGCCCTTTTTGCCCGAGAGGATGAAGGAGCCTGTCGGCGGCGCGATCACCGGGGTCTACGGCTGGAAGGACGCGTGGGACAAGCTCAGGGCGGGTCACCGCGATATGGCGCCTTTCTATAAGATCGTCGAGGATAAAAAGGGCAGGCTGAACTTTTTTGCGAGCCTGACGCATACGAAGCTGGAGCTGATCTCCTACCGCAGCAAGGCGCTCGACAATATGGATCTGCGCGGATTCGCGCCCCTGTATCAGCGCGCACAGAACGACGCGGTGAAGTATATCGAGGCGGCTCAGGCGTTCGTCAAGGGCGAGATCGACGAAGAGGCGTTCCGTGAAGTGATCGGCGACCGCTCCTATATCGACGGGTAAGATGATGTTTCAGAAAAAGATCGTACGCAAATACATCCGCTTTTACGGACAGGTGCAGGCGGTGGGGTTCCGCTGGCGCGCGACACAGGCGGCAAGAGCCTGCGGTGTTTCCGGCTGGGTGCGCAACGAATACGACGATTCCGTCAGCATGGAGATACAGGGCACCGAGCGGCAGATCGACGACGTCGTAGCGTCGCTGCGGCGCGGCAGCTATATCCGCATCGATCACATGGAAGTCAAGACGATCGCGGTCGATCCGGACGAGCGCGGTTTCACAGTCAGATATCGATGATTTTATCCCCGTGCCCGCGGCTTTTTACCGCAGGTTTCGGGGATTTGTTTCATTCAGTATTCAAGGAGAAAAGCATGGATAATTTCAGATTTCATATCCCGACGGAGGTCATTTTCGGCAGGGGCGCTGAGGCGCAGGTCGGTGAGACCGCCGCAAAGTACGGGACGCGCGCGCTGCTCGTTTACGGACAGGGCAGCGTCGTCAGGAGCGGTCTGCTCGCGCGCGTCAAGGCTTCTTTGGAGGAAGCTCAGATCGCTGTTGAAGAATTCGGCGGCGCACAGCCGAACCCGACGCTCGCCCACGCCGAAGAAGGCGTGCGGAAAGCGCTCGCGATGGACGCCGACGTCATCATCGCCGTTGGCGGCGGCAGCGCCATCGACACCGCGAAGGGGATCGCCCACGGCGCGGCGAACGCCGGTGAAAAGCTCTGGGATCTGTGGACAAAGAAGGTTCCGCTCACCAAATCTCTCCCGGTCGGCGCAGTGCTGACCATGCCTGCCGCGGGCAGCGAGATGAGCGATTCCGCCGTGCTGACCGATACCGACCTCGGAAGGAAGGCGGGGATCAATACGCCCTTCAACCGCTGTCGTTTTGCGGTGATGGATCCCGAATGGGGCGCGACCCTGCCGCCTTACCAGATCGCCGCGGGCGTGACGGATATCATGATGCACACGATGGAGCGTTATTTCATCCCCGACGTCAAATGCGATCTGACCGATGAGATCGCCGAGGGTCTTTTGCGCGCGGTCGTCAAAAACGGCGCGATCGCCGTGAAGGATCCCGCCGATTACGACGCGATGGCGGAGGTGTTCTGGGCTTCGAGCCTGTCGCACAACAACCTGACCGAATGCGGCAGGGGAAAGGACTTTTCCGTCCACAAGCTCGGTCATCCGCTCTCTGCGCGCTACGGCGTGACCCACGGCGCTTCTTTGGCGGCTGTCTGGGGCGCATGGGCGCAGACGCTGTACCGCGACTGCCCGACGCGTTTCGCAAAGTTTGCGCGCAGCGTCTGGGGCGCTGACGATGCGGACGATCTGACCGCCGCCGAAAAGGGGATCGCGCGCACGGTCGACTTCTTCCGTTCGATCGGCATGCCGACGAATCTGGGTGAATTGAACGTCGGTATCGGTGCGGACGACCTGCATCAGCTCGCGCTCGACGCGACGCTGAACGATACTTTGCGCTTGTCGAGGATCAGACCGCTCGACGCAGAGGCGGTGGAAGGCATTTATCACAGAGCCATGGATAGGAGGATAAGCGATGACCGTTAAGCTGTTTTTTCAGGCGATAGGCAAGTTTATCGCCGGAGTGATCCTGATAGGACTTTTGCTGTTCCTTCCCGCGGGGTCATTCGGCTATCGGAACGCGTGGCTGTTCATCGGTATCCTTTTTATCCCGATGTTCATCGCGGGGATCGTGATGATGTTCCGTGATCCCGAGCTGCTGAAAAAACGACTCAACGCGAAGGAAGAACAAAAAGAGCAGAAGGCGGTGGTCGCCCTCAGCGGACTGATGTTTTCGGCGGCGTTCATCGTCGCGGGGCTGAACTACCGCTTTTCATGGATCGTGACGCCTGACTGGCTGGTATATGTCGGCGCGGGCGTCTTCCTGCTCGCCTATGTGATGTATGCCGAGGTGCTGCGTGAGAACGCCTATCTCTCGCGAACGATCGAGGTGCAGGAGGATCAGAAGGTCATCGATACCGGCTTATACGGCGTGATGCGCCATCCGATGTACAGCGCGACGCTGTTTTTGTTCCTGTCGATGGGAGTCGTCCTCGGCTCGCCGATCTCGGTCGCGATCACCCTGCTGTACATCCCGATCATCGCCGTGCGGATGAAGAATGAGGAAAAGGTGCTTGAAGAAGGGCTTGAAGGCTACGCCGCATATAAGAAGAGAGTAAAATATAAGGTCATCCCGTTCATCTGGTGACGGAAACAGGATGAAAAAATCCCTGCCGGTCTGAACTTGGCAGGGATTTTTGCGTAATGACGGTCAGGGTTCGACTCCCTTCATCCTATGATCCGAAAGGATGCTCGTCGACGATCTCGTCAAAGGACAAGGCGGCTTTTTCCGAGGCGGCGGCTTCTTCATCGCTGTTTTCGGTCAGCTCGGTCGCGTCGGACGGAAAGAGCGCGGGGTTTAGATGATTCTTCCGATACCATTCCAGCGCCTTGTAGTTTGCGGGCGTCCCGGTCTCGGTCACGGACGGGTCGCCGCACAGCGTTGAGAGCATCTTCATGACATATTCCTTCAATGAAACGTCGGGGCGCCACGGCTCGGACGGCGAGTAGGTGCCCTTTGAGTACCAGTCGGGATGAAAGACCGGCGGGATATCGAGCATTTTGATATACGGCGGCGTCAGGGGATAAGAGTCCCACAGCGTCACCCTGACCGTACTGCGGCGTACGGCGCCTACGACATATTTGCCGGACTGCACAGAGAGGACATAAGTCCTCAGGTGAACATTCAGAAGGTATTCTTCCGCGCAGGGAGGCTCGCCTTTTGTCACGATCCACGACAGATACGGACGGTTTTGCAGCTTGAGCATGTCGCGGTAATCTTTTGCCAGACGGTCGTTCCTGTTTTGGGGCATGGCTGTGTACTCCTTTATCTTTTACGGTGATTCCGATTTACATTGATTCTAACATATTAATCCCGTTTTGTCTATCGCTCAGCAAGTATCTCCCGATATTCTCGATATATAATGACAAAGAGCGCTCTTTGTGCTATACTGTGAAAAGCAGAAACGATCAATGAGGAGGATCATGATGGACGAAGATATCAGGATCGGAGAAGAGCGGATCACGGCGGAGGAATATATCGATTTTCTGAAGCGGACGGATCTCGGCTCGCAGTATCCGAAGGAGCGGTTTGAGAGAAGGATCGCAAAGCTCGTCGACAGCGTGTCGATCAGCCTGACCGCAAGGGATCGCGACGGGATGATCGTCGGCGCGCTGTTCGGACTGACGGACTTTGCCTACTGGCTGTATGTGACGGATCTGGGCGTCGACAGAGCGTACGAGAGGCAGGGGATCGGATCCCGCCTGATGAAAACGGCGCACGGGATCGCAGGCGGCGAGAAGGATATCGCCGTCTATCTGGTCGCCAATGAAAACGCCGTGCCTTTCTATGAAAAACTGGGAATGGAAAAAGCGGATGATGTGATGCAGTACAGCCGCGTCGAATGGACGGGCTTTACCGTAGAATAACAGACAGAAGATCATTGATGAAAAGAAGGAATAACGACATGGGGATATTGATGTGTCCGGTCTGCGGACAGCCGCTGACAGGTGAAGAAAAACGATGGAGATGCGCGAGCCGACACAGTTATGACGTCGCAAAGGAAGGGTATGTCAACCTGTCTTTATCCTCGCGCAAGGGCGATGATATCGGCGACAACAAGGACATGGCGCGCTCCCGCCGCGATTTTCTCAACAAAGGGTATTTTGAGCCGCTTGCGATCGCCGTGACCGATTGCCTGAGCGAGTATTCGGCGCGGGGCGATACCGTGCTGGATATCTGCTGCGGAGAGGGTTACTATACCGCATACGCGAGCGAGCGTACGGAGCGCTCTTTTTACGGCTTCGACCTGAGCAAGAATATGGTGCGCCTTGCCGCAAAGCGCAAATGCGCCGCCGACTTTTTTGTAGCGAACATCGCGTCCATCCCGATACGGGACAAGGCGGTCGACGCGGCGTTCCATCTTTTTGCGCCGTTCCACGCGCGGGAGTTTCGCAGGGTGCTTGCCGACGACGGCGTCCTGCTGACGGCGATACCGGGCAGAGATCATCTGCTCGGTCTCAAGGAGCTGCTCTATGACGAGCCGTATCTGAACGATGAAAAGGAACCGGACACGGACGGGTTTAAGATCGCGGAGCGGATCCGCGTAAAAGATGAGATCACGCTGACCGCGCATGAGGACGTTTCCTCGCTCTTTCGGATGACGCCGTATTATTATCACACGCCGACAGCGGGGATGGATCGCCTTTCCGGATGTGATCGTCTGACCACCCCGATCGACTTTGTCATCTTGGTATTGCGCAAAGATCTGCGCGGATGACCGGCGGGATCTCACCGGTGATCCACAAAGGGATCGCTGTTACGGCGGGCAGAACAAGGAGGAATCATCATGAAAAGCAAAGCGCTGAAAAAGCATCTCAACGGCAATCAATTGAAGCTGATCGCGATCATCGCCATGACGATCGATCACCTGACGTGGACGTTCTTCCCCGGCTACCAAAAGGTCTGGTGGGTGGTCGCCCTGCATATCATCGGCAGACTGACCGCGCCGATCATGTGGTTCTTCATCGCGGAGGGCTGCTTCTATACCCACGACAGGCGCAGGTATCTGATACGGCTGTCGGTGTTTGCGGTGATCTCCCATTTCGCCTATGACTTCGCGTTCGGGATTCCGTTTTTCGATCTGTCATACGGCGTGCTCAACCGCACGAGCGTGATGTGGTCGCTGTTCCTTGCCGCGGTGGTGATCTTTACGACGCATATGGAAAAGATACCGACGGTGTGGAAGTATGTGATCATCTTCGGCGCGTGTATCCTCGCGCTGCCGTCCGACTGGTCGTCCATCGCCGTGATGGCGCCGTTCTTTATTTATAATCACAGGGGCAATTTCAAGAAGCAGGCGATCGATATCGTGTTCTGGACGGCGATCTACGCGGCGGTCTATTTCTTTGCGATGGATCGGTTCTACGGTATCCTCCAGATGTTCACCTTTCTCTGTATCCCGTTCTTGTTCCGATACAACGGCGAGCGCGGAAAATGGAAGGGGATGAAGTGGCTGTTCTATCTCTACTATCCCGCGCACCTGGTGGTGATCGGCGTCATCCGGATCGCTCTGCATGGGGATATCGCGCCCATTGCGTGACGATTATTCACCCTGACCGGTGAGAAGACACGTTGACAACCGTTTTTCTGTACGATAGGATTATACAGAATGTAAACTGTGATCGGGACAATAAAACAATGAAGGAACTCGGAAGCGGCGCGTTTCTCCTTTGTGAAAATCTGGAAACAGCGGTCGTAGAAGAGGGTATTGAGGTGCTGAACTGCGCGTTCGCGGAATGTCACAACCTGAAATCCGTCAAGCTGCCGTCCACGCTGAAAACGCTGGTGCAAAGCGAATTCAACACCTGCTTCGCGCTGGAAAGCATCGAGCTGCCCGAGAATCTGGAGACCATCGGGCCCTATGCCTTTGACCGGGCAACGGCGCTGAAGAGCATCGTGATCCCCGATTCCGTCACCTCGATAGGGAAAAACGCTTTTCAAGCCGCATACGCGCTGGAGAGCGTCACCCTGCCGAACGGGATCAAGGAGATCCCCGAATCTATATTTGAGCATTGTCACTCGTTAAAAAGCGTTGAGATTCCCGAAAGCGTGACGACAATCGGCGGAAACGCATTTTATTATTGCAGTAGTTTAGAGGAGCTGAACCTGCCTGAGAGTCTTACTTCTATCGGAGAATACGCCTTTTATAAATGCAGCAGTTTAGAGGAGCTGACCCTGCACGAGGGTCTGTCGTCAATCGGTAAAATGGCTTTCGAATATTGCAGTTCGCTGAAAACCGTTACCCTGCCTCAGTCGCTGCATCTGCTGACTTACGAGGTTTTTGCGTCCTGTCCCTCGCTGACGGATGTGTACCTCGGTGACAGCGTTGATTTTCAGGATCGTTCCATGTATTGGCAAGGCGACAAAGGTCCCTTTTATAACTCGAATCAAGCCGTGATCCACAGCCCCAACAAATACTGCGCGACGACGCGCAGCGCTATTCATCGAGATCTCAATGTCGATTTCCTTTCGGTAGATCGTACGGAAAAAACGGTGATCACCGATGAAAGGAATTCCGCGTATTTGACCAACACCGGTTCCTTGATCACGCTGAACTGCAGCTACGCGTTTCAGGATGAGGCGTTTGAAAACGGCACAAACTTCCGCGTCCTGATCCGTATGCCCTCCGGGATCGACCTCGCTTATTGTTATCTTGACGGAGAAGAATTCAAAAATTACAGCATCAATACCGAAACGCGTGTATATTCGTTCAACGTGAGCAAGCAGAGCGGAAAGATCGTGATCGGCGCGTCAGCGGAGAACCCGTCTTTATAAATGAGAACCTACGCGGCGCTGCAGGCGACAGTGGACAATACGACGGTTACAGAGACCATCCATGTCATCAACGAAACAATGGAACCGATCACGATCAATGCCGACGGCAATACCTCTACCGGAAAGCTGACGGTGAGCGGTAACGCGCCGAAGGGACGCACGTCAATCTTTACATCAACAGCACGCTTTGCGCCACCGTCAAGGCGAACGCCGTCGGCGTCTACAGCGCAGAGATCGAGATCCCCCATCCGGTCAACACCGCGACCTATCGCATCACCGCCGGATCGGCAAAAAGCGACGGCGCGGCGGAGATCACCGCCGACGCGTATACGCGGTAAACGGAAGAACAGCCGAAGCTGGTCTGGTTCCGGCTGAAGCCGAAAAAGAACCTGCTTTTCGGCGGCGGCACCGACTATGACTTTCTCGAAGAACACGAAGAGTATAAGGCAATGCTGAAGGATCAAAGGGTTTACGGTTATGATCTGCTGAACCCCCATACAAAAATCGTGATGACTCCCGCGGCTGCATCCGACTATTATTACGAAATGAAATTCGACCGCATGGATAAGATCCAGGAGGTGATCCTGACCACCGCCAAAGACGGAAAAACCGCGAACTATACGGTTTACTGGGACGAGGAGAATCAAGTCTATCGCACCGATACCATTCTGGCGGATTATGACAAGCATACCGATTACATCCCCAAGACTGATGTGGCAATGGCGGCGGTGGGCGGCTCCGGGCTCGGCAGAAACCCCCGCGATAACCGTAATGTTCCCTACCTGCCCGGAAGATTGTCGATCACTTTACAATCAGAGCCGATAACGCCGGTGATCAACAAAGAATGGACACAGGCGCGCCTTGACAGAGTTAAGGTCGATACTGCCAAATTACAAAAAGCGACGGTGAATTATTCCAGTACTTCTCCCTCCGACGCAAGTTTGACGATCAGCTATCGGGACAGCAGCAGCGGAAAGCAGGGCTCTATCACGATCAAAGGACAGCAAAAAGATCTGGGGCAGTATGTCAATGATAATCCCGGAAAAGCACAGGATATCGTCAGCAACAACCAGAACGTAGGGGGTTCATCCGGTGGCGGTGGTTCATCCGGCGGAGGCGGCTCTTCCGGCGGAGGCGGTTCATCCGGTGGCGGCTCTTCCGATGGAGGCGGTTCATCCGGAGGCGGCTCTTCCGATGGAGGCGGTTCATCCGGTGGCGGCTCTTCCGATGGAGGCGGTTCTACGATCAATACGCCCACCCAGCAGGATGTGAAAGACAGCATTCAAGAAAACTGGCATAAAAACACAAATGCCAACGGCGAAACGGAGTATTTTAACGCTTCTCACAATGAGCAGAACGGATCAACAGATGTCAGCATTTTCAATGAAGGTTTAAACCAAATAACAAACTGTACCATAGATTGTAACGGAGCTTTTTCTCCTGCAGAGTTATTTGATCTTATAGGTATTGACGCGGAAGAGGCGGCGTTATTGAATAATGCATATGAATTTGGAAACGATGTAATGAACGAGGTCGATCTCAAAACACGTCAATACAATGTCATCCAAGATTTATATCATCGCCGTGATCAGTTGTGTGACGACCCGGAGGAGAATTCCGCTGAATACTTAATCCGCTACACGGTGGATGGAATAGCCAGAACCGATAGCGGTATCTTTGCCGCTGATATTCCTTTTGCAGGAGCCGCAATTCTTTTGAGGCACGCGGATGTCCCCGAAAATATTCCGTTGTCGGCATGGATTGAATATCTCCTTCACGAAAGCGGAGAAATGTTCCACCAAATGTCAGAATTCCTTAAAGCGACGTTTCACGATTTGGCGGTAAAAGCCTATAGTCTGCTGTTTCAAAGCGCTCCTTTCAGTTTTCAGATCGATCCGAGCGGCTATTTGTACGCCGGACTGGAATCCGAGCGCGTCGCCGGCGCGGTGGTGACCGCCTACGGCATCATCAAAGACGATATGACCGACGACGCGAGCTTCTGGGACGCGCCGGATGAATCGCGGGAAGTGCTGTGGGACGCGGAGGAATACAGCCAGTATAATCCGCTGATATCCGACGCTGCCGGCGGCTACTCGTGGGACGTTCCCGAGGGATGGTGGCGCGTAGAGGTACACGCCGACGGCTATGAGCCGTATACGACCGAGTGGATGAAGGTTCCGCCGCCCCGCTTCGACGTCAACATCGGCTTGACGTCCACCAAGGCGCCCGAGATCGTTGCGGCATACGCGACAAAGCAGGGTTATCGGATCGAGTTCCTCGAGTGCATGAAGTCCGATTCGCTGAGCGACCTGACGCTGACTGACAGCGACGGCGGCACCGTTGCATGCACCCTGAGCTGTGAGGAAGAAACCTCTCCCGAGGGCGAAAAGCTGGCGCGCGTGTTCACTCTTACGCCTCAGACCGCGCTTGACGTCAAAAAGACGTATACGCTCACTGTTAATAACGCCGAGAACTACAGCGGGAAAACCGCCGATGTGAGCTGTGTGCTCGATCACGGCTTTATTCTGGGCGATGCAGACGGCGACGGCGAGGTAACGGTGATGGACGCGACCGCGATCCAGCGAAAGCTCGCTCACTTCGATGTGCCGTACTTCCATGAAGCGGCTGCCGATATCGACGGCAGCGGCGTGACGATCCATTCCGCCTTATGGATCCGGCGCTATCTGGCATGCTATGAGATCCCCTATCCTGTCGGCGAGGGAGCGGCTTCCTGAGCCTTTCCGATAAGATAGTCAAACACCGTCACGCGGGACGAAATGTACCGCCTGACGGTGTTGTCTTATTAGAAATCAGTATAATCCCCATGCCGCGAAACGAAAAAACTTCATGCGTTTTTTTGTTGCAACAACGGAAAATTCGTGGTAGAATGATCGTCAATACGATACAGGGAGGCACTATCATGGCAATCGCATTGTTTTTATTCGGCTTGGGGGTTATTCTTGTCATCGTCGCTCCGATCGGAAAGAAAAAGAATAACCGCTGTTCCGCACAGACACAGGGTACGCTGATCGACATTCGGAAGCGGTATAATTCCAACGGCGTTCTCCCGAGCATGAAGGAATATTCCTACCGCGTCAACGGGATCGAGTATCGGTTAAAATCAACGGCTGTGAATCCGAATGCGGACAAGGTCGGAGATCAGTGTCCCATCTGGTATGATCCGAAGAATCCGAAGGATGCCTTGGAGTACCGCAGTCAATCCAACAAGCTCTTCAATATCCTTCTCATCATCGGGATCGTGATGATCCTGGCGTCGCTGGTTATACCTGTTATCAGCATAGGTCTGCAAAACAGTTGATCAGCCGATCAATAACCCTCGCGTTCACATTTTTGTGGGCGCGTTTATTTTTTTTCGGCTGTTTTGAGGGGCTGTATTCGGTTTTCAAGCGGTGCGTTCATATATCAACTGTCATTGCAAGGACTTTAGCCCGTGGCAATCTCACAAAGAGGAGCAGAGCGTTTTCAAAGGTTCCCTTAGGAAAGGGAGCCTTTAGCATGAGAAAAACCATACCGCCGACATTGTATCAACGGTATGGTCTTGATATGGTCGGAGTGAAGTACGCTTAATATGACCGCTCACAGATTACCTCGTCTTTCGTCGTCGTGGACTCTGCTCATTGAGGACAGATAAATAATCTGCCCTCGTATCGCTCCGTCACTCCTCCTCTCCCCAAAAAGCAGGGGCTTTTTGGGGTCCCCGGCGGGTGACAGAAGTCTGATCGACGCTCTCGCTTAAAAACGCCATACCATGGCGCTTTTGTCTGCGCCGTGTGCGCAGCTTACGGCTTGACACACTCGCCTTCAAATCCCTTCACTCCTCCGGCACGGGTCGGAGTGAAGTACGCTTGATATGACCGCTCACAGATTACCTCGTCTTTCGTCGTCGTGGACTCTGCTCATTGAGGACAGATAAATAATCTGCCCT
>JAFRBD010000091.1 GCA_017405065.1 Ruminococcus sp. | reverse complement strand
TCTCTTCGGGCTTAACGTAAACGGTGTAAGCCTTCTTGCCCTTGACGACCTTCTTGACGTTCTTCTCGATATCCTTAACGGAAACGGTAGCGCCGCCGAACTGGATGAAGAGATCGAACTTGGGATCAACCTTCTTAGCAGCTGTGGTCTTAGCAGCAGCCTTGGTCTCGGTCTTCTTGGCAGCAGCCTTGGGAGCAGCAGCCTTGGTCTCAGCCTTCTTAGCGGGAGCCTTGGTCTCAACCTTGGTCTCAGCCTTAGCGGCAGTCTTGGTAGCGGTCTTCTTAGCGGCTGTCTTAGTCTCAGCCTTAGCGGTAGTAGCTTTCTTAGTTGCCATGATAAAATCCTTCTTTCATTTTTTTGAAAATATGTATTGAAGCAGTAAGCTTGTTTGTTTGCTTACAACACGTATTATATCTATCTGATATTCGCTTGTCAAATGATAACGGAAAATTTGTTTGTTTATACAAATGACGTGAAACACATCGGCGGTTTGTAGGTATTGTTGACGGAAGATTTTTGCACAAAAACACTTTTTGGCGGTTTTTTGCTTTGCGATTTTCACAAATCGCATGCTATATTTTGTGCAGTTTCACAGGGTAATATTCAGTACTTTGACGTTTTGCATATTTTTATTGTTAAAATGTTGTTTCTTTTCACGATATGCCTGTTGCAATTTTGAATGGATGCTGTTATAATGATTGAGTACAACAATCGGGACTTAACAAATTGAGCTGAGAACTGAGATATCAGTACTGAGTATTAAGAACCGTGAACTGCAAACTAAACGAAAAAGGGGGAAGGGTATGCTGTCTTCCTTTGCGGACGTCGGCACACAGGTGCTGGTGCTGTTCATCCTGATCGGCGTCGGCGCGGTGCTGACGAAGGTCGGACTGATCACCGAGCAGGGCTCGCGGTCGATGACGGACGTGGTGCTTTACGCCGTCACGCCGTGCGTGATCGTCAACGCCTTTCAGCGGGAGTATCAGCCCCGGATGCTCAGCGGTCTGATGGTCGCGCTTTTGGCGGCTTTTCTGGCGCTGGCGTTTTCGGTATTGCTTGCCGAACTGTTATACAGAAAAAAAGAGATCGACCGCGGCGTGGTGCTGAAATTCTCGGTGGTGTTTTCCAACTGCGGTTTCATGGCGCTGCCGCTGCAGAAGGCGATCCTCGGCGAGGACGGCGTCTTTTACGGCGCGGCGTTTGTCGCGATGTTCAACATCTTTATGTGGACGTACGGACTGCTCGCCATGAGCGGGAAGCCCGGCGCGAAAGCCGCGCTCAGGGCGGTGGTCAATCCCGGGATCATCGGGACGGTGATCGGTTTGATCCTCTTTCTCTTTTCCGTAAAGCTGCCGACGGTCATCGCAGCGCCCGTCAGCATGCTTGCCGCGCTGAACACGCCGGTGCCGATGCTGGTGATCGGTTATCACCTGATGCACTCCGACCTGCGTCGGGTACTCAGGGATAAAGACGCGTATTTCGCGATGGCGCTTCGCCTGATCGTTTTGCCGCTCGCCGTGATGGGCGTGATGCTTGCGCTGAAGGTCGATGCAACGGTCACGACAGCGACGGTGATCGCGGTCAGCTCGCCTGTCGCCGCGTTCACGACCATGATGGCGACCAAGTACGGCAGGGATACGCAGCTGTCGGCGGGGATCGTCTCAGCCTCGGCGCTGTTCTCACTGATCACGATGCCGTTGGTCGTCGGACTGACGCAGTATTTGGTGAGTATGTAAATCAACCCGTTTCGTATTTTCAGACGTCATTGCGAGCCCTTTGGGGCGCGGCGATCCCACCAAGAGGAATGGTGCCTTTCTGCTGCATCAACCGGTTGCAAGCAGCAGAGGGATTCCTGCGTTGGGCGGGATTTTATGCCCTCCTCGGAATGATACATATATTTTTATAGCTTTGTTATTTGAAAGGAAACCGTTATGCCTAAAAATCCGAAACAAAAGCAGAAGCTGCTCTATATCATGAAATTCTTTATGGAGAAGACCGACGACGACTACGGTGTGACCGTCGCGGATATCATCGAATATCTCGACTCTTACGGGATCGTCGCCGAACGCAAAAGCATTTATAACGATATCGAGTGCCTCAGGGATTTCGGTATGGATATCGTCAAAACCAAGGTCGGCAAGATCTCTCTGTTCAGCCTTGTCTCGCGCGATTTTACGCTCGAGGAGATCAAGCTGCTGATCGACGCGGTGCAGAGTTCCAAGTTCATCACGCTGAAAAAGAGCCGCGAGCTGATCCGCAAGATCGAAACGCTGACCTCCGAGAATCAGGCGAAGGAGCTGCACCGTCAGGTGATCGTCGCCAACCGCGTCAAGAACAGCAACGAGGAGATCTATCGCAATATCGATTCCATCAACCGCGCGATCAACAAAAAGCGCAAGATCGGTTTCTTCTATACACAGTGGGCGGTTGCCCGCACCGGCGCGAAAAAGGTGGTAAGGGTACGCCGTCACGACGGAAAGCGCTACCTTCTTACGCCCAAGGCGCTGACATGGGATGATGAGAACTACTACCTGATCGCTTACGATAAAGAAGCGGATACGCTCAAGCATTTCCGTGTGGACAAGATGGAGGATATCTCGGTGGAGGAAGCGCGCGCCGACAGCGCCAAGGCGGTGGATAAGTTCGACCTCGCCGTTTATACCAAGCAGGTGTTCGGCATGTACGGCGGCGAGACCGTGAACGTCAAGCTCCGTTTTGACGACAGCCTGATCGGCGTGGTGGTCGACCGTTTTTCGGACAAGGTTTTCATCCAGCCGCACAATGACGGCAGCTTTACGATGAGCGCCGAGGTGATGCTTTCGCCGCAGTTCTTCGGATGGCTTTTTTCCTTCGGCGACAAGGTGAAGGTCGTTGCGCCCAAGTCCGCCGTGAACGGTTTCTCCGACTATCTGGACAGGGTCAGCGGATTGTATCAATAATCGAGCCGATCCGTCAGGCTGAGAGCGCCGCGGGCTGATAATGCAGTTCAGCCTGCGGCGTTTTTTTGCGGAACAGAAACGAGCGATGGCTATGCGAATGCGCGCAGAGCGCACTTTCTTGAGATAGGGATAAAACGCCGGTTTCTGTCAAATGAGATCGATCGTCCGCGCCGACCGCGTTATTTGTAATATAAGTAGAATTGTTAACAAAATATCGTCCGAAATGAGGATGGGCAAAAGCGTTTTTCTGATGTATAATCAGTATAAATCGATTGAAATAACGGAGTGAATATGATGGATCAGACTTATCGGGTCGTTGTGACGGACGACTACCGTATATCGAGAACATTTTTTGAAATGATGGTGCAAAGCGACACGCGCTTTGTGCTGGCGGCGTCCTTTTCCAATGCGCAGAGTACCATAGAATACTGTATGGAAAATCCCGTCGATCTGATCATCATGGACGTATTGATGCGCACCGGCGTCGACGGTATCACTGCTGCGCAGCAGATCAAGGCGGAAAAGCCCGAGATCAAGATCATCCTTGTTACCTCCACCGCCGAGGCGATGTGGGAGGACAAGGCGCGCGAGATCGGCGTAGAGAGCTTTTGGTATAAGGAATACAGCGACGAGTCTTTGATCGAGGTGATGAATCGTACCGCGGCGGGAGAGAGCGTATATCCGCACGCTCCCGTAGATCTCGGATTCGGCAACGTCAACCGCCTGTCGATGACAGAACGCGATCTGGACGTGCTGCGTGAGCTGACCCTCGGCTATACGAACGAGGAGATCGCCGAGCATCTCCATATATCCATCAACACCGTGCGTACGCATATCCAGAATATGCTGAATAAAACAGGCTATAAAAACAGGCTCGAGCTGGTCGTCAACGCGGCGTCGCTCGGGATCGTCGTCAGCGATGAAACGAGAAAAAGATCGGGCAAGCCGTGACAGTGCAGGGCCTGACTCCGCTCACCATTTCTGAACTTCGGAGATAATCATGAAGAAAAAAACTACGACAGCAACTATACTTTTTATCATCGGTATTCTGCTTGCGGGAGCGGCAAACGCATGGGGAAGGCAGATCGTCACGGATTACGGGGCGGATCCCGGCACCCCTGCCGTGCTGCCGTTTTATTCGACGCTGATGTTCTGCGTCAATCTCCTGCTGTATGTATCTTTGATGATCTTTTGGATATATTCGGTACAAAAGCGTCTGCTGCCCACGCGTGAGCGGGCTTACATGATCGCCGCTGCATGCTGTGCGATCGGTATGCTCCTGCTGCGCAGCATCAAATACCGCCTGATCGACGACCGGTCATTTGAATTGCTCAGATATGCGTGGTATCTGTACTATGTGCCGATGACGTTGCTGCCCACGCTGTTTTTGATGACGTGCATCCGCGTCGAAGGCGGCGGCAGGGGGCGTTTTGACGAGCGGCTCCTGATGATCCCCGCGGGCGTCATCATCCTGCTGTTTTTGACCAATGATCTTCACTATCTTGCCTTCTGTCCGACAAAGGGACTGTACAACTTGAACGGCGGCGACGATACCTATACCAACGGCCCCCTGCTCTATATCTATTACGGTTATTTTGCGGTGACGGTGCTGTTCGGCATGATCTGCCTGACGCGCGCCAACAGCCGTTCGCGCAGCTTCAAAACGATCGCCTTGCCGTTTGTGTTTTTGCTGGGGATGCTGGGGCTCGTCATGCTCAATAAAGCGCTGAGCTTGGTTCAAAGACCGTCGATGTTCACGATGCCCGAGATCATTGCTTTCGGCATGATCGGCGTGTTTGAAAGCTGTATCCGCAACCGTCTGATCTCCTGCAACGGCAACTACGCGGGCTTTTTCTCACAGATGCGGTTCCCCGCGATCATCACGCATCGTGATCTGACCGTCGCACACCGCTCCGCGATCCCGCTGACCGCCGGACGTCCTCAGCTGGAGGCGGCGCTCGCGGCTCCTGTCTATACGGATGAGAATACCAAGCTGACCGGCAAGCCGATCACTGCCGGCTGTGCCTTTTACAGCGAGGATGAAAGCGAGCTGAACCGCCTGAATGAGAAGCTTGTCGAGGCGAACGAACTGCTTTTTTCCGAAAATGAGCTGATCCGGGCGGAAAACGATCTGAACGCGAGAAAGGCGCAGGTGGATTCCCGCAATATGATCTATGAACGGATATCCGAAAAGATGCTGCCTTACCATCGCCGCGCTTTGCGGATGATCGGCGATATCCATCCGGATGACGCGGACTTTTCCGAACAGATCGCAAGGCTGAATCTGCTCAACGCCTATATCAAGCGCGGCTCCAATCTGCTGCTCGTGGATGAGGATCAGGATTCCATCCCCATGAAGGAGCTGAGGCTCGCTTTAGAGGAAAGCGCGCGGTATCTGCATTATTTCGGGATACGCGCGAGCGTTATGACGGCGGGCGACAGGATCGACCGCGAGACGGCGTTTGAATTATACACAGCGTTCTTTGAGATATCGGAAGCGCTGACGGACTGCTCTTCATTGATGCATATCGCTGTTGAAGGCGAGGCGCTGAGGATCACCTCCGACTGCGCACAGCCGCCGGAGCTTTCACCGACTGTCAGCATCAGGGAAAGAGACGGTCTGTACTTTTTCAGCTATGATAACGGAAAGGGGGATGCTTTATGATACCCTTTTCCGAAATCGTATTCACCGCAGGCGGCGTCCTGCTGAGAATATTCGCCTTGATGCTTTTACCGGGATACATTTATTGCCTGATCAGCGCCTTTTCCCGCCAAAAGGCGCTCGGATACAAGGCGGTCGCGACGATACTGTTCCTCCTCGCGGCGTGTTGGTTCTGTCTGCTGCTTGACGGCAGCTTTTATGTGGCATACTTTGATCGCGTCCGCGTCTATCCCGCGCCGGTGGAGCGGCTCTTCGGCGCGCCGTGGATCGTTGTTCTGGCGTTCGATCTCCTGTTTGCCGTCTTGCTGGGACTGGCTTTGTATGATGATTTCCGCCTGAGCCGCAGACAGCTCTCTTTCGGCGCTGTCAAAGAGACGATGGACGTCCTGCCCGTCGCCGTATGCTTCGGCAGTGAGGACGGCGCCGTGATGCTCAGGAATCTCGAGGCAAATCGCCTGTCTTATGAGCTGACAGGCAAGCCGCTGTATAACGTCTATGAGTTTTGGCGCGCGATCGAGGAAAGAAGCGAGCGTCAGGACAACGCGCGTATCGTGGTATTTCCGGACGGTCAAGCCGTGCTGTTTCGCCGTGACGAGATCATGACGGACGGCGCGCCGTATATCCAGATCACCGGCGGCGACGTTACCGACCGATATCGCATCACCGCCGATCTGAAAGAGAAGAATCAGCGGCTCATCGAGATCCGGACGCGCATGAAGGCGTTCGGCGAGAAAGCGCAGGAGCTGGCGACGGCGGAAGAATTCCTGCGCGCCCGCGTATCGGTGCATGACGAGATGGGTCATCTTCTGCTCAGCGGAAAAATCTTTCTCGACAAGCCCGACGCCGTCGATCGCGAAAAGCTCCTTGAAATGGAGCGGTATACGCATCTTCTGCTCATGCATGAGGGAGAGGAATCGAAAGAAGGCGTCGATACGATCAAGAGCGCGATCATGTCCGCAAAGGCGATGGGCGTCACGGTCATGCTCGTCGGTGAATTGCCGCAGGACGATATCCGCCTTTCGATCCTCGCGCACGCTGTCCGTGAATGTGCCGCCAACACCGCCAAGCATGCTTTGGGCGACGTCCTGAGCGTAACGATCGCTTATGATGACAACGACCTGACGGCTGAGCTGAGAGGAAACGGCGACCGTCCCGCGGCTCCTGTCACAGAATCGGGCGGCTTGAAGCTGCTGCGCCGCAGCGTGGAAGCCGCCGCAGGCACGATGACCGTCACAAGCGAACCCTATGTCACGGTGAGGATCACCTTGCCCGAGCGGTGATCCTGTTATCTGACAGAAGCGTCGCGGGCAGAAAAAAAGCTGTCCCTGCCGATGATCATACAGCCGTTTTTATCATAAAATCTCATACAATTGATTTGCTTCGTTAAATCGCACAGATTTCGCATTGAAATTTTGTGCGATTTTTTGTTTAAAAGCGGGCTTACATCGTCCGATGTGAGGATGGTAAAATTTTTAATATTCTGTTATAATATCATTGATTATTTGTAGGTTGTCCTATAGATCGTCTGACAGTATGCAGGGCGGGGCGGCCACTCGTCCTGCATGCCGTGTCATTTTTATCATCTAATGTTTTACTGAGGAGGTAAAATCATGAAACGAACCATATCTATCATTTTAGCTCTTATGCTGTTATTCAGCGTATTGCCGCTGACGGCGTTCGCCGAAGAAGCGGACTTAGCCGATACCGGCGCACAGGAAGAAATCGCCGAGACCGGCGGCAGCGAGCTGACGAACTCGATGGATTTGTGGGATGCACGGATAGGATTGACTTACAATTATCTTACCTGTCCTGTTTATCCCTATCTGCGCGTAGGTGTTACCGGCGGTACGGGGAGCTATCGCTATAAATGGTTTTACTGCGGCGATACGCCTCTTGCGAACGGCAATAGATTTGCTACGACCACCCGCGGCGAGATTCAGGTTACATCAGCCGGTTACTATTACTGCATCGTAGAGGATGTTGAAACCTATAAGACCGTAAGGACAAGAACCGCTCAGGTAGCGGAAATGAATCTTGCGCCCGAGACCGATTTCAGAATCAACGGCGATAATATCGAGTGGAAAGAGTCTTTGGTGGAAAGTGTTGTAAAAACAGGTGAAGCGGCAAGCCTTGATTTTCGTCGTTCCCGCTATACGATAAAGCTCGACCGATATGATACAAGCCATAACGACGCATACACTCAGCCTTTGGTTTTAAAAATCGAACGAGATAAGTTTACCGGTAAGGTATCTGTTCGCAGAGCAGAGGGTAACATTGTTTTCATTGATGATTATACCAATACTTATCCCGTAACATACGACAGCGAACGCCGTATTTATTCTATGAAAGTTAAACCCCTTGTTACAGGCGATCGGCAATATGACGATATTCATTATTCCTTCACGTTTTTCCCGGCGTTCTATGATAACAGGGACGAGTTTTTCAAAGACAGAAACGGTTATACGGTCGAAACTCCGCGATCTTCAGCGAAGAGCCTGTATAACGGAGAGGTGCATACCTATGCAAACGAAGACCATTACGGTGAAGTACAGATCATGGAGAACGAGTATTCTGTCGGTTCTGTGATCAAAGCAAACCTCAACGGCGGTCGCTGGGAAGGGCGCGAAAGCTATCTCGATATTGTATGGCAGCGCAAGGTGAACGGTGCGTGGAGAGACGTCGGCACCGGTATGAACTATACCGTCAAGACCGCCGATATGGGTTTACCGCTGCGTTTTTATGCAACTCCGAACTTTAAGGGACAGATCGACAATACATGGGATCAGGCAATCTACTGGGATGATGAAAAGTTCTGGAGCAACGAGGTCATTATTCCCGTTGAAGATACGGTCGATATCACACTGACCGAGCCTGTGGTTGGAGTAAAATCAGACACGACCGTCAGCTTTACCGATACCTATTCCCATAAGTATTTTGAACTTGCAAACGATACGCTGAGCGGTACCGGTCTGGACTGGTACTATGTGACAGCCGAAACGAGCGGCATCAGAAACAACGTTCCCTTTGAGAGCGGCGCAAAGTATTCCGCGACCGTCTACTTCAAGGTGAAGGACGGCTATACGGTCGATCCCTCTAAGCTCACGGTGTATTTCAACGGTAAAAAGTCGACGGACGTACGTTCCCGCGGCTCATACATCATAGCATCCTATGACTATAAACCCATACAGCCCCTCGCTACGGCGGGCTGTACCATCACCGCTCCGGCGCCGGGCGGTAAGCCCGACTTCAACCCGGTTTCGTTAGATACATCCAAATACACCATCGGTAATGTCGGCTGGTATAACCAATCCGACAGCAGGTCGATGACCGCGTCTGACAGATTCGAAAAGGATAAGCAGTACAGTATCCGCGTAGACTTTGAGCCGGTCGGCGATACTTTGTTTGACAAGAACACCGTCTTTTTGATCAACGGCGAAAAGATGAATGAAAACGGTACCCCCGGTCATATGAAAAAATGGTACAATCTCGGCTACAACGGTCCAGTTGAACAGGTCGATACGGTCAAGATCTATATCGATGTGCCCGCGGCGGGTGAGCACCCGGATTTTTACCCGCTGACCGAAGAGCCCGATAAGGTCAGAGTAACGGTCGATTGCTGGTATCTCGCCGAGGGCGATTATCCCCATCTGAGCGCGATCGATACCTTTGTGGAGGGCAAGAACTATACCGTCAGGCTGATAGTCGAGGGCAACACCGGCTACCAGGTCGATACCTCTTACACCACCGTCTATATCAACGATGTGAAAGCGACCAATACTTACGGCTACGGCGTGAACTATATCGGAAAGTCCAAGTCCTTTGCCGTAGCCTCCGGCTCCACCGTCAGCGGAAGCGTAACGAGCTATCTGAACGCTTCCGAATTCGTCACGGTCAAAATCGTCAACAAATCCAACGGCGCGGTCGTCAAGTCAACGACCACGACGACCGGCTCCTACAGTATTGCCGACGTTCCGAACGGCAGCTATATCTTACAGGCGAGCAAGCTCAACCACGTCGACCGCGATTATGAGATCACCGTATCCGGCAACACCACGCAGGACGTTAAGATCTGTCCGATCGGCGACGCGACCAACGACGGCAATGTCAATATGTTCGACTACAACGCGGTCTATAAGCATGTTTCCAAGAACCCCGAGCTGGCAGACGGCTCCTATCAGAAGGCTTGCGCCGACGTAACCGGAGACGGCAAGGTCAATATGTTCGACTATAACGCGATCTATAAGCACGTCGCCAAGACGAATCCGCTGTTTTAAATCATCATACGGAGGTTCAATATGAAACGAATTCTATCTGTTTTATTAGCGATCTTTCTGCTCAGCAGCGTGCTGTCGCTGACTGCGTTCGCGGAAGATACGGACACAGCCGATACCGGCGCGGTGGAAGAACTTGCCCGGACAGGCGTTACGCTCCATAAAGTATCGAACGCGTCAGAGCTCAAAAGCGCGCTGACAGCCAACGATACCGGATCGGTGCACGAGATCATGCTGACGCAGGATATCTACGGTACCGTGGGTACCGCAAGCGTCAATGACGATACAAACTATGTGCCCGTATGGTGTACCGTGGGCAAGGGTCAAAAGATCCTCAACCTGAATAAGCATACCCTGCAGATGCAAAGCGACTACTGCGCGATCTGTCACAAAAACGCATATATGGGAAAGGGCACGATCGTATCCTTGAGCAACGAGTGCCTGTTCGATATCCCGACGGGCGCCGAGCTGACCGTCAACGGCGGCTATGACAGCAGCAAAACGGGTACTATCCTTTATAACGGCGTACTGCTCTTCAAATGCGACGGCATCGATCAGCGCGACATCTTCCACGTCGACGGCGGTACCCTGACCGTCAACTCCGGCAAATTTCTCCCCTGTCAGACGGCGAGAAAATACAAATGGGACGGAGGAACCTACACGAGCGGATATGAAGAATGGATCCAGCTTAACGGCACGGCTGTCACCGTGAACAGCGGCACCTTTACCGCGAACGGCGGATATTTTGAGGGGCGCGGACTGAATACATATTTCGTTAATTCCAATAATGTTGAAAACAACAATGTCCGCAACGGCGCGCTGGAGATCAACAGCAGAGATACCCGAATCAATGTCTACGGCGGATGGTTCAACGGCGCGAGCCACGCGAACTGTGTGGCAGGCTCGTCTTACGATGCTTCACACTGCAGGTTCAGAGCCGGACGCTTCAGCGTGGATCAAAACAATACGAATATCGATGTAGAATACGGCGGATTCGGCAATATCGACTCGAGTACCGGTGCGCCCGGAAAGATGGGGCTGCCGGTCACCGCGTCCTACAGCAGAACCAGATATTACTGCGATCCCTCGTATTTGTATGACACCTCCAACTCCAACGTGTTTACCTTTATTAATATGTCGGCGCCGGAATTTTATATCGAGCCTGTTTCCAAGACGCCCGTGAACAACGCACTGCCCAAGGAGGACAATGCAGAGATCATGTTCCTGCGCAACGGCTACAGCTATGAATACAGTACAACGATCGCTGAAACGTGGAATGTGATGACCGATCATTTCCTCGAGATCGAGCCCTCCCGACTCTACTTTCCAAATATGCAGAACGGGTTAAACGATACCGTGACCCAGGCGCTCACCGGCACTCTGACGGTCAGGCAGGCGTCCGTTGCGCAGACGGTCGTTGTGTCGAACCGGTTTTTCACCGCAAAGCGCAAGGGAGACAGCACTACAAACTGGCAGATCAATTTGAAGGATTGCCTGACCGAATCGGAGCGCAAGAGCCTGACCAACGGTCAGAAATACACGTTTGCGTTCGACTTTGATGAACAGCAGCTTACCCAGACAGCTTCTTATCATGTTTCTCATCACGGGGATTACTGCGTGACGGCGGCAGTCTCCGCGGCAAGCAATCAGGTCAAGGGTACGGCGACAAGCTACCTGAGCAATACCGATACCGTGACCGTTCAGCTCCTGCAGAGCGGCAGCGTGAAGTACAGCACGACGGTTAGGGGCAATGCCGCGTCCTATTCTATCCCGAACGTCGCGAACGGCTCCTATACCCTGCGCGTCAGCAAGAAAAATCACGTGACCCGCGATTATTCGATCACCGTAACCGGCAACAAAACGCAGGACGTTCAGATCTGTCCGATCGGCGACGCGACCAACGACGGCAATGTCAATATGTTCGACTACAACGCGGTCTATAAGCATGTTTCCAAGAACCCCGAGCTGGCAGACGGCTCCTATCAGAAGGCTTGCGCCGACGTAACGAAGGACGGCAAGGTCAATATGTTTGATTACAATGCGATCTATAAGCACGTCGCTAAGACGAATCCGCTGTTCTGAACTGATTCAGCCTGGAAATATACCACATGAGCAAAGGGCTTCCGCACTTGCGGCAGCCCTTTTGTCGTGCTTGCGCGCCGTGTATCCTCAAAGTCCCGATTAACGGCAAAATGATCTGCTATCATCAAATCACGGGGAGGAAAACTTTGCTCAGGACAGTCGCTTAGCCCGCTGTCCGAGCGGCTTTTTGTATCTCTCCGCAAAACGGTGTGAAAGGTGTGCTGATTTTTTGTAATTTTTTGTTTATTTTTCGGGCGGTTTGTGGTATGATAAACTGGTACAAGTATCAGCAGCCGTTTTTTACGGAATATCAAAGGATCGATCGCCGATATCTCATGAAGATTTCTTCGGTTCGGCAGATCGATGAAGCAGGAGAGTTTATGAGCAGGATCATTTTAGCGTCCCGGTCGCCGCGCAGACAGGAACTGATCGCCAATATCACTGAGGATTTCACGGTTATTGTATCCGAGGCGGAGGAGATCTTGCCCGAGGGCGTCGCCCCCGAGGAGGTCCCCGCGTATCTTGCGGCTGTCAAAGCCCGGACCGTTGCCGCCGCGCATCCCGATGCTGCGGTCATCGGAGCGGATACGGTGGTGATCCTTGACGGAGCGATCCTGGGCAAGCCGCGCGATAAGGATGACGCCGTGCGGATGCTGCGCGCTCTCTCCGGCAGGGTGCATACTGTTGTGACCGGCTGCACTGTCTGTCAAGACGGCAAAGCGACGTCTTTTTCCGAGCTGACCCGCGTTGAGTTCTATCCTCTCAGCGACAGGGAAATTTTGGAGTATATCGCCACGGGCGAGCCGTTTGACAAAGCGGGCGCCTATGGGATACAGGGACGGGGATGCGTTCTCGTCAAGCGTATCGAAGGCGATTTCTTCAATGTTATGGGGCTTCCCGTCGCTCGGCTCAAGCGCGAACTGGAAGGCTTGGGAGCTTTGCCGGCTGAGCGGAAAGGAGAAACGGTATGACACATCTGTTCATCCTCAATTCCTTTGCGGGTACCAAGGATGCGACCCCTGAATTAAAAGCAAAAATCGAGGCGCTGGCTACGCCCGGCGTCGTCATCGAGTATACGCAGTCAAAGGGCGACGCACAAAATATCGCGCGCCGCTATGCCGAAAAAGGCGGGCCTCTGCGCGTATACGCCTGCGGCGGCGACGGCACGGCAAACGAGGCGCTGCACGGACTGCTGGGCTTTGAGAATGTCGCGCTCGGCGTTGTTCCCGTCGGCACGGGCAACGACTATGTCCGTTCTCTGCCGGCCGATCGGGACGATTTTCTGGATCTTGAGAAAATGGTTCGCGGCTCCACCGTCACGGTCGATCTTTTGAAATGCGAGGACAGATACGCCCTCAACGTCGTTTCCGTGGGCTATGACTGCGAGGTAGCCGACCGCGCGCAGAAAAACAAGCGTCTGCCGCTGATGTCGGGATCGCTTGCGTACAAGCTCGCTATCGTTCAGTGCCTGCTCACAAAGAGGAAGCACGCTTTCACACCCTATGCCGACGGCGTACAGATCCCCATTGCCGACGGCTTCAAGAGTCAGATGCTTGCCGTTGCCGCGAAGGGTATGTACTACGGCGGCGGTATCAAGGCGACGCCTTACGCGAAGCTCGACGACGGACTGATCGACTTCATGGCGATCCCTACCGTGCCGATCAGCTACTTCACATGGATGCTCGGACCATTTACGCGAGGCGAACATATCGATCATCCCAAGGGAAAGAAATTTATTCTCAATCAAAAATGCAAGACCTTGAAGCTCGATAATCACGGTGATATCAAAATCGGTATCGACGGCGAGATGTTCGTGATGAAGGATCCCGAGATCACGGTCGTGCCGAAAGCCTTTCAGATTATTATTCCTGGAAAGGAATAAAAACAATGACATTTATTCTTAAGTTGACGACATTGCCCAACGGGGGCGCCTCAAGTGAAAGGCTTTAGTCTGTTTGTTCATTGAAGAAAGACAATTAAGGGTTCAGAACTATGAGAGAAAGATTCGCCAAAAAATACTGGATATCCGCGCTGATCATCGCCGTACTGGTCACGATCGTTCTCAGCGCGTCGATCGTCAGCGCGATCGCAAAAAATGTCACCGTAAAACCGAAGTCGGTCAGGGACAGCGCTTTGGCGGCTTCCGATACCAAGGGAGAAAAGATGTTCAATGAACGCATCTATACGACGACGCATAACCGCAGCAAATGGCTGTATGATCTGATCAGCGCGTCCGGTAAGGCGACGCTGATCGACAGCAGCGACCCGCAAAAGATCTTTGACGCCGCGGTCGGCTGCGGTATCCTGTCCGATTTCACCGAGGACGATATGGTTCAGCCGCTGACGCGCCTTTTCGTCGCACAGACAACGGTGAAGGCGCTGGGCTATAAGCAGCGCACGCCCGGACGCATCGCGGACATCAATTCGATGCAGAGCGCGATGGCGACGATGGCGTATTACGGCTATTTTCTGCCGGACGTCAACATGATGGTGTACCCCGATCAGGAGATCACCCCCGAAGAATATGAATCCTTGCTGACGCAGCTCGCGCTGTACGGTAAGCTCAAGGGTAAAACGATCCTTTCTTTCGGCGACAGCATCATGCACGGCAGCGGCAACAAGGACGAGGGCGTCGCCGATATGATCGCCGAAAAATACGGCATGACGGCGGCGGATTATTCCGTCCCCGGCGCCGCGATGGGCGACAGGGCAGGCCGCGCACAGATCATCAACCAGATCCCTTTGGCGCTCAAGGATAAGGTCAAGCCCGCCGTCATCCTGATCAACGGCGGCACCAATGATATGTATACCGTTCCGCTCGGTGAATTCACCGAGGGTTATGATATGACAAACACCTCGATCAAGAGCTTTACCGGCGGTTTTGAAAAGACCCTGTGGACGATCATCAACAACTGGAACGGCGTGCCGATCATCTATGTGCGCGCGCATAATATGGATATCGGTTCGGATAAAAACGAAAAGCAGTTCGGCGAGCGGGCGCTTGCTGTCGCCGATAAATGGGGCGCGTCGAGCGTGGATATCTACGAAGATACCGACATGGTCACCGAGGATCAATATACCAGCGGACGGTACACCTATTTTGAACCGCTGATGGGCAATATCCCCGATTCGATCCACCCGAACGCCCTGGGCTATGCGAAGTTTTATCTGCCGTCCGTGACGGACGAGATCGTGAAACGAACAGAGAAGGACAGGTAAGGAGTAAGCGATGACGAAGTTATTTATTGCAGTTCCCTGCTATAATGAAGAAGAGGTGCTTCCCGACAGCGCTGAAAAGCTGCGCACAAAGCTCAGCGCGATGATGGACAAGGGGCTGATCTCCTACGACAGCCGCATCGTGTTCATCGACGACGGCAGCCGCGACAAAACATGGGAGCTGATCACACGGCTGCATGCGGGCGACAGCATCTTCAGCGGGATCAAGCTCAGCCGCAACCGCGGTCACCAGAACGCCCTCATGTGCGGGCTGATGACGCTGAAGGACGAGGCTGACGCGGTGATCTCTATCGACGCCGATCTGCAGGACGATATCGAGGTTTTTGACGAGATGGTCGAAAAATATCAACAGGGCTGCGATGTGGTCTACGGCGTTCGTTCCAAGCGCGAGACGGATACCTTCTTCAAGCGCTTTACTGCCGAGGGGTATTATAAGCTGCTCGATAAGATGGGTGCGAAGGTCATCTTCAACCATGCCGACTTCCGCCTGATGAGCCGCAGAGCTTTACAGGCGTTCTCTGAATTTCATGAAACGAACCTGTTCCTGCGCGGCATGGTGCCGATGGTCGGCTTCAAAAGCGAGATCGTGACCTACGAGCGCTCGGAGCGCCTCGCGGGCGAGAGCAAGTATCCGCTAAAAAAGATGCTCGCGCTGGCGTGGGAGGGCATCACCTCCCTGTCCACCAAGCCGATCAAGCTGATCACCCGCCTCGGACTGATCATCTTCCTGATCAGCATCGTGATGCTGATCTATTCGCTGGTGCGCTATTTTATGGGCGCGACCGATACCGGCTGGGCGTCGCTGATGGTGTCCATCTGGGCGATCGGCGGCCTGCAGATGATGGCGATCGGCATCATCGGAGAGTACATCGGAAAAATCTATCTCGAAACCAAGCGCCGTCCGCGCTTTATCGTGGAAGAGTACCTGACGGATTGAGGAAAACATCCCTTTCCTCAATCCGTCATCGTAAGGGCAAAGCCTGCGGCAATCCCACAAAGAGGAGCAGAGTTTTTCTCACATCAAACGGTATTAACGTCAGCGGGATTGCCACGGGATGAATCCCTCGCAATGTCACTGATACAATAACACGCTTAAGCTGACTCCTTTCATTTTGAGGGGGAAGCGCTGATAACCAATAACCAAAGGAGGAAAGCTCATGAAACGAACATTATCCGTCTTATTAGCCCTCGTTCTGTTTCTTTCGGCGCTGCCGCTGACGGCGCTCGCGGCAGAGACGGACGTATCCGCAGCCGGTACCCATCTTTATACCGCAAATGTGACGATCGAGGAGCCTGTCCCGGGCAAGAAGCCGGACAGGAACCCTCAAATACCCGAAGGCGCAGCGAACGGCGACTTGTATAAGGTCAAGGACGTCGAATGGTCTGGCGAGCTGGATGACGAAGGAAGGTTCATTGCGGATAAAACCTATGGTCTTGAGATCACGCTTACCGTCATAGACGAAAACGACGAATGGTACGCATTTGTAGGTGAGGATGAAAGCTCTATTATACCACTAAGCGGCACGATCAACGGTAAAGAAGTTGATATTGAGATGGGGGGCAGAGCCAAAACCATTTCTATGAACACTTATTTTTACTGTGAGAATAAACCGATCGACGCGGTCGAGGTCACGGGTGTTGCCAAGCCTATGTCGGGACAGTATGATCTTTCTGTCCCTGTCGTTCCCGACAACGCCGGGTATATGATTGACGGTATAATAAAATGGTATGAAGCCGATACCGACGCCGAGGTCAACTCCCGGTTCGAGGGAGGAAAGGTGTATACCTGCAAAATCTATCTGATCCCCGGCGCCTACGGGCGTCATTTCACCGACGAGCCGACCGGTACCATCAACGGGAAAAATGCCACGGTCAGCGTCTTAAAGCCGAACGAAAGGATCGTTATGTCATATACCTTCACCTGTCACGGTGAGGATGAACCGGTCGGTCAGGGCGAGGTCTCAAGGGTCGAGGTCATGGGCGTGACTGAGCCTGTCGCGGGAGCCGCGCCGACCTATTCCGCGACCGTACCCTCCGGCAAGGGATATCAAGTGGATGATCTCACCACCGAAACCATTCATCACGGCGTACAGTGGTATAACAGGACAAACGGTAAACCTATGACCGAAAGCGATACCTTCGAGAGCGGCAAGCATTATGCGGTTTATGTGAGTCTGAAGCCTGCCGACAGCAGCCATTCCTTTGCTTCCTATATCAGCGGTACTTTGAACGGTACAGACGCTGAGATTGTAGATTACGGCGACGGCACGATCCGCGTATATTACGCCTTTGAACGCCTGCCTGCCGTCGCGATCTCCTCGGTCGAGGTCACGGGCGTAGTTGAACCTGTCGCGGGAGCCGCGCCGTCCTATTCCGCAGACGTATCACCACTCGATAAGTATTATGAAGTGGATCGAACAGAAAACATGTACTACGCCGGATACTTGCAGAACGGAGTAGGATGGTACAACGATACAGATAAAAAGGATATGACCGAAAGCGATACCTTCGAGAGCGGCAAGCAGTATACCGTACTCGTGTTTTTGAAGACTATCAATGATAATTATTCCTTTGCTTCAAGAGTCAGCGGAACCGTGAACGGGTTAAGCGCTTCGATTTCACGCTATGGTGGTGGCAGCACGATCAAAGTATCTCGCACCTTCACCTGTCCGAATCAGCCGAAGCCCCTCGCATCCGTTTCCTGCACCGTGACCGAGCCTGTCGCCGGACAAAATCCGGATTACACCGCCGTTCCCGCCGACAGCACGAAATATACAGCGACGATCGGCGATTGGATCTACGGCACCGGACGCACCGCCCGCACCATGACCGCCGACGAAACATTCATCGAGGGCAAGACCTATCAGGTGCAGGTAAAATTCACGGCGAAAAGAGGGTACTATCTGACCGATGACACCTTCTATCTCATCAACGGCAAGGCGGCGAACAAGATTACCGTCCGCGGCGTGGATTATTACGTCGTTACCTTTACGGCATCGGCGGCAACGATTGCTGTCACCGATGTTTCCGTAACCGATCTGATCGAGCCTGTCGCGGGAGCCGCGCCGACCTATTCCGCGAGCGTTCCCGCAGGCAGCGGATATCATGTGGAGGAGGATTTCACCGACGGAACATGGGTGAACGGCGTATTATGGCACAACGATACGGATAATAAGGATATGACCGAAAACGATACCTTCGAAGCAGACAAGCAGTATACTGCCACGGTGCTTCTGGAGTCTGCCGCCGGATATTCCTTCGCTTCAAATATCAGCGCCACCCTGAACGGGAAAGACGCTGAGGTGATATGTTACAGCAGCAGCTCGATCGGCGTATACCGCGCCTTCACCTGTACGGAGTCCTCCGGCGCTACCCTCAGCGGCACGGCGACAAGCTACCTGAGCGACAGCGAACCCGTCACGATCGAATTGGTTCAGGGCGTCGAACTGAAATACAGCACGACCGTGACCGGCAATAACGCGAGCTACAGTATCCCGAACGTAGAAGCGGGCACCTATACGTTATGGGTGATGAAGAAAAACCACGTCAAACGCAGTTACAAGACCGTCGTCAATGGCGACACGACAAAGGACGTGAAGATCTGCCCGATTGGCGACGCGACCAACGACGGCAAGGTCAATATGTTCGACTACAACGCGGTCTATAAGCACGTTGCCAGGAACCCCGAGCTGGCAGAAGGCTCCTATCAGAAGGCGTGTGCCGACGTGACCGGAGACGGCAAGGTCAATATGTTTGATTACAACGCGATCTATAAGCACGTCGCCAAGACGAAGCCGCTGTGGACGGAGTGATTAGTGAGCAGTGGGCAGTGACAAGTGACCGGTTATGAGGGTAAAGGAAAAGCGGACATTTTGCGCTTGCACCGGGGAAGTTTACTAAGGAGGTTTTTCTGTGGGAAAGCGAATAATATCCATCTTTCTTGCGGCAGTTCTGCTGCTCAGCGTATTTACCGCGCTGCCGATCGCGGCGGGCGCGGCTGATACGGACGCCGCCGGAACAGGAGATGTTATCAGTTATTTTGAAGTCATCGATCTGGACGAGCCTGTTCCCGGACAGACGCCCGACTATACCGTTTCCGTCCCCGCGGGAGTACACTACACGGTAGGGTATGTGGAGTGGAGAGAAAAAGACGAAAGCGCCGGTCTCGATCCTGTCTTTACTAACGGTACATTTAAAAGCGGTAATATCTATACGGCTTATATCTATCTGAACGCCAACTCCGGCTATGAGTTTGCCGACAGAGAAACCGCGACCGGTACCATCAACGGAAAAGAAGCGACGGTAAGCAGCTACGGTAATAAAGTTTGGGTGGAGCGTACCTACACCTGCTTCTTCAAAATCACTTCTGTTTCCGTCAATCTGGACGAGCCTGTTCCCGGACAGGAGCCGGACGAAACTGTTTCCGTTCCCGCAGGAGCAAACTACTACGAAGATCAGGTGCTTTTTCCGGAGTGGAATCTGATCGAGAACGGCTCTGTTGTTAATTGTGCTTGGGAAACTTTTGAAGGCGGTAAGACCTATCAGGTTGTACTCTATCTGCACACCTATCCCGGCTACGTGTTTGGCGATGACGGCGAAAATGTAACCGCTACTATCAACGGAAAACCGGCGACGGTAAACGGCGATGGATCGAGAATATGGGTAGAGTGTGTCTACGTCTGTCCCATCGGCATAATCGATTCTGTTTCCGTTCTCGATCTGACCGAGCCTGTTGCCGGACAGACGCCGGATTATACCGTTTCCGTTCCCGCAGGAGCGAACTACAAGCCGAGTGAGATAGAGCCGCCGGAGTGGTATCATTACGAGAACGGCGATTGGCATGATAAGCTTTCTTATAATGAACCGTTTGAAAGCGGTAAGTCCTATCTTTTCAGAATTTATATGAGATCGAATTCCGGCTATGAGTTTGGCGATGACGGCGAAAACGTAACCGCTGCTATCAACGGAAAGTCGGCTACGGTAGGCGGCTGGGGACAGAGAATATATGTGGAGCGCACCTACACCTGCACCGCCAATTTCCTCAGCGGTACGGTGACGAGCTTTCTCGACAGCAGCGACAAGGTAACGCTCAGGCTGGACAGCGTGACCTCCGGAGGCTTCTATAAACTCGTCGACAAAGCCGTGCTTGACGGCAACAGCGCCGCCTATCAGTTCGGCGGTTTAGAGAAAAACGTTAAGTACAGATTGACGGTCAGCAAAAAGAACCACGTCACCCGCCAATATGAATTCAAACTCCTGTTCACCGACAGCAAAACGCAGGACGTTAAGATCTGTCCGATCGGCGACGCGACGAACGACGGCAAGGTCAATATGTTCGACTACAATGCGGTCTACAAGCACGTTGCCAAGAACCCCGAGTTAGCAGAAGGCTCTTATCAGAGAGCCTGCGCCGACGTGACCGGTGACGGTAAGGTCAATATGTTCGATTACAACGCGATCTATAAGCACGTCACCAGGACGAAACCTCTTTGGACGGTTGGTTGAGTGATATTAATATGCTCCCTTTGTCTCACATTTCGACAGAGGGAGCTGTTATATATTGTCAGTTATATATTGTCATTTGATAGGGTACCACGCTATCGTAGGGACGAGCATTGCTCGTCGTTTGACAGATACGTTTTTCTTCTATCTCTCGTTTTCGATAAATTAGTATTAAACGCCTGTCATTCTGCGGATGGTCAGTGACCATCCCTACAGAAGCAGAGATTTGCTCCGCGCTTGGGCGGCGTTTGAACAAGCGTTAGGGGAGGGTCAAGACCCTCCCCTACAAAGCATATGTTAAAGTTCCATTTCACGAAAGAAGCCTATAGATGAAACGCGCGCTTCAAAAAGAGCTTGCCGGTGTTGGTGAGGAAGATATCCTCGGCTTTGCGGATGATCTCTTTTTCGGGCGTGTTCTTTTCTTTGAAATCGACGATCAGCTTTGCCTCGATCAGGATCTGGTGGTCGAGGGTGCCGATGTGGTCGTAGTTCTCAATGTTTTCCACCATGTGACAGATTTTCATCGCCGCCGCGTCGCCGATCTCACAGTCGCGCAGGATATCGCGCACGACGGGTACGCGGTCGCCTTCTACGTTATGCACGACCGCCGCGAGTTCTACGTCGAGCTGTTCCTCGTCGTTGAGGTGTTCCAGCTCGCCGATGGATTTCGCCAGCGTGTAGACGCGGACGAAGTGCTGTATCTTTTCAATGTCGCCGCGGTGGTACTGCTTCATCCTCAGCGCGACGCGCTGAACGCGCAGGGCGCGTTCGTTGACGATCGGATCAAACTGCACCGGCATTTTTCAGTTCCTTCTTTCGTGCTTTTCTGTCCTTCTTATCCTGCCTGATGACGCCGCGCAGGTAGGCGAACGCCTTTTCCTCTCCGTTTTCGGCGAGATAGCTCAGGTAGCTTTCGATCAGGTCGCAGGTGGCGGGGTGGATCATTTCGCCGCGGAAGGTGCGTCCCTTGCGCTCTTTGCCTCTGATAAAGTATTCCAGCGGGCTTTTGTCGGTGTACTCCCCGCCCTGATAGATCTTGCATGCGGCGACGCGGTCGCAGAACATCTCTACGACATAGCGCACCGGCATCTCGACGGGTCGGATCTTGCGGTCGACGGGGGAGTAGTCCGTCCAGTATTCAAAGTGATGGCGGTTGCGGCCTTTGTGGTGCATCCACGCCTCGCTGTAGCCCTTGATCTCGCGCTCGCGGTCGTTGGGGCTGCGGGTGCCCTGCCAGTAGCGCGCGCCTTCTGTAAACTCCGTCCACGAGTATTTGGAAAGATCGTGCTTCAATCCCTGCCACGGGATGCCTGCTTTAAAGCAGTTTTTGATGACCTGATGGCGGTGGCGGGTGATGGTTTTGAAATGATGCAGCGCTTTACTCATCCAATCCCTCTTTTCAAAGCTTATTATAGTATAAAGAGCGTGAATGTGCAAGGGGGTATCCATGAGAAAATCCCCTAAGTATCCATGAGAAAAATCCCCTATGGGTCTTGTCGTCATTGCGTATATCGATTATAATATCAATAAAAGACATCTGACAAAGCAGCAGATCGGAGAACAGTATGAAAGAAAGAATGATTCGATGGCTGTCGATCCTCTTGGCGGGAATGATAGCCATATCGGCAGGCACAGTTGGGTTTTGCGCGGATTCACGCGACGACTTAACGGATACCGGCGCGCTGAGCGGTTATCGGCTCGGCTATATGAGCTGGGGCGTCAGGCACACGGGGCTGGACGTTTTGCAGGAAAAGCTCGAAAACAGCGGCAAAGCGCTGCCCGAGGTGCGGGTCGCGGTCATCGATTCGGGACTGAATACCGATAACCGCTTTCTCAAAGGACGGTATGTCGACGGATGGAATTTCATCAACAATACCGCCGACTGTAACGACGATCAGTACCACGGGACGATGGTCAGCGGCATCATTGCCGACGCTACCTCCTCCAACGTCAAGATCCTGCCGATCAAGGTGAACGATAAAAGCGGCAGGGGTAATATGAAGAACGTGGAAAAGGGCATTTACTATGCCATCGAGCATGACGCGGACGTGATCAACCTCAGCCTGAGCGCCTCAGATCCCAGCCACAGCCTGACGATTCTGGACGAGGCGATCGAGGCGGCAGTGGACGCCGGGATCGTCGTGGTCGCCGCGGCGGGCAATGAACAGGGCGAAGCGGGCGACCAATATCCCGCCAATAAGAGCAACGTGCTGACCGTCACCTCGATCGATAAAAACAACGTGATCGGCGAGAACGCCAATACAGGTTCCGCAGTGGATTTCGCGATGCCGGGTGTGATGATCTGGGCGCCGTATAAGAGCGGCTTGACCTCTGCTTTCGTGGATACAGGCACCTCGCTGGCGGCTCCTCACGCGGCTGCCGCGGCGGCTCTGCTGAAGACATGGGACAAGCGCGTGGATCAGGACGCGGTGTATGACATATTGAAGGAACATGCCGTCGATCTGGGCGACGCCGGTTTCGATACTACCTACGGATGGGGAACGATCGATCTGTCCGATTTCGACATCAGCGCGCAGTATGTACCGCCCGTCAGATACATCCTCGGCGATACGGACGGCAGCGGCGCTGTGGAGACCGTTGACGCGACATGGCTGCAAAGGCACATCGCCGGAATGGAAACGCCGTTTTCGGCGGAGGAACTGTCGCGCGGCGACGTCGACCGCGACGGCGTGGTCACGATCACGGATGCGACCGCGATACAGCGGTATCTCGCTCAGCTGCAGATCGGTTATCCCATCGGAGAATTAACATAATAACTACGATAAAAAACAACGGTCTGCCGTAAAAGCAGACCGTTGTTCTTTATCACAATGCGAATCACAGAATTCCCGCAAAAATCAGCATGACCAGCACGAGAGTGACGACCAGTACCGCCGAGATGCTGACGATCAGGATGGTGTTGGAGCGCTTCTTCTCGCCGTCGTTGCTCTCCCTTTCGGGGATCAGGCGCGATTTTCTGAGCGCGGTAACGACGCCCTTGTAGAGGAAGAGGATCAGCGCGCTGTTCAGCGCCGCTTTCAGAAGGTTGAACGGCACCAGCAGGGGGAGGAACATTTCCAGCACCGCCTCGCGCGGGACGCCCATAAAGATCGGCGTCATGATGTAGTTCCACAGCAGCATGATGACCGTCATCGAAACAGATCCGGCGATCAGTCCGACGATAGCGCGGGAGATCGTCATTTTGCGCCGGTAGATGATCGCGCTGATACCGACGAACACGCCTGAAGCGAGGAAGTTCATCAGCAGTCCGATCAGACCCGTGGTGCTGACGGTGATCATCTCGATCAGACAGACGATCAGCGACATGATCAGTCCCGCGACGGGGCCGAAGATAAAGGCGCCGATGGTAAGGATGACGTCCTTCGGCTCATATGTCAGAAAGCCGCCGATGCCCGGGATGCGCAGAAAGATATCGGCGGCGACGGCGAGGGCGGTCAGCATCGCCATGCAGAGCAGGGCTTTGAGCCGTTCGTTTGATTTTGTTTGTGTCATCATTTCTCCTTTGCGGTTTTCCGCAAGACATGATTTGGATTTTGCACAAAAAAGCTCCGCAGGTCGGGTACCTACGGAGTATTTGATACAATCATATCTTCTCTCATCCGGACTTTACCGTCGGTTACGGAATCGCACCGTATCATGCGCCTTTGACGGCGCTCGCAGACTATACTGCCGGTCGGGAATCTCACCCTACCCCGAAGATGATTCAGTTTATCAGGTCTCCCTGACAATAGTATATTAGCACTGAGTACAAAATGTGTCAAGAGGTGAAAAAGCGGACGTCGTAAGGGCGTCCGCTTTTGGAACTATCGATTATGTCCAGATCCCGACCGGATACAGAGTATCGATTCCCGCAAGATAGCGCTGGATGCAGGTGACGTCGAGGATGTTCGTCATTCCGTCGAAGTTGACGTCGCCGCGCTCCCAAAGGCTGTCGTCGATATTTGTTTGCAGCCCGCCGCATTTGCGCTGGATCAATACCGAGTCGATGGATTCGACCTTGCCGTTGCTGTCGGCGTCGCCGAGCAGGACGTTGTATTCACAAATGAAAAATGAATTACGGTAGCCGTAGTAGGAGCAGAAGTAATCGCTGCTTTTGCATTTGTTCCAGGTGGACGCGTAAGGGGTCGTGCCGTAATTGATCGCGTACATCAAGCCGTAATACTCGCCGGAATCATTTGTGCCGTAGGAGCTGTTGTACCACTTGTTGTAGGAAGAATAGTCGGTTTCGTCTACCCACTGCCAATCGGTCTTTTCATCGACACAGTTCAAGCCGATCCAGCAAAAGCCCTGACGGCCCTTGATCATGTTGTACACGGTCTCGTTTTCGTTCGCGTCAGAGAGCGTGATCAGGTGACCGCCCATCATAGCGCAGAAGTCCGCCGCGTCCTCCCATTCCATCGCGTTGTCGTACAGCTCATACAGGTGACCGTTGTACGTGACGGTTTTTGCGGGTGTGTAGGATACGTTTTTGAGCCAGTGGGCATAGAGGCGTACGGTCGGCATATCGATCACGGTTTTGGCGGTGATCTCCTTTCCGCCCTCCGCCGCAGTATACCAGCCGTCAAAGGTGTAGCCTTCGCGGTTGGGGACGGGCAGGGTGCCGGGCACGTCGCCGAGCGTCACTTTCTCGGAGGAAGCCGCCCATGTACCGGTTTCCGGTATGACGTTGGAGGTCCAGTCGTAATCGCCCAGCGCGAGCGAGTTGAGGTAGAAGGTGCCCGCTTTGTCAAAGTAGGGATGCAGCGCGTAGCCGCAGTAGCGGTTTTTCGGCAGGTCTACGGTGTAGGGCTTCCAGCTTTTGGAAAGGGTGACGGAAACGGTTTTCGTCGTGAAGCCCCAGCGGAAATACATCTTTGCGCCGTCGACGCTCGACTTGGCGTAAAAATGCAGCGTGAGGGTTTTGTCGTCGCCGACCGTGCCCGCCGGGCTGTAACCATTGCCGTAGCCTTTGTTGGTCGAGGTAATGAACGCCAGATCATTTCCCGATGAACCGGCGGATTTGCCGGTGATCTTCAGGGAGCTCGCGTTGTTCAGTGTTTCGGAACTGTCCACCGATACGGAGTATACGGAGGTATCGCGGGCATAGAGATACTTGTCATAGCCGCTTTTCAGATCCGAACCGAGCATATAGTTGTAGCCGCTGTAATTATCGGCAAATTCAATGGTGGCTGTGTTGGGCAGCCACTGGGCGTAGAAGGTGAAGGTGGTGGCCTCTACATGATCGCCCAGCCAGTTTGAACTCATGTTGTAGGGCTCGTCGGGATAGTAGATCGCGTAACGGTATCCGTTGTTATAGATATCGCTCTCGCTCTGCCACTTCTTGCCGTCGAGGACGAACCATTTGTTGTCATAGGAACGCTTGACGGTGTAGCCGGCAAAGGTGTAGCCGGAGCGGGAGAATTCATTCTCTTTGATCGAAAAGCCTTTGCCCGCCGAAACGCTCTGTGAAGACATACTGCCGCTGCCGCCGTTGGCGTTGTAAGCGATCGTGTGCTTGATCTCTTCGCCGACCAGATTGTTGCCTGGCAGGTGGATGCGGTAAGTGAATCTGGCGCGCAGCTCCGACCATGAATAGTAGCCGTCCCAGCGCACCTGATTGTATACGCCGGTACCGTTGCCGTCTGTGTAGTAGACGCCGCTGTCGGTGACCTTGGTGATAAAGATGGAGTGAGAATCCCAGTCGATGCGGACCCAGTCGCCCGCGGTGATCGAATTGACGCTGGTATCTTTATACTTCATCAGATTGTCGGCGTAGAATCGCGCGCCGAAGATCTCGTACATCATCTGGCAGGCATATGCCCAGCAGGTCCACGCTTTCGCGTTGCCGTATTCATAATAGACGCCTTCCCAGATACTGCCGTTGGGATATTTGGAGCGCAGGGCGGCGAGCTTGCTCTGGAACTGCGCTTCGGTAAGAAGATTCCAGCCGGTAGCAGCGACCTCGTCGGCGGTAGCGCCGACTTCAGCCGTATCATTATCGGCGGCTTCATCCGCGATCTCAACGCTGGCCGCTTCTGCGGCGATCTCGGTCTGCGCCGCCGTATCGGCGGTATCTGTTTCGGCAGCTCCTGACGCAAAGCTCAGGGAGCTCAGCGCCATCACGGAGCATAAAAGAAAAATCAGTAATCGTTTCATAATTACCTCTTTGATTGACAAATAAGTCGTATTCGGAGTCATATATATGATGACACACTATAAGAAGTATAGCAAATAATCCCTTTTGTGTCTACGGACATTTCGTGAATAATTAGCAGAGAAAGTATGAACAAAACCGTGCAAAAAGACGGACACGACAAAAGCCGCGTCCGCTGAGGAATGTTTATTATTCATAATCAATAAGAGCCGCAAATCAAACGAAATCCCAGACGCGGATGCCGAGCTCCTCGTCGTATCTTCTGCCGATCCTGCCGTCGGCGGGAGTGACGACGATCTCACCCGTCAGTCCGATGACCGCCCTGAGCAGATGACCCGAGATCATTTTGATTTCTCCGTCCTCACGGTAGGCGAAAGCCGCGTGCAGATGCAGATACGGCTTGCCCTCATAGTAAGTGAGATTGCCGTCGAGAGAGGTCATTTCCAACAACCCTTCGACAGTCGTTTCGTTGTACGTTCTCTTCTCCGCGTCGAACACGCCGACCGTGACGCTTTCACACCCTCCGATGCCCTGTATCTGAGCGATCGTCAGATTTTGCCGTTCGCATACGCTCAGCAGCGAGGCGATCACTTCGTCGTTTTTATCCAGCCGGACATAGATCTTATCGTCAAATCTCCTGTATTCCATATGAATGCTCCTTTCGTCAGGCGCCCTTTCCTAAGGGAGCTGTCAGCGGACGCTTGTGTCACGCTGACTGAGGGTTTTCGCAGTCATCTCAAATGATGGAATGATTGCATTATCATTATAGCCCTTCGGATATCCTTTGTAAAGATATTGACGGCGGCTTTTTCAGGTGGTATAATTTTGACAAAATCCGACACGGAGGGACAATATGGAAAACACGGTACAGATCAGGTATTTCAGCGGCTATATCCGCAACTTCAGGCGCTTGTGCGACGAGCTGGGGATCAGTCTCCCGCTCAGCCGTGAGGAGCGCGAAAAGCAGATTCTGATCAAGGGCTTTGAGAAATGGGGCGTTAAGCTCGCACAGCACCTTTGCGGCGCGTTCGCTTTTGCGATCGACGACGGGAAAAAGCGCTGTGTATTCCGCGATCAGGTCGGTCAGAAGCAGATGTTTTATGCCGTTGTTGACGGCGAGCTGCTCTGTTCGGGCGATATCGACGCGATCGTGTCCGACAGACGCTTTACAAAGAAGCTCAACAAACGGATGCTGCAGCAGTATCTGTTCTATGGCTATCCTATCGGTGAAGAGACCTTTTATGAAGGCGTGTACAAGCTCATGCCCGGTCATTATCTTGAGTGGGACGGCAGCGAATTGACAAAACACTGTTATTTCAAGCCGCTGTTCAAGCCCGAAAAGGATAAAACGCTCGACGAATTTGCTGAAGAGATACAGCAGGTCGTCAATGAGATCTTGAACGAGGAGCGCGAGGATACCGAGCTGCCGTATAAGGAGTCGTTCCTGTCGGGCGGCGTGGACTCGTCCTATCTGCTGGCGGCGTCTGACGCGCAGTGCGCCAACACCGTTGGCTACGCCGAGGAGGATTTCAACGAATCGCATTTGGCGCGCGATACCGCCGCCGTTTTGGGCAAAGGCTTCCGCGTCAAGACCATCACTCCGCAGGAGTATTTTGACCGCATCCCTACCGTGATCGATAAGTTGGGTCAGCCTCTCGGCGACGCCTCCGCGGTCGCGTTCTCGCTTGGCTGTCAGGCGGTCAAAGAGCACGCCGACGTCGTTTACTCCGGCGAGGGTATCGACGAGTTTTTCGGCGGATATAACGCTCACAAGCGCGTCATCCCGAGCGATTGGGTCTATCTGACCTGCTCTCATATCATGTCTGAGGATGTGGTCAAAAGCCTGATGCTCGATCATGACGATACCGTCAAGCCTGCCGATCCGCTCCTTGAAATGTGGGAGGAAGCGAAGAAAGAGGATCAGCTCGACTCCAAGCTGACGATGGATATCTCCTTCTGGCTGGAGGGCGACATTTACCTGAACACCGACCGCACCTCCACCGCCTGCGGGATCGAGCTGCATACGCCGTTCTCCGATTACCGCCTGTTTGAGGTCGCCAGCCGCATCCCCGCAGAATATCAGCTGTGCGAGGAGCAGAACAAGTATGTGTTCCGCAAAGCGGCGAGCAGCGTTCTGCCGTATGAGTCCGCTTTCCGCAAGAAGGTCGGCTTCCCCGTACCGGTTCGAAAGTGGCTCGCCGACGAACGCTACAATCGATCCGTTGAGGAAAAGCTGTTCTCGGAAACTTCAAAGATGTTCTTTGATCAGGATGCAATGAAGGAAATGTGGGATTGCTTCATCGGCGGCGAAGCCCTGCTGTGGAACCGCGTTTACGCCGTGTATGTGTTCCTGCTTTGGTATGACATCAAGTTTTGATATAATTAGGAATGAGGAATGAGGAATTAGGAATGAATGGCGGGCTCTGCCCGCACCCGATTGAAATAATTAACAGAAAACAATGCACAACAGAAACAACGCTCATGGCTTCAAAGAGTCATGAGCGTTACTGTTATCAGTCTGTACATCGATCAAAACGCATCAGCGTTTCCCTTAATTCCTCATTCCTCATTAACCAAGCGCGACGTCCATCGCCATCATGACGGTGAAGCCGAGGGCGTAGAACACCACGCCCACACAGGAGCGTTCCTCCTGCGTCATCTCCGGGATCAGCTCGCGGGCGACGACGCAGATCATCGCTCCCGCGGCGAACGACAGCAGGCACGGCATCGCGGGGATCACCAGCCCCGAAAGGATCAGCGCCAATGCGCCGAAAACAGGCTCTACCGCGCCCGACAGTACGCCGCCGAGAAAGGCGCTCCCTTTGCTTCGCCCCTGCGCGTGCAGCGGCATGGAGATGATCGCGCCCTCGGGGATGTTCTGTATCGCGATACCTGTCGCCAGCGCCAGCGCTCCCGCCAGCGGCATGCTGCCCGTTCCCGACAGAAAGCCCGCGTACGCCACGCCGACTGCCATGCCCTCGGGGATGTTGTGGAGCGTGACCGCCAGCACCATCATCGCCGTGCGGGAATGTTTCGCTGTGTTTGCTGTCCGGGTCAGGCGGGGGACGATGCGGTCGATCAGCAGCAGGAAGAGAACTCCCGCCCAAAAGCCGATGACCGCGGGCAGAAAGGACAGTCGTCCCCAGTGCTCTGACTGTTCGATCGCGGGGATGATCAGGCTCCAGACGGAAGCCGCCGTCATTACCCCTGCCGCGAATCCCGTCAGTGCGCGCGATACCCTCGGATCAAGCGCCTTTTTCATAAAAAACACCGCTGCGGCGCCGACAGCGGTACCGCAAAACGGGATCATCAAACCAATGATGATATCTTGATTCATATATGATCAAATCCTTATCGCGTAGACTCTTGTTATCAGTCTATGCGAAACCGGGAGAGAGGTACATTATACTGATAGAAAAAAGCAGGAGCTGCCGTGAAAAGCAGCTCCTGCTGATGTTGTTTATGCTTATTCCCAAACCTCGGGATATTCGTTTAAAACGGCGGATCCTGTGCTGTCGCCTTCGTTTATTTCAATACTTTCGCCGGTATCCGCGATTGCTTTGTTGACAGGCGCGTAGGTGTATTTGAATTCCTGCGCGTAGGGGCTCGAGAAGCGCCCCGAATGATTGATGCAGCGGATCGAGTAGGTATACTCCGTGCCCTCGGCAACGTCGTCGTCGAGGAATTCGGTATCGGCAGTATCGCCCATGCTCTTCCATTCGCCTGTTTTGCTCTTGTAGTAGACGCGGTACTTCGACGCGCCCTCTGCGACATTCCATTTGAGATGCACGCCCTCGGCGTCGCTGTACGCTTCGGTGATCTGCGGCGCGGGAATCCCCTCAAAGCCGCCCTTCCATCCGGTCTTGTTGTAGTCGCTCATAAACTTGCCGCGGTTGTTGACACAGCGGACGGTATAGTAATAGCTTTGGTTGAGCTTGATCTCTTCGTCGAGATATTCAGTACCGGCGGTCTCTGCCACTTTCACCCAGCTGCCCTTGCTGTTTTTGTAGTAGACGCGGTACTTCACCGCACCTTCAACGGGATCCCATCTCATGCGGACGCCGTCGGGATCGCTTTGGATCGAGGTGATCTGCGGGGTATCCACGCCGATATACTGACATTTCCATCCGGTCTTGTTCATACCGCTGACGGTATAGCCCTGACTGTTGATACAGCGTACGGAGTAGGTGTAGGTCGTGCCGGGAGAAACATCGTCGTCGAAATATTCCGTACCCGCGACGTCGCTCATTTTCTTCCATTCGCCCGCCTTGTTCTTGTAATAGACGCGGTACTTGGCGACGCCCTCGACCGCGTTCCAGCGGATGCGCACGCCGTCGGGCTCGCTGATCGTTTCGGTGATCTGCGGGGCGTCTGTGCCGTTAAAGGTGTGCTGCCAGCCGTCGGTGTTGTATTTGCTGATAAAGTCGCCGTCCTTGTCGACACAGCGGACGGTATAGGTATACTGCTTGCCTTCGCCGACGGCAGCGTCTGTGCAGGAGGTCTTATCGGTCTGTGCGATCCTCGTCCAGCCGCCCTTACTGTTTTTGTAATAGACGCGGTACTGTATCGGATCGTTGTTGATGGTATTTTCCACCGCGTTCCAGCTGATCTTCACGCCCTCGGGAGTGTCCGTGAGATCGGTGATCCCGGGAGTGTCGAGGTATTGATAGGTTCCCTTCCAGCCCTTGGTGTTGTAATCGCTGATAAAGTTGCCGTATTTGTCGACGCAGCGGATGGTGTAGGTGTAGGATTTGCCGCGTCGTACGTCCGTATCGAGGTAGGAGGTGGAGGAGGTTTCCGCCATCCTCGTCCAGCTGCCCTGACTGTTTTTGTAATAGATGCGGTATTTGCCGGCGCCCTTGACAGCCTGCCACTTCATGCGGATGCCGTCCGAGACGCTTTTGATCTCGGAGAAGGCGGGATCGTCGACGCGGATTGGCGCGATGAAACGGAACACGCGGTAGCCCGAGGGGGTGCGCTGACCCGAATCCTTGAACTCATGGATGGCGTGATCCTCCGAAATACCCGGCGAGTGGCTCCACTGAACTGCGTAATACGTTTTGGAGCAGCTGACTCTTTGCGCACCGGACTTGAAATAGCTGTGATTGGTGACGGGTTTATCGCCCGACCAAAGCTCTTTTGCGGTAGGAGCCTTCTGCGTGCGGAAGCAGCCGTGACCGTCGCTGTCGAGCACGATGGTGCCCTCGCGCTCCTCCCACGCGGGATCGTCGTCGGAAGCGTTGATGCATGCCTGCGCTTTTGCCTTGCTGTCAAAGACCATATATTTGGTGCCGAACTTGGTGCCTCTGCCGCCGGAAGCGGTGTCGATCTTCAGCTCGATCTTATGCGGACGGGTGACCTTGCAGACCCACAGCCCCCTGCACGCGCCGATGGCGTGGATCTCACAGTAGCGGTTGCGTTCACCCGCGCTGTCCCAGTACATCCAGTCGTGGGGATCGTCGCCGTAGAAGATGGCGTTGTGGTTGTCCTTGGAGCCGTAGATCCACATGACGTCGCCCTTTTCCATGACGCCGGAATCATACGCGTCCTCGAGCGAGTTGAACCAGATACGGTACACGCCGTAGGTGCTCCAAGACGAGAGAACGCCGCCCATGACGCCCAGACGGTTGATCTGTGAACGCGATGCGCCGGAGTGGACAGCCGCCTTGTACAGCACATGCCAGACGAAGCCGGTGCAGTTCAGACCCTCGCGCCCGGGAACGTCGTACGCGCCGTAAGCGCCCTGACAGTCGCCGTGAGGGTTGCGGTGATCCTGACCGACGTACGGGGTGCCTAAGTAATAATCGGGGTTGGGGCTGTCCTTGTCGTGGTCGTCCAGCCACTTCATATAGACGTCGTAGTCGATGCCGTAAGCATCCAGAATGGTCTGGTATCCGTACAGCGTACCGCCGCCGTAGTTCCAGCCGTTCCAGCCCGCCGCCTCCGTTTTGACCGTGCCGGGAACAGCGCCGGCGAGCATCACGGTCAGGACGGTGAGTACTGCCAGCAGGACAGATACGCACTTTTTGCCGATTCTCATATTATTTGCACTTCCTCTTTTTGGTTTCTGAAAGTAAAACATACACAGAAAGTTTACCACAGAAAAGACGCTTTGACAATCACTTTTTTAAAAATGTAAAGATTCTTGCGATTTGTCCGCTTTGCCGCCTTGACAGCGGGAAAGTATCGGCGTAAAGTATAAAGTAATACAGAAAGAGGTGGTTCGATGAAATCTTTCTATAAACTCATTGTCAGTATGGTTCTGATCCTATCTATGCTTGTCGGGATGACGGCGTTCTGTGCGTATGCCGAATCCGAAGAAGGGACATATCTCTATGTCGGTCAGGATGAGATCGGCAGCTACGGCTTTCGTCGGGCGGTACAGCGCGCGCTGGACGAGGCGCACGAATACGCGACCGCGGATCATCCTTACACGGTCACGGCAGCCGAGGGCAGTTACAATCTGGATTCTGTCCTGCGCGTGTACAGCAACACGACGCTCTTTCTGACAAATGTGACGCTGAAGCGTTCGGGCGCTGGCGCGGGCAATATGCTGCGCGTCGGCAGTGAGGACGGCGTGAACAGCGGCGTCACCGGCTACGTTTATGAGAATATCCGCGTGATCGGCGGTACGTTCGACGGCAATTTCGGTGAGAATACGATCATCAAAGCCTTTCATACCAAGAACTTCACGATGGAGGACGTCACCGTGAAGAACGAGAAAGAAGGACATATGACCGAGTTCGCGGGCGTTGACGGCTTGACCGTCCGCGGCTGTACCTTCAGCGATCAGCGCCTGACCCCCGGCAACTACGGTTATGAGGCGATCCAGATCGACGTGCTCCATCCCTTCCATATCACCAACGGACGGTGCGAGGATCTGCCGGTCACAAACGTGCTGATCGAAAACTGTTACTTCGAGAATATGCCCCGCGCGGTCGGCTCGCATACGGCGGTGCATAACCGTCCGCACAACTATATCACGATCCGCAATAATACTTTCAAGGATATGAGCAGTATCGCGGTGCAGGGCATGAACTGGACGAACGTGGATATCAGCCGCAATGTTATTGAGAACGCACCGCGCGGCATTACGGTTTACTCCGAGCCGGGCGGCTGTACCTATCTGTCGGGCAAGCTCGCGCAGAAGGGCGGCACCCAGAGCCATGCGTCCGATTCTTATCAGACGCCGCCGAAATCCAATATCAAGATCTATTATAATATCCTGAAAAACATCGGTTCGACAGCAGATGCTTACTCGTGGTATTCCAGTCAGGGCATCGCGGTGCTGGGCGAGAAGCTCGACGAGAGATCACCCGTCGACAGCGGCGATGAAAGCGGCGGTCTGCCCGCGGGCGATTACTATATCGACGGCGCGAGTATCCATGACAATTATATCGACGTCCGCGGCAACGGCGTCCGCGTGGAGGACGCGCGCAATGTCAGCGTAGCGGACAACGAGATCATCTGCTCCAAAAACACTGTTGTTGGCGGTGAAGAGTATCACGGTATCAAGTTCCGCGATAACGTGAGCGCGAGCGCCGTCAGCTATAACTATATCAGGAATGCCGAGACCAACGGTATCCATCTTGACGGCGGCGGAGGCGGCAAGGTCAATAAGGTCTGTTTCAACCGGATCGAAAAAAGCGGAAAATACGGCATCGGCATCTACGACATGTCCCTCGATAAGATCGAGGACAACGATATCCTGAACACCGTGAATACCGGATTGTTCCTTGCCGATTCCAGGTCGGACAGTCTCAAATGGAACCGTATCCGCAATTGCTCCAAGTCCGGTATTTGGATCACTTCTTCCAGCCCGGGGAATTCCGTGATCGGCAGCAATACGACCGTAGGCTGCAAAGAGAACGATTCCTTCGGACGTAATTCCGCGGACTCTCATTATTCCTCCGGCGCGTCGCTGACAGATTACTATATCCCATGGGATACAAAGGGAAAGGTCGGCGCAGAGATGGGCGTAGGCGCGATATTCCATATCGTTCCCGACGTGCGTCCCACCAATGCGCTCGCTTCGTTTACCTTCACCAGCAGCAACGAGGATGTAGCCGCGGTTGATGCGAGCGGTATGGTATACGGCGTAGGGGAAGGCAGAGCGACAATAACGGTCAAGTCGAACAACGGCGTCACCAAGAAGTATGTCGTCACGGTCAAGGGCAGCGGCGGCGTGAAACATCTGGAAAGCACGCCGGCGGCTCCCGTGCTGATCCGCGGCGACGCGGACGGCAACGGCGCGGTCGAGTCGATCGACGTGACATTGATCCGGCGCCGTATCGCCTACATCGCCGTAACATATCCCGACGTTACGCTGATGCACGGCGACGTGGATGAGGACGGCGCGCTGACTGTCATCGACGTCAGCAATATCCAGCGGTACCTGAGTAAACTGCAGACGAATGTCGCGATAGGCGGATCGTACTGATAATTTTCTGTTATAGAATAAAAAAGGAGCTGTCGCAAAATAAAAAAAGATCATTCTGAGGCTCTGCCGAAGAATCATAGTGCGTTTTATTAAAAAATACGATGAAAGTCAAAACACGAACGTAAAAAATGTCATCCTGAGGATTCATCCGAAGAATCTTAAAGCGCTGACTTTTCCGTTATATGACACATAACAGGTGTCATATATTTGGATAAATTGCACTATAAGATCCTTCACTTTGCTCAGGATGACACAACTTAAGGGCTATCGCTTTTCTTAATGCGACAGCCCCTTTTTTTACACATTATTATCCGGTTTTCATCAAAAGACAAATCGTTTCAACGTGCGTTTCATTCGGTAAGAAATCAATTCTTTACAGACAATAATCTATTTTCCATTCATCAAAGCTGATTCCGCCTATTTGTAACAATATAATCTCATCCCATCGGTCCTTTATGGACTTGCCGTCAAATATCGGAGCTTCAAAGAGTTCTTTTGCGGTTTTACATTCCCAACCGTTTTCAATGTCACAGTAACCTACCCAGTATGGCATTTCATATTGCGGCAAATATCCAATATAATGTTCCACTTCGTTCGGATCCGTTTTGAAATAGAAAGAAGTCTCGTCAATGTTTCTGCACTTTCTATCAAATAGATCAAACAATGTTTCGTAATTCATGATAATGTACCTTTCTTTGTTCCGAATTCTCTATCCGTCCAAGTAAACTCAAGATGATCGTCGATATTTTTCCGACTTAAAAGAACAACCGTCTCTGTATGATTCGTGTGCGGGAACATATCGAACGGATAACATACCTGCGCCTGATAGCCGAGCCTGCCAAGTATCCGGATATCCCGCGCCTGCGTTTCGGGATTGCAGGAGATGTAGACGATGCGGTCGGGGGAGAGCTTTGCGAGCGAGTTGAGGAAGGAAGCGGAGCAGCCCGCGCGCGGAGGGTCGATGAAAGCGGCGTCGATGTGCACGTTGTTTTCCGCCAGTTTTTTGGCGTATTCTTTGCTGTCGGCGGCGGTGAAGCGGATGTTCTCGATCCCGTTTTGCTTCGCGTTGCGCTTGGCGTCGGCGATGGCGGCGGGATTAAGCTCCACCGCGCAGACGGTTTTTGCGCGGCGGGAGGCGACGATGCCGATGGCGCCGACGCCGCAGTAGGCGTCGAGGACGGTCTCCCTTCCGCTGAGCTGAGCCAGTTCGATAGCTTTGGTATAAAGCTGTTCCGTCTGGTCGTGGTTGATCTGATAAAACGAGGAGGGAGAGAGGATGAATCTTTCGCCGCACAAAACGTCGGTGATCCTGCCCCCGCCGAAGAGAATATCGCTCTGCTTGCCGGTAAACAGCTTGGTTTTGTCACGGTTGACGGTACACACGGCGGTGGTGAGCTGAGCACAAGCCTTCTGCAATGCGGCGGCAAAAGTGCGCTTTGCAGGGAAGATGCTGTCCGCGCCGTTGATGACCGCCATCACTTCGCCTGTCGCGACTGCCTCGCGGATCACGACGCTTTTTAGCCAGCCTTTGCCCGTATACGGATCGTAGGGCATGACTTTGAAGCTTTGGAACAGCTTTGCCAAAGCCGCGGTGATCTCGTTCGCGTTCTCGGAGCAGACGCTGCAGCTTTCGGCAGCCATCACGCTGCGGGTCGCCGACTTGTACAGTCCGCTGACGATGCGCTTGCCGTCGCGCTTGTAGACGAACTGCGCCTTGTTGCGGTAGCCCTCCGTTTTCGGGGATGCGGTGATCGGCTCGACGCGGCAGAGCTTGCCGACGGTTTTGCGGCAGATATTTTCTTTATAGCGCAGCTGTTCCTCATAGCTTAAGTTGCATAAGTGGCAGGAGCTGCATTTTTTCGCGTAAATACAAAAATCATTCATGGGTCTATTCTAACATGGCGCGGTGGATTTTGCAATCATTTCCGCAGGTGAATACAGACGTAAAAAACTGTAACTTGATAAATACTGAAAAATCGTGTATAATCATGAGTATGAAACCGATGAAAGTAATGAGATACGGTAGCAAATACCGTTACGATCGAAAAGGAAACACAAAAAGAGTAATAGCGATCATCGCGATATCCGTTGTGCTTGTCGCGGCTGTAGCGCTGATGGTTTGGCGCTTTATCGACCTGAAAAACAAGCACGCGGATAACGGCGCCGTCAGTCTTCAGATGCAGGCGGGAGAGCCTTCGGTGATCGAGGTCTTGACCGGAGATATCTACATGCTCACGATGCCTTCTTCCATCAAAATGGAGGAGGTCGAGTTCGAGTCCTCCGATCCTGCCGTCGTCCGCGTGGACGCTGCCGGTCATACCGACGCGCTCTCTGCCGGTACGGCTGTCGTGACGGCAAAGTCGCGGAATTTCTCGGCGGAGTGTACGTTCAATGTGTCACAGAACCCCGAGCCGGAGCGCCCCGACGAGGTGACGACCGCGATCAAAGCGAACGAGGATGTGCAGGCGAAAAACGTCGCCGCCGGCAACCGGGATATCTACAGCATCACCGTCAACCGCCGCACCAATACCGTTACCGTTTACACCAAGGACGACAACGGCGAGTATACCGTGCCTGTCAGGGCGATGGTCTGCTCCTGCGGTACCGGCGGCAGCGATATCACCGTCACGGGCGACTTCTCCATCTATTTTCAGGAGCCGTGGCATCCGCTGTACGGCGACGTCTACGGAATGTTTGTGTCCGGTTTCTCGGGACCCTATCTGTTTCACAGTACGCCGTATGCGACCGCGACCCACGACTCGCTCGAGGCGGCGGAATTCAACAAGCTCGGCGAACCCGCCTCACAGGGCTGTGTGCGCATGATGGTATCGGACGTCTATTGGATCATGAAGAACTGCGATCTCGATACCCCTGTCCACGTCATCGATGCGGACAAAAGATCCGATCCGCTCGGCAAGCCTGCTTCCGTGAAGATCCCCGCCGACGCGAAGTGGGATCCCACCGACGACACCGAGGGGAATCCGTATCTGGGAAAGATGCCGACCCTTACCGGCGTTGAGGATCTCGAGCTGAAAAAGGGCAAGTCGTTTGATCCCAAGGCGGGCGTGACCGCTGCCGATATCTGCGGCAACGATATCACGAACCGCGTCAAGATTGCCGGCGAGGTGCTGTCCGATAAGCCCGGCGTCTATTATCTGAGCTATACCGTCACCGATGATTTTCATTTAAAGACAAGGGTGACGAGAACCGTGACCGTAGTCGGTTAACGGTGAATGGTGAACGGCGGATGGTTGCGGGAGACGCTGACGCGTTTTGGATTGAAATAACGACATAAAGAATCAACGCTTGCGACTCTTTTTATGGAGCTGCAAGCGTTGTTTTTGTTGAGTGGTTTTCTGTATTTTGTTAAATATTGTATCGATCGGACGAGGGGCGATGCCCTTTTCGTTCTGTGATTTCTGTGAACGAAGAAGATATCATTCTCCGGCGTCCTGTGCGCTGTAGGAGATGACCTCTTCATCCGGGATGGCGTCGGCGCTGTCGGCTTCGGGCGCAGATGCGGCGGGAGCCTGCGTCGCGGCAGGTTGTACGGCGGGCTGTGCGGCGTCGTCGGGCGTCGCTTCGTCGGGCGTACCCTTGGTATCCTTTTCGATGAAGCTGAGGATGGCGTAGATTGCTTCCTCGGCAGAGGTGCCGCAGCGGTTGAATGCCTTGCGGGAAATCATCAGGGTGCCGTTGTGCTGCAGCGCGTGCAGATGAGCGTACTGTTCGTCGGCCCGGAGGACGGCGAGAACGTCTTCGGAATCATAGAAGATGTAATTCGGCGAGCCGATGCGCAGTTCCTCGGGATTGACGGCAGGCTCGGTCTGGTTGCTGAAAATATTGGTGTTGCCGTTGTAATTGAAGAATTTGTATTCGAGCGTATCCTTGACAAAGGTGCACAGCTGTCCGCTTTCGTTGAGATACAGATAGGCGACGGTGCAGACGATGTTAGAGGTAGCGGTATTCATGGTGCCGAGCATATCCAGCAGCTCATCATAGCCGTTTTCGCCCTTCGCAAGCCCCGTTTCCTTTCCTCCCAAAGCGGTGCCGAGGTTGATGTAGGTCTCTTTGAGCGTCTCTTCGGTGGTTGGGACGTCGAGGATCACTACCTTGGCGCCGCCGGCTTCGATCGACGCCTTCGCGTCTGCGGAGAGAGCGCTGTCCGCGATGACCAGATCCGTTTGAGCCGCGGCGATCGCATTGACGTCGGGAGACGCCGCTTTGCCGACAGACGGGACGACATGCAGAAATTCCTGATCACACTCGTCGGAACGTCCTACCATCCTGATGTCATATCCGATATAGGAGATGATATCCGCAAAGCAATCGTTGAGCACGACGATATTCTGCGGTTCTTTGTCGATGGTCGCGCCGCCCACGGTGACAGGCCAGTTGTTGCCGCCCGCGGTTGAGGAGCAGCCGGTGAAGAAGATCGCGCATGACAGGAGCATGCACAGAGCTAATACGATAGATAATGTGCGTTTCATCATAACACCTCGGTTTTTCGTTCAGCCAAACACCTTGAGCAGATACTGATTGTTACAAAGTAATCGGCTGTTCATACCTATTGTACTCAAATCGGGCGGGTTAGTCAAATAAAACTATGAAATAAAACGAAAATTTAAAAATTATTAAAAATTTGTAAAAAAGTACTTGCATTTTAAAAAAGCCGGTGCTATAATAGCAACTGTTCCAAACGAACAAGTTGGTGTTGATGACGCAGGGGGTCCACCCGTTCCCATCCCGAACACGGAAGTTAAGCCCTGTAGTGCCGAAGATAGTGCCTTGGCGACGAGGTGTGAAAATAGGAAGATGCCAACACATAAAAGCGGCCGCCCAGCAGGGCGGTCGTTTTTTGTCAGTTGTTAGTTTTTAGTTGGCAGTCGGTAGTTTTTCGGATGGCTACCCTACGGAAAGGTTATTTTTTCTTATGCTGACGATATTGACTATCGACGCCGGTGGACGCAGCTCACCGATCATTAACAACTCCCCGCTGACCACTATTTTGTCGAATAAGAAAAATATCTTTCGAATAATTCTGAATAAGAATAATAAACGGATACTTTGCGGTATAATATACAATGATTAAATAGGGGAATATACCGTCCGGCAGGCATATCCCCGCCCGACAGGAGGCATTTATGAAAAAGCAAATCACGATCGCTGATCTGTTGAAGATGTTTCTGCAGCATATCAAGCTGATCATTATCGTGACGCTGCTGGGAGGCGTGATCGCTTTCCTGTACGTTACGTATATGGTGACGCCGATGTACTCTACCAGCGCGCTGATCTTGGTACAGAACGGCTCCACCTTTGAGAGCGATATCAGTTCCGGCTCCAACTCCAAATCTCTTTCCGGAGAGAAAGTCAACATGAACGATATCTCCTCCTCCCAGATGCTGGCGAATACCTGTTCCACGCTGTTTACCGTCGATCCCGATATGAAGAGTATCATCAGCGGCGCGAGCATTTCCATCAGCGTTGTTGAGGATTCCTACTTCCTGCGCATCAGTTCGACCTCGTCCGACCCCCATACCGCCGCCAATATCGCGAATCTGGTCGCCAATACGGCTCCGCAGGTGTTCAAGAAGTATTTCGGCGACGCCGGTAAGGTCGATACGGTCGAAGAGGCGAACGTGCCCTCGTCCCCCTCGTCGCCCAACCGTTCCAAATATGTGCTGATCGGTCTGCTGGTCGGTCTGGTGCTGTCGCTGGCGATCAGCTTCCTGCTCGAGATCATCGATACCACCATCAAGCCCGGCGACGATCTGTACAAGATCTATGATATCCCCGTATTCGCGGAGATCGTCGACTTTGAATCGGAAGGCGGTGCGAAGAAGAAATGAAGCTGATCAACACGAAAGGCAAGGGCAAAAACGGCAAGAAAGCCCAGAGCGCCGAAAAGGCGAAAAACGTCCTGACATCCGACTCCAAGTTCGCGATCGTCGAAGGTTACAAGATCGCCCGCACCAATCTGGTGTTCTCCCTGACCGCGCAGAACAGCAACTGCGTTGCCGTTACCTCGTGGAGCAAGGGTGAAGGCAAGTCTACCGCGACCGTCAACCTGTCGATCTCTTTCGCAAAGATGGGCAAGCGCGTGCTCCTGATCGATACGGACTTGCGCCGTCCCAACCTGCATAATCTGCTGAAACTCAAGAATGAATCAGGCGTTTCCGACGTGATCGGACAGTTCGGTGATTTCGAAACAGCCGTACACCGCGATGTGATCACCAATCTCGACGTACTGACGTCGGGCGCCATCCCGCCGAATCCCTCTGAGCTGCTGGCTTCTCCGGTCTTTACAAAGCTGCTTGAAAAGGCGAAGCAGGAGTATGATTATGTCATCCTCGATACCCCGCCTCTGGGCGTTGTCACCGATACGCTTCTGCTGAAGGATCATGTCGGCGGCTACGTGCTGGTCGTGCGTGAGCGTATCACCTCCCACGGCGACATCGAGCGCGCCCTGCAGAGCGTCAAGCTCGCAGACACCAAGGTGCTCGGCTTTCTCAAGGTCGGCTGTGAGATGCGCTCGAGAGGTTACGGCTACAACAAGTACCGCTATCGCTACAATTACAACTACAATTACTATTACAAATATTGATGAAACCAAAGAGGCTCTCCCGTTCAGGGGGAGCCTTATCAGTCAGGCGTGAGGAGTGAGGCGTTCGGATGGCGGGTTCTGTGTTTCCCATAACTCCTCGTTCCCGACGCCTTATTATTTTATGATTATCGCCAAACTTTTGCAGGATTTCAATGAAACTGTTGCAAAAGTGCGACTGTTGGTATATGATATAAGAGCAAACAAGCGAATTTTTGCAAGTTCGATTTTTGCCTATTCAGCAAGAAACCATGATAAGGGAATGATATGATGAAGTATAATGAACTGTCAAAAGAGCAGCGCGACGCGGAGCTCTCTGCCTTATGGGAAGATATGAACGCGATCAAGGAAAAGGGGCTGCAGCTGAACATGGCGCGCGGCGTGCCTTCTCCGGAACAGCTCGCTCTGTCAAAGGAGATGCTCAACGTGCTGTATGCGGAAGCGGACTGCACCGCCGAGGATGGCACCGACTGCCGCAACTACGGCGTCATGGACGGCATTCCCGAGTGCAAGCGCCTGATGGCTGATGTGCTGGGCGTGACGCCCGATATGGTCATGATCGGCGGCAACTCTTCGCTGAACATGATGTTCGACACGATCTCCTGCTTTATGAACCACCCGGTCGTTCCCGGCAATCCCGCGTGGAGCTTGATACCCGACCGCAAATTTCTTTGTCCCGTACCCGGCTATGACCGCCACTTCGGCGTGACCGGCTACTTCGGCTTTGAGATGATCCCCGTGATGATGGATGATAACGGACCCGACATGGATAAGGTCGAGGAGCTGATTCAGGATCCCTCCGTCAAGGGCATGTGGTGCGTGCCCAAATACAGCAATCCCACCGGTATCTCCTACTCGGACGAGGTGGTGCGCCGGATCGCGGCGATGAAGCCCGCGGCTCCCGACTTCCGCCTGATGTGGGACAACGCCTACTGCATCCATGATCTCACCGACGAGCATGACGAGATCCTTAATATCTTTGAAGAGTGTGAAAAGACCGGCAACGTCGATATGCCCATCGAGTTTTGCTCTACCTCCAAGATCACCTTCCCCGGATCGGGCGTCGCGGCGATGGCTGCCTCCGAGAACAACATGCGCGTGATCAAGGAGAAGTATCAATACCAGACCATCGGCTACGACAAGCTCAACATGCTGCGGCATGTGCGCTTTTTCGGCGACTACGAGGGGATGAAGGCGCATATGAAAAAGCATGCCGCCGTGCTCAAGCCCCGCTTTGACGTCGTGCTGAGCAAGCTCGGAACACTTGAGGATACTGGCGCTGTGTGGTTTAACCACCCCCGCGGCGGCTACTTCGTCAGCGTGAATGTGATGGACGGTACCGCAAAGCGTGTGGTGGCGCTGTGCAAAGAGGCGGGCGTAAATCTGACCGGCGCCGGCGCGACCTACCCCTACGGAAACGACCCGTATGACAGCAACATCCGTATCGCTCCGTCCTTCCCGAGCCTTGAGGAGCTGTCGAGCGCGATGGACGTCTTCTGCATCTGTGCAAGGATCGCCGCGCTGGAGAAGATGAACGCGCTGATTTGATGCACGGGAAAAACAGAATAATCGTAAACAAAGTCGCTGCATGCTGAATGCGGCGGCTTTTTACTGATCCCTGATCGAAAAAGCAAATAGATATCAGCCGAACAAACGCTTCTCAGGGGTCAGTACCCTTCCCTGCAAAAGACGTTTCATCAGTTTCCTTCTCTCTGAATTTCTCTGACAGAATAATGGGTTGTTTATTATTCTTGATTAGAATTATAATGGCATTTGATTCAAATTCAGGACCGGAAATCTTAATTTACCGTAAATGTTTTTATTGACTTTTCAAACGCAACTCTGTATAATTAGTCTGTTATTGTGGATTTTTATATTAGCCCAGTATCGCCTGTCGGATAGACGACGGACGGTTTCGGGCATATGCAAATCCCGGAGAAGAACAGAAAAAAACATGGAGGTCTAAGGCATGAAAAGAATTTCAAAGCCTGTATTCTTCATTGTTGCGATCCTGATCTTAGCGTTTGCGTTCACTGCCTTTGCGGGAATCAAATACTATCAGGGCGACGTCCAGCAGACTTCGCTCAAGGGCATCAGCGACATCAGATGGGGAATTGACATCCGCGGCGGCGTTGAGGCTACCTTTAAGCCCGCTGAAGATATCGACGCTACGGATGAGCAGCTTGACTCTGCAAAATCGATCATTGAAACCCGTATGGTCTCGAACGGTATCACCGACTACGAGATCTACGCCGACTACGGCTCCGACCGTATCATCGTCCGCTTCCCGTGGAAAGAGGATGATACCGAGTTCGATCCGGTCAAGGCGGTAGACGAGCTCGCCGCTACGGCGAACCTGACCTTCCGCAGTCCGAGCGGCGAGACCGTTATGGACGGCTCCGCGGTCGCTTCGGCGTCGGTAGGCGTTGATACATCCAAAAACACTGCCGGCGAATATGTCGTTCAGCTGGAGCTCAACTCTGAGGGCGCCCAGACATTCGCCGACGTTACACAGCAGTATCTGAATCAGCAGATCTCCATCTACATGGACGATACCATGCTGAGTAATCCCACCGTTCAGAGCGTTATCTCCGACGGTCACGCTCAGATCACCGGTAACTTTGACGCGGAATCCGCGACCAAGCTCGCCAATCAGATCAACGGCGGTGCGCTGCCGTTCTCTCTGCAGGCGGCTTCCTACAGCGGTATCAGCCCGACGCTGGGTCAGAATTCTCTGACAGCCATGGGTTACGCCGCGATCATCGCGTTCATCCTGATCGCACTGTTCATGATCATTCGTTACCGTGTGCCCGGCTTTGTCGCCGTCATCGCCCTGATCGGTCAGATGGCGCTGGCAGTTGCCGCGATCACCCGTTATTTCCCTGTGTTTGATTCCTTTACCATGACCCTGCCCGGTATCGCCGGTCTGATCCTGTCGGTCGGTATGGGCGTCGACGCGAACATCATTACCGCCGAGCGTATCAAGGAAGAATTCCGCGCCGGCAAGACGCTGGATTCCGCGATCGAAAAGGGTACCAAGAACTCCCTGACCGCGATCATCGACGGTAACATGACCATCGTTATCGTATCCATCATTCTGCTGCTGGTGTTCGGCCCGTCCAACATCCTTTCATGGATCTTCGGCGAGTCCACCACCGGTACCATCTACGCGTTCGGCTACACCCTCCTGATGGGCGTTATCGCCAACTTCATCATGGGCGTATGGCTCAGCCGTGTCATGCTCAAGAGCATTGCCGGCTATAAGTTCCTGCGTAAAAAATGGCTGTTTGGAGGTGAGGGAAAATGAAAAAAGATTTAAACTTTATCGGTAAGAGCAAGATCTTCTTCGGTATTTCCCTCGGCATCATCCTCATCGGTATTATCTGCAATATCATCTTCGGCGCGACCCTCGACATCCAGTTCAAGGGCGGTACCATCGTCAGCTACTCCTTCGTGGGCGAGATCGACGATACTCAGCTAAAGGATACGATCCAGAGCGCTACTCCCGAGCATCAGGTATCCTTTACCATCACTAAGGATATCATGAACAATACCGACGAGGAGCAGGCTTACTCCGTCGCGATCCAGTTCTCCGGCAACGACAGCGTCGAATCCGACGTGATCTCCGCCATTACCACCGCGCTCAATGAGCAGTTCCCCGATAATCACTTCGAGTATAAAGAGAACTCCTCGGTCGAGGCGGCTATGGGTCTGAAATTCCTGCTGAAGTGTCTGACCGCGGTCGCGATCGCTTCCATCCTCATGGTTATCTACGTTACCATCCGCTTCAAGCGCATCGGCGGTCTGTCCGCCGGCGTGATGGCGCTGGTAGCCCTCTTCCACGACGTCGCGATGATCTACTTCATGTACGTCATCTTCCGTATGCCCATCGACTCCAGCTTTATCGCCGTTGTCCTCATGATCATCGGTTACTCTCTGAACGACACCATCGTTATCTACGACCGTGTCCGTGAGGAGCGCCGCATCGCGGGTCCCAACGCGGATATCGCGGACGTCTTCAACCACAGCGCTTCTGCTGTTATGGGCCGTACCATCGCGACCTCTATCACGACGCTTGTCGCGATCGGTACCGTTTATGTCGTCGCTTTGATCTTCAACCTCGCTTCGGTACAGGCTTTTGCCCTGCCGATGATGATCGGTATCGTATCCGGCTGCTACAGCTCCCTGTGCATCGCGGGTCCGCTGTGGGTTCTGTGGAACAAGCGCTCCGGCAAAAAAGAGGCTTGATCTTAAGTCGTCCCGCTTTTCAAAGCTGAATCATACAGATAAAGGCATCGCCCGTTTGGACGGTGCCTTTTCAGCTAGGAGTGAGGAAGTAGGAAGTAGGAATGAATGGCGGGCGCTGCCCGAACCCGATTGATATAATGATAATAGAATTTTTCTGATACAGAAATAACGCTCATGGCTTTTCAAAGAGTCATGAGTGTTACTGTTATATGTCGTTATATCAATCCAAAAGCCGTCAGGCTTTCCTAAAAATCCTAATTCCTAATTCCTCACTCCTCATTAATCAAAAGATGTTCTCCCACGTCATCCGCTTTGAATCCTTGATCTCCAGTATCTTCCGCTTTGCGCAGGCGGAGGTGGCTAAAAAGTCTTCGACCGAGCCTGTCTGGGCGTAGCGCCTGAGCATGGCGAGATCGGAGGAAATGTGTCCGATCTCGCTGTGGAACATGAAGACGTTGAACATCCCGCTTTGCTTGCGGAAACGGTTATCGAGCCGCTGCGCCGCCGATTCCGCTTCATATATCTGATTGTGAGCCATCTTTTCGTCCGCGTCGTCCAGCATCTGCACATACGCGTCGGCGTTTGAGGTGACGTAATAATATTCTATGCCGCCCAATGCCAGCGACAAAATAATCATGATCAGCGCGAGCCATCCGCGTTTCAAATGTATCATCCTTTCATAAAGAATAAGTAGGGGAGGGGTTTGCTCATCCCGCGGTAGGGCGTTTGATTTCCATTTGCGCAGGTCAAGGAGATCAATGCATCTGATTTACGTAATAACAGCATTACAAGGAAACGCAACGGGAGGAGCAAGCCCCTCCCCTACCGATTACCGTTTGCTCCTTCAGATCCCTGCTCGTCCCCGTTATTTGTGATCTGTTCCTTCAGATCCTCGCTTTGGATCCCGTTGCCGCTGACGTCCTCGTCCGTCAATACGCTCAGCGTGCCGTTCGGCTCGATAACGCCGTATCTGACGCCGCTTTCATCGGAGAAGTTCTTTTCCCGCAGGAGAGTATAGACGTCCTCGCGGCTGATACGCAGGAGCCTGAGCTGTTCGTCCAGCATCTTGCCGTCTTTGATGACGATGATCGGATGTCCGCAGATCAAAGACCGCGCCTTGCGGCTCTTCATCATCAGCATGGATACCAAAATCTCGATCGCGACGATCATCATGATCGGTACCAGCGAGTTCAGGAGCGGACGCTCCGTGTCCTCAAGCGGAAGCGACGCGATCTGGGAGATGATGATGGTGATCACCAGCTCGGAGGTCTGCATGTCGCTGACCTGCCGCTTACCCATGATCCGCACCGCAGCCGTGACGATGACATAGATCAGTATCGATCGGATCAGTAATGTCAGCATAATATCACCCATTCAAAAATAACATCTTTATTATGTGAAAACTCGCCAAAATTATGTATGCAATTTTTGCATGAAAAGATGCATATTTCTTTCAAAGCACTATAAATATATGGCATGGGAGTATAATATACGATGTATATTTATTGTGAATTGGCAGTTTTCGGTTTCGGTTTTGACTGACTACTGACGGCTATCGACTGAGAGCTGCCGGGAAAGAAGGCTTATTATGACCGCCAGTCCGTATTCCGTAACCTTAAAGCGCCTGATCGACGAGATCGGTCTGACCAGCTGCTACATGCCTGTTGACCCCGAGGAAGTGCTTATCACAGTCTCCGACGTCGACCGTCCGGGACTCGAGCTTGTCGGTCACCTGAAATACTATGACAATCGCTATCTGATCGCGTTCGGACAGACAGAGATGTCGTTTTTGGAATCGGAGAGTCACGCTACCCAAATATCCCAGCTCGAGCCTATCCTCAGCCAATGTCCGCCCGCGATGATCGTCGCCCGCGATATCGAGCCGCTGCCCTCGATGAGGGAGCTTGCGCGCAAGTATAAGGTGCCGATCCTGACGACGGCGGACAATACTTCCGACGTCCATGCGGCGATCGTTTCTTTCCTCCATGTGGAATTGGCGCAGCGCATCACCCGCCACGGCGTATTGGTCGAGGTGTACGGCGAAGGTATCCTGCTGATCGGTGACAGCGGCGTCGGCAAGTCCGAGACCGCTATCGAGCTGATCAAGCGCGGTCACCGCCTGATCGCGGACGACGCGGTAGAGATCAAGCGTGTATCCAAAAAATCGCTGGTCGGTTCCTCTCCCGAGAACATCCGCCACTTTATCGAGCTGCGCGGCATCGGTATCATCAACGCACGCCGCATCTTCGGTATCGGCGCGGTCAAGGTCAGCGAAAAGATCGATCTTGTTATCAATCTCGAGCTGTGGAACAGCAAGAAGGTCTACGACCGCATGGGCATGGACGACGAGTATATGGAGATCCTCGGTCTGGAGATCCCTGTCGTTACCATTCCCGTCAAGCCCGGCAGAAACCTCGCGGTCATCATCGAGGTCGCCGCGATGAACCATCGTCAGAAGAAGATGGGCTACAACGGCGCACAGGAGCTTCTTCAGAACCTCGGTATGGATATCAGCCCCGAGGACATCGGCAAGAAAAAGATCGATACGAACTGGTAATGATAATTAGGAATCAGAAATGAGGAATGAGGAATGTCGGGAAACGCGTGACCGCGTTTTGATTTGTAAGTTGTTTCATTCTCACATATTAATCGGGTGCGGGCAGCGCCCGTAATTCCTAACTCCTCCTTCCTAATTGAGTAAGAACGGTGAATATATGAAGAATTTGATTGATACATTAAATAAAAGCGATATAACCTACGTTTGCGATGAGCCGATGAGCGCTCATACGACCTTTAAGATCGGCGGCGCGGCGGATATCATGATCACCGTCAAAAGCCTTGAGGAGCTGCAGACGGCGATCGGCGCGTGCAAGGCGTCCGCTGTCCCGTACATGATCCTCGGCAACGGCTCCAATCTATTGGTGTCCGACGACGGTATCGAGGGCGCGGTGATCGTGCTGGACGGCGACTTTAAGGAGATCACGGTCGACGGCGATGCTGTTACCGCCGGCGCGGGCGCAAAGCTCAGCCGTTTGTGTACCGTTGCGCTTGAAAACGGTCTGAGCGGTCTGGAATTCGCCTACGGGATCCCCGGCACGGTCGGCGGCGCGATGTATATGAACGCCGGCGCGTACGGCGGCGAGATGAAGGACGTCGCGGTCAGCGTTACGGCGCTGTCACGGGACGGAACGGTGCATGAGGTTCCCGCCTCTGAAATGCAGCTCGGCTACCGTACCAGCATCTTTAAGACCAACGGAGACATTATTCTTTTTTCGGAATATAAACTGCAGGCGGGCGACAGGGAGCTTATCCGTGAGCAAATGGACGACGTGATGGGACGCCGCAAAAGCAAACAGCCTCTCGAGTACCCCTCCGCCGGCTCTGTTTTTAAGCGGCCCGAGGGCGCTTTTGCCGGTACGCTGATCGAACAGTGCGGACTGAAAGGCAAAACCGTCGGCGGCGCCCAGGTCAGTGAGAAGCACGCCGGATTTATCATCAATATCGGCGGCGCGACCTGCGGCGATGTGATGGAGCTGGTCAGGATCGTGCAGGATACCGTGAAAGAGCAGACGGGCTATTTCCTGGAGCGGGAGATCATCCGCACGGGGAGATAGTGGACAGTGATCAGTGATCAGTTATCGGCGTGCTTTGCCCGCACCCATTTTGTAATTAACGGCAGCAAACGCAGGAAGGAGCGACATACATATGGAATTCGTTATCTTAACAGGCTTATCCGGCGCGGGCAAGACCAACGCCCTGCACGCGATGGAGGACAGCGGCTTTTACTGTGTCGACAACCTTCCGCCTCTGCTGCTCGATACCTTTTACGACTTATGCGATAATTCCACCGATACCCGCCTGAAAAAGGTCGCGGTCGTAGCGGACGCGCGTTCCGGCGAGATGTTTGCGGATATCCCCGAGGTGCTTTCCAAGCTGCGGCTGGAGGGCAAGCAGTTCAAGATTCTCTTTTTGGACGCAAAGCCCGACGTCCTGCTGGTGCGCTACAAAGGCACCCGCCGCAAGCATCCGCTGATCGGAGAGATCTCCTCCGGTTCTCTGGAAGACGCCGTCGCGCTGGAAGACGAGCTGATGAAGGGCGTCAGAGAGATGGCGGACTACGTTATCGATACCACCGTGATGAACCCCAACGAGCTCAAAGAGCGCGTTACCACCCTGTTTTCCGCAGGGACGGGCGATTCGCTGATCGTTACCTGTATGTCCTTCGGCTACAAGTACGGCATCCCTCCCGAGGCGGATCTGGTTTTTGACGTGCGATGTCTGCCCAATCCCTTTTACATCAAGGAGCTCAAGACGCTGACCGGTCTCGACGAGCAGGTGAGGGATTACATCCTCGGCTTCGAGATTTCCGGCAAGTATCTGAACAAGCTGTATGACTTTATCGACTATACGATGCCGCTCTACCGCGAGGAGGGCAAAAGCGAGCTGGTGATCGCCATCGGCTGTACCGGCGGCAGACACCGCTCCGTTACCGTCGCAAGATTGCTGAACACCCACTTTTTAGAGAACGGACAAAAGTCCGCGATCCATCATAGAGATATCTGGAAGGCATAGCCTTCCGGCGAATAGTTAATGGTGAACGGTGAAGGGAGGGCTCCGCCCTCACCCGAATTTTATTAATTCAAAAATCCGTAAGGATTCTCCCTTAACCGTTATCCGTTAACCGTTATCCGAGATTTATTATGTCCTTTTCATCCGAAACAAAGCGCGAGATCTGTCAAAAGCTCTCAACGAGAAAGCCGCTGCAGTATGCTGAACTGTACGCGATGCTTTTGCTCGGTAAAGAGTTCAGTTCCCGCTGCATCATCTTTAAAACCGAAAACGAAGACGTCTTTTCCCATTTTATTTTTCTGCTCAGTCAGCTGTTCAAAGCGAAGTGCGAGGTGGTCGCCCCGATGAAGGGTCAAAGCGGCAAAAACCGCACCTATACCGTGACGGTGACTGCGCCGGAAAAATGCCGCAGGATCTTTGATTATTACGGTCACGACGACCGCGATGTGAACCTGCGCGTCAACCGCGCGAATATCGACGACGAAGAGGAGCAGCGCGCTTTCATCCGCGGCGCTTTTCTTGCGGGCGGTTCCGTGACCGATCCCGAAAAGGCGTATCATCTGGAATTCGCCGTCAGCCGCCGCAACCTATGTATGGATATCTGCCGTCTGATCCGTGAGATCCAGGACGCGAGCATCATCATCAAGATGATGGCGCGCAGCGGCAGTTATATCGCCTATGTCAAGGACAGCGAGCAGATCACCGACCTGCTGACCTATATGGGCGCGGTAAAGGCGTCGATGAGCGTGATGGGCGCCAAGGCGCTCAAACAGGTGCGCAACACCGCCAACCGGCGCGCGAACTCCGAGATCGCGAATCTGCAAAAGACCGCCTCCGCTTCCGCTCGCCAGATCAAAGCCATCAAAAAGCTCAAAAAGGACGGCAGATACAACCTGCTTCCCGAGGAGCTCAAGGAGGTCGCCGAGCTGAGATATGAGTATCCCGAGCTGACCCTGCGCGAGCTGGGCGCGATGCTCGACCCGCCGATCTCCCGCAGCGGCGTGAATCATCGTCTGGAGAAGATCATCCGCATAGCTCAGGAAGATTAATCGGCTCCCTTTCCCAAGGGAGCTGTCGCGAAGCGACTGAGGGTTGAACTGTTGTATGATGACGGCTTATGAAATCGGCATCGGAATTAAACTTGATAACCCTCCGACCAAATTGCCTTGGTCGGCAATTTGCCCACCTCCCTTAGGAAAGGGAGGCGAATTCCACCAAACGAGGTGATACACTATGACCGAACTGAATGAAAACATGACCTTTGAGGATGCGTACGCCGCTCTGCACGAGGTCGTGACCCGAATGGAAGATCCGAAAAACACGATAGAGGAAAATATCGCTTTGTATGAAAAAGCGTGCAGGCTGGTGCTGTTTTGCCGCCGTAAGCTCGACGAGGCAAAGACGCAGATCACCGATATCAACGAGCGTATCGCACAGCTGAAGAACAGCAGCGACAGCATTTTTGAGGAATGATCATGAAAGATTACATCAAAGAGATAGAAGCCGCTTTACAGCGGTATCTGCCGCAGGGCGACTTTGCGGAACAGCAGCTGATCGACGCGGTACGCTACTCGCTGAACCTGCCCGGCAAGCGTGTGCGTCCCTCGCTGACGATCCGGTTCGCCGAACTGTGCGGCGGAACCACAGAAGCCGCCATGCCCTTTGCCTGCGCGGTGGAGATGGTGCATACTTATTCGCTGATCCATGACGACCTTCCGTGCATGGACAATGATGATTTCAGACGCGGACAGCCCTCCAATCATAAGGTGTTCGGTGAGGACGTCGCCCTGTTAGCCGGCGACGCCCTGCAGAGCATGGCGTATGCCGCGATGCTCTCCGAAGAGGCGACAGCCGCTGTCGGCGGTGAGAGAGCCGCCCGTGCCGCGCGGATATTGGCGGAAAAGTCGGGGCTGCTCGGCATGGTGGGCGGTCAGGCGATCGACCTTTCTATGGAGCATAAAGAGGTCGATATCGAGCTTGTCCGGATGATGGAGGAGAAGAAGACAGCCAACCTGATCGAAGCCGCCTGCATGATGGGCTGCGTCGTCGGCGGCGGAAGCGGCGAACAGATCGAAGCCGCGGAGCAGTACGCCCACGCGATCGGTCTTGCGTTCCAGATCGTGGACGATATCCTGGACGTCACCTCGACCGCCGAGGAACTCGGCAAGCCCATCGGCAGCGACAGGGAGAATGAGAAAAACACCTTTATGTCTCTGCTTGGCTTAGAGCGCTGTCAGGTGATGGTAAAGCTGCTGACCGCTCAGGCGATCGAAGCGCTGGAGGCGTTTGACGGCGATACGTCGGATTTAGCGGATTTCGCCGAGAAGCTGGCTAACAGAAGGAAGTAATGTTAATGTAGGGACGAGCATTGCTCGTCCGCTGTCGCAGAGGCTTTTCAACTCTGCCTGCGGCTGTTGCGATTATGTACGCCCGTTATACGGACGACCGATGGTCGTCCCTACAATAAGCGCCGCTTGAAACTCGAAACTGATTATTATTTCTTATTTCTTAGTTCTTATTTCTTAGTTGTTTTGCAGTTATGTCCTACGAGATTTTATCGAAAATTGAATCTCCCGCCGATCTGAAAGCTCTTTCAAAAGAAGAGCTTGATCTGCTATGCGCCGAAATACGCGAGAAGCTGATCGACGTCATTTCGGTCAACGGCGGTCACCTGTCCTCCAACCTCGGCGTGGTGGAGCTGACGGTGGCGCTGCATAAGGTGTTCGACTGCCCGCGCGACAGTGTGGTCTTTGACGTCGGACACCAGAGCTATACCCACAAGATGCTCACCGGACGATATAACGAGATCGATACCATCCGCCGTGAGGGAGGGCTTTCGGGCTTTCCGAAACGGAGCGAAAGCGCCTGCGACGCGTTCAATGCGGGTCACGCCTCTACCTCGATCTCTGCTGCGCTGGGTATCGCAAAAGCAAAAGCCCTGTCGGGAGACAGATCCTATACCGTCGCGATCATCGGCGACGGCTCCCTGACCGGCGGCATGGCTTATGAGGGCCTCAATAACGCCGGTCAGCACAAGAAGAATTTCATCGTGATCCTCAACGACAACCGCATGTCCATCAGCCGCAACGTCGGCGCGATGGCTCGGTATCTGTCGTCCATCCGCATGCAGCCGTGGTACCGCCGTCTCAAGCACGGTACCGAGCGCGCGCTGTCGAAGATCCCGCTGATCGGCAGACCCATCGGCGAGGTGCTCAAGCGCTCGAAGTCCAAGGTCAAGCATGTCATGTACCGTCATACGATATTCGACAAGCTCGGATTGTCCTATTACGGGCCGGTGGACGGCCATAATATGGAAGATCTGATCAACGCGATGAATACGGTCAAACAGAGTAAGGATCCCTGCCTGCTTCATGTCGTGACCAAGAAGGGCAAGGGTTACAAATATGCCGAGGACGATTCCGCGTCTTACCACGGCGTCGGTTCGTTCAATGTCGATACAGGCGAGCCGATCAGCGCCAGGGAGAACTTCTCCGCCGTATTCGGACGCAGGCTCTGCGAGCTTGCCGAAGCGGACAGCCGTGTCTGCGCGGTGACGGCAGCGATGCGCACGGGTACGGGCTTGCAGGATTTCGTAAAGCTGTATAAGGACCGATTCTTTGACGTCGGTATCGCCGAGGAACATGCTGTGACATTCAGCGCGGGTCTGGCGCTGAGCGGGATGCTCCCGGTGTTCGCGGTCTATTCGACCTTCCTCCAGCGCAGCTACGACCAGCTCATTCACGACGCGTCGATGCAGAAGGCGCATCTGGTGCTGGCGATCGACCGCGCGGGTGTGGTCGGCGAGGACGGCGAGACCCATCAGGGCTTGTTCGACGTGTCGATGCTCAACGCTATCCCCGATACCGTCGTGTATTCGCCGTGTTACTTTGACGGACTGGAAAACTGCCTGACGGCGGCGCTGTTCGAGGACGACGGGCTGACCGCGGTGCGCTACCCGCGCGGCGGCGAGGGCAAAAAGCCCGACGGCTATAACAGAGAAAATATCAATTATGAGTTATTCGGCGACCGCGACGCCGATATCCTGCTGATCACCTACGGCAGGCTGTTCAGCGAGGCGGTCGCGGCAAGAGAGATAATGAAGGAGCAGGGTAAGGAGCTGTGCATCCTGAAGCTGTGCCGCATCAAGCCGATCGACGAGCGGGCGGTCAGGCTGGCCTCCGGTTTTACGGACATCCGCTTCTTTGAGGAGGGGATGCGCAGCGGTTCGGTCGCCGATCGTTTCCGCGATCTGCTCGATCAACAGAACTTCTGCGGCAGTTACAAGGTGCATGCCGTCGATGACGTTTATGTCCGGCATGCGTCGGTCGCGCGTTCGCTGAAGACCCTCGGTCTCGACGCGCGGTCGATGGCGGAAAGCCTGATGAACGAAACAGAGGTGAGCGCATGAAAAAGCGGCTGGACGTTCTGCTGGTAGAAAAGGGCTTTTTCGAAAGCCGTGAAAAGGCAAAGGCGGTCATCATGTCCGGATGCGTCTTTGTCAATAACCAGAAGGCGGACAAGGCGGGCGCGAGCTTTGATGAAAACGCGGCTGTCGAGGTGCGCGACAACCGGATGCGCTACGTGTCCCGCGGCGGGTATAAGCTCGAGAAGGCGATGCAGGTCTTTCCGATCTCGCTCGAGGGAAAGATCACGATGGATATCGGCGCGTCGACCGGCGGTTTCACCGATTGTATGCTGCAAAACGGCGCACAGAAGGTCTACGCCGTGGACGTCGGCTCCGGACAGCTCGCGTGGAAACTGCGCAACGATGAGCGCGTCGTGAACCTCGAACGTACCAATATGCGCTATGTGACGCATGAGCAGGTGCCGGAGGAGATCGACTTTTTCTCGGTGGACGTCGCGTTCATCTCGCTGAAGCTGATCCTCCCCGCGGCGCGCGGCGTCTGCGCCGAAAACGCGCAGGCGGTCTGCCTGATCAAGCCCCAGTTCGAAGCCGGACGCGAGAACGTCGGCAAGAACGGCGTGGTGCGCGATCAAAAGGTGCATATCGCCGTGGTCGGAGATATCATCGATTTCTGTGTGAACAACGGTTTTTCCGTGCTGGGTCTGGATTATTCACCCATCAAGGGCCCGCAGGGAAATATCGAATATTTATTATATATTCAGCGCTGTGACGAGCCGGAGAACCGCCTTTCGGCGTCTGCCGCTCAGGTGGTAGAGCTCTCGCACGAGGCGCTCGACAAATAGGAAATCCATGTCATTCAGCATAGGGGGCATTATGAAAATATCCCTGATCGTAAATAAAAATAAGGCGCGCGCGCTTGAAGTCGCCGCCAGCGTGGTGAAGGAGCTTTCGCCTTTGGATGTGGAACTGCTGTCCTGTGAGGATTGTCCCGTACCGGATACGACGGTAAAAGCGACCGCCGAGGACGCGATCCGCGACTGCGATATCGCGGTGACGGTCGGCGGCGACGGTACCATCATCCACAACGCCAAATTCGCCGCGACCTATGATAAGCCGCTGCTGGGGATCAATCTCGGCAGAGTCGGCTTTGTCGCAAATATCGAGCCGGATGAAACGCGGGAACTGAGAAAGCTCATCACGGGCGATTATCGGATCCAAAGAAGGATGTTGCTGGAGGTCGCCGTGGAGCAGAACGGCGTCGAGCGCCGTTTCACTGCTGTCAATGAGGCGGTCTTACAGCGCGACACAAGATCGAATATGGTCGATATGTCGGTGGAGCTCAACGGCGAGCGCATCATCTCTTACCGCGCCGACGGCATGCTCTTTTCAACGCCGACGGGTTCTACCGCCTATTCCTTTTCGGCGGGAGGTCCCGTGATCGAGCCGGATATGCGCTGCATCCTGCTCACGCCCGTTTGTCCGCAGGCGCTGTCCTCGCGGCAGGTCGTATTCGGTGAAAACACGGTTTTGTCCGCGAAGGTTTACCCCATGTCGGATTTCAGCTGTACCATGACGGTAGACGGTCAGTATCACATCCCCGTCACCTCAGACGACACTGTTACGGTACGCAGATCCCCGAAAGAATTACAGCTGATCATTATAAAAGAGAAGAATTTTTATACGCTTCTCAACGAAAAACTAAAGGAGTTCTGAGCAAATGAAAACAACAAGGCACAACAAAATACTGGAACTGATCAACAAGTATCCGATCACCACGCAGGAGGAACTGATCGATCACCTGCGCAGCGAGGGTTATGATGTTACCCAGTCGACAGTATCGCGCGACATCAAACAGCTGCGCCTGACCAAGACCCTTTTAGCCGACGGCAAGTATCGTTACCAGGCGTCTCCCAGCGCGGAAAAGGGTGCGAAGAACAATTTCCGGACGATTTTTTCTTCTTCTGTTGTTTCGATTGAGCAGGCAATGAATATCGTGGTCATCAAGACCTTCAGCGGAATGGCTCAGGCAGCCTGCGCCGCGCTGGATATGATGTCCTTTGAGCCGGTCGTCGGCACCCTCGCAGGCGAAGACACCATCATTGTCGTTTGCAGGGATATCGAACAGGCCGCGGCGTGTACCGAAGAATTCGATAAGTTTCTCGCTTAACTAAAGACTGTTATAAGGAAATAACCTATGCTTACTAACCTGTATATCGAGAATATAGCGGTTATTGAAAAAAGCAATATTGATTTTACCCGCGGGCTGAATGTGCTGACCGGCGAGACCGGCGCGGGCAAGAGCATCGTGATCGACGCGATCAACGCCGTACTGGGCAAGCGTTCCTCCCGCGGGATCATCCGCTCCGGCGCCGATGCGGCTTTCGTCAGCGCGACCTTTGAGGAGCTTTCTCCGCTGGCGCTGAAAAAGCTCGCGTCCATGGGCTATGAGGACGAGGACGGTACGCTGATCCTCTCGCGTGAGCTGAATGTGTCGGGCAAGAACACCTGCCGCGTCAACTCCCGCCCCGCGACCGTCGCCGCGCTCAAAGAGATCGGGGAGTATCTGATCAACATCCACGGTCAGAACGACAACCTCGAGCTGATGGATCCCGCTTTGCACATCGTTTATATCGACGCGCTCGCCGGCGTCGGCGGGCAGCTTTCCGCCTACCGCCGCCTGTACCGGGAGCTGAAAGCCGTGGAGGAAGAGCTCGACTCTGCCGAAACGGACGAGGCGGAACGCCTGCGAAAAATCGATGTACTGTCGTTTCAGATTACAGAGATAGAGGATGCGGACGTCACCGTCGGAGAGTATGACGCGCTTTCAGCGGAACGAAGCGCCCTGCAGAACCGTGAGAAGATCCAAAAGGAACTGATGCGGGCGCGTATCGCTTTAGACGGCGACGGCGACGCGGACGGCGTCCTGCGGATGACCGACGACGCGGCTTCCTCCGTGATGAACGCTTCGCGGTATTGGAGCGCTCTGGAGGGTACGGCTGACCGACTTTCCTCCGCGCTGTACGAGCTGCAGGAGATCGCAAGAGAGCTGGAGAGCGCGATGGACGACGTCGACGCCGACCCCGGCAGGCTTGAAGAGATCGAAGAGCGTCTGGATCTTTTGTACCGCCTGCGCCATAAGTACGGCGACAGCGAAGAAGAGATCCTTGCCTATCTGGAAAACGCAAAAAATGAACTGAAAACCCTCAACGATTACGCATTCAACCGTGAACAGCTGCAAAAGCGTAAAGAGCAGCTGTATCACGATGCATATTATTCTGCAAAAGAAATATCACGGATCCGTCAAAGGGTCTGTGAGGAATTTTGCACCTCCGTCGAACGTGAGATGGCATTTTTGCTGATGCCGCATGTTCGTCTGGAGATCCGGCGCGAGGAGGTCGGGCTGAACTCCCGCGGTATCGATCAACTGGAGTTTCTGATCTCCACCAACCCCGGCGAGGAGCCTAAGCCCGTCGGCAAGATCGCTTCGGGCGGCGAATTGTCGCGTATGATGCTGGCGATCAAGACGGTGCTGTCGCGCGCGGACTTTGTACAGACGCTGATCTTTGACGAGATCGACACCGGAATCTCCGGCTCTGCTGCCGACCGCGTCGGCAAAAAGCTCAGTCAGCTTTCCTCAGACAGGCAGGTCTTGTGCGTGACGCATCAGGCGCAGATCGCCGCGTTTGCGGACAACCATTTGTTTATCAGCAAGAGCGTGCGCGACGAGCGCACCTTTACACAGGTCGATCCGCTCGACGACGAGGGCAGGGTCAGGGAACTCGCCCGTATCGTCGGCGGTGAAGCGATCACCGAGAGCGCGCTGAACCACGCGAGACAGCTCTTGTCCGCGGCGAGGGAATCATAACCCATAAACGCCGATGAGTGCCGTGAGAGAATTAGTTTTTATCCGAGGATCGCATTTTATTGAGTGTGTTATCCGAAAGCACAGAACAAGGAGAAGGTCATGAAAATCTGTGATTTTTGCGGAACGATAAATACCGACGAAGCTATGCGATGCAGCTCATGCGGCGGCTCTGTATTCAAATACAAGTGCAATAACTGCGGAACCTTTTTACAAGAGGATCAAGGGTACTGTCCCAAATGCGGCATAAAAGCGGGTCAGCGTGCGAGAATATGCCCTCAGTGCAATACCAACTACTTCTCGACAGCCTGCCCGACGTGCGGCTATCTGCCCGGCAAAGTCAATAACATTGTTTCGGCGCAGCAGCGCGGTATGATGGTTTGCCCCAAATGCCGCAGTACCTATATTAATGTACAGGCTGTTAACCGAATCCAGCTTAAAAGAAGGCGACACAGGGTAGTATGGTGGATTTTTGTTGGTTGGTGGTGGATAATCATCAAGTGGACTTATTTATTAATACCTACTCTGATTATCAGAATGATCAGCTCGAAAGAGAAAATTGCCGATAATACGATCCAAAGCGTAGCAGTTTGTCAGAATTGCGGATATAATTGGAAAACCTGATTAACTACAACCATGTGGGATGTTGAAGAAAGGATTATTTCATGAAGAAATGGGTCATCCGAAAACTGAATAAGGAAAACGCGAAGACCATTTCCGATCGATTTGAGCTTCCGATGCTGAACGCGATGCTGCTGGATATCCGCGGCATCACGGACGATGAGGCGATCGCCGATTTCCTTTACGGCGATACGCTGGATGCTTCTCCTTTCGAGATCAAAGATATGGACGCTGCGGCGGATCGGATCCGCGCGGCGATCGAGGACGGCGAGCGCATCTGCGTATACGGCGACTTTGACGCCGACGGCGTTACCGCTACCGCTCTGCTGTATTCCTACCTTTCCGATATCGGTGCCGACGCCGTCTATTATATCCCCTCCCGCGAGACGGAGGGCTACGGGATGCACCGCTCGGCGATCGACCGGTTGTATGAGAACGGCGTAAAGCTGATCGTGACCGTCGATAACGGCGTAGCCGCCGTCGATGAGATCGCTTACGCGAAAACGCTCGGGATCGAGACCGTCGTCACCGATCACCACGCCGTCCCCGAAACGACGCCCGACGCTGCGGCGGTGGTGGATCTGCATCGACCCGACTGCAATAGTTCTTTTAAAGAATTATCAGGGGTCGGCGTCGCCTTCAAGCTGGTGCAGGCGATCGAGGGCGAGTATGCGGACGTCGACAGCCTGATGGAGAATTACTCCGATCTTGTCGCGATCGGCACCGTCGGAGATATCGTATCCCTGCGCGGCGAGAACCGCGTGCTGGTGAAAAACGGACTGATGCACATCAACAACTCCGATCGCCTCGGCGTCAGCGCGCTGATCGAAGAGGCGGGGCTGAGCGGCAAGCGCATCACCGTGGGCAATCTCAGCTTCAATCTGGTGCCGCGCATCAATGCGGGCGGACGACTGGGACTGTCGCAGAAATCCGTGACCATGCTGCTCACGGACGATGAAGAATACGCGCTGGAGATCGCGGCGGAGCTCTCCGCCGACAACGCCGAGCGCCAGCGCATCGAGCGCGAAATCCTTTCCGATATCGACGATATGATCCGTGAGGATCCCGCCCTGATCAATAACGCCGTCATCGTCATTTGCGGCGAGGGCTGGCACAAGGGCGTGATCGGGATCGTAGCCTCCCGTGTCAAGGAGGTCTACGGCAAGCCGACGATCATCATTTCGTGCGACGGCAGGGAATGCCGCGCGTCGGGAAGATCGGTATCCGGCTTTTCGCTGATCGACGCGGTGTTCTCCTGCTGTGATCTGCTGAACCAGTGCGGCGGTCATCCGATGGCGGTAGGCTTCGGTATCCGCCGTGAGAATATGGAAGAATTCATTCAGCGCATCAACCGTTATGCCTTCCTGCATCAGGTTCCCGTTCCGACGCTGGAGCTCGATTGCAAGCTCAATCCGGCGCAGCTGAGCGTAGAGCTGGCGCGCGGGCTGTCCATGCTCGAGCCGTACGGCGCGGGCAATCCGACGCCGCTGTTCGGTCTGTATCAGATGACGCTGCGCGAGATACGTCCTATCGGCAGCGGCAAGCATCTGCGGCTGACCCTTGGCCGTGAGGATAATAACGCATTGGTCTATGCGCTGCGTTTCAATACCGCTCCCGCAGAGTTTCCTTATCGGGCGGGAGATGTGGTGGATCTGGCGGTTACGCTGGACGTCAATGTATATAATAATATCGAAAATCTATCCGTTGTGGTGCGGGATATGCGTTTCTCCGGTACGGACGATGACGCGGCGGCGGCTTCAAAGGAGCTGTTCGAACGCTTCTGCCGCGGCGACGAGGTCACGCGTGAAGAGGCGCTGTCGCTGATCCCGACCCGCGAGGAATTCGCGGTGGTTTACCGCTTTCTGCGGCCCGACGGTTATCATTATTCATTCGACAGCCTTTTGTACCGGCTGCCGGGGGAGATCGGCTGCGGCAAGCTGCGCGTGATCTTAGAGTGCATGAACGAGCTGGGGCTGATCGCGATCAACGAAGGTTTATATGATTTTGAGATCGAGATGCTTCATGTCGAAAAAAAGGTCGACCTGAACGCGTCCGTCATTATCACGAAGCTCAGGGAGGCGAGCCGATGAGTGATGTCATCCATTATCAGGACTTTGATGAATTAATGTCGATCATCGACAAAAGCAACGTCAGGTACAACAAAAGAAAAATCAAAAAAGCATATGAATTCGCCAACCTCGCTCACGGCGACCAGCGCCGTGTCTCCGGCGTACCGTTCATCCTGCACCCGACGTCGGTCGCCTGTATCCTCGCTGAGATGGGCATGGATACGGATTCGATCGTCGCGGCGCTGCTGCACGATACCGTGGAGGATACCCCCGTTACGCTCGAGCAGGTGAGGGACAATTTCGGTGAAGAGGTGATGAATCTCGTCGACGGTCTGACCAAGATCAGCAAGATCAAGTTCACCGACCGCGAGGAGCGTCAGGCGGAGACTGTGCGCAAGATGCTGATCGCGATGAGCAACGATATCCGCGTCATCATCGTCAAGCTCGCCGACCGCCTGCACAATATGCGCACCATCGAGTGCGTCAAGGATCAGAAGCGCCGCGACAAGGCGCTCGAGTGCATGGAGGTCTACGCTCCCATCGCGCACCGGTTAGGTATGAAGGCGGTCAAGGATGAGCTGGAGGATCTCTCCATGCGTTATCTGGATCCCGTCGCCTACAGCGAGATCGAAAACAAGCTGCGTCTGACCGAGAATGAGCGCAATGCTTTTATCGAAGAGATCAAAAGGAAGATCCTCGATAAGATCGGCAATTCGATCTCACACGTGACCATCATGGGCCGCGTGAAGTCCGTTGTGTCCATTTACCGCAAAACCATTATGCAGGGTCGCGACATCGATCAGATCTTTGACGTTTTCGCGGTACGCGTGATCGTCAACACCATCGCCGACTGCTACAACGTGCTCGGTCTGGTGCACGACCTGTTCACGCCGCTGCCCAACCGCTTCAAGGACTATATCTCGACCCCCAAGGCGAATATGTATCAGAGCCTGCACACGACCGTTTTCGGCAAGAACGGCATCCCCTTCGAGGTGCAGATCCGCACCTATGAGATGCACCATACCGCTGAATACGGCATCGCGGCGCACTGGAAGTATAAGCTCAAGATCAAGGGCAGCAAGCAGGATCAGATGATGGAGAACCTGGAATGGATCCGCAAGATGATCGAAGTCCAGAACGACGCGGAGGACGCCGAGGATATCGTCAAGTCCATCAAGTATGACCTCTCCGCCAACGAGGTATATGTTTTTACCCCCAAGGGCGATATCATCAACCTGCCCGCGGGATCGACGGTCATCGACATGGCGTACGCGATCCACTCCGGCGTGGGCAACCGCATGGTAGGCGCAAAAGTGAACGGCAGGATCGTACCGATCGACTATCAGGTCAAGAGCGGCGATATCGTCGAGATCCTGACCCAGAAGGAAGGCTCCGGTCCCAAGCGCGACTGGCTGAAGATCGTCAAGACCAATTCCACGCGCACCAAGATCCGCCAGTGGTTCAAAAAAGAGAAGCGCGAGGAGAATATCGTTGAAGGCAAGGCGATGTTCGAGCGTGATCTCAAGAAACAGAATATCCGTTTCCCCGAGGACGAGCTGGAAGAAGCCCTGCAGCCGATCATCCAGCGGCATCACTGTAATTCGCTCGACGACTTTTACGCGTCTATCGGCTACGGCGGCATCCAGATCTGGAAGGTGATGCCCCGCGTCAAAGAGATCTATAACAAGCGGTATAAGGATACCGAGGAGCCCGCGGCTCCGACAGTACCGGAAAAGCCGCACAAATCCTCCGTCGGCTCCGGCGTGATCATCGAGGGGCTCGACGACTGTCTGATCAAGTATTCCCGCTGCTGCAATCCGCTGCCGGGCGACGATATCATCGGCTATGTGACCCGCGGCTTCGGCGTCAGCATCCATAAGCGAACCTGTACCAATGTCCCCAAGGATCTCTCCGCCTGTGAAGAGCCCGAGCGCTGGAAAAGCGCCTATTGGGGCGACAATATCCACGATTCTTTCCAAAGCACGCTTCAGATCGTTTGTCATGATCGCAGCGGCTTCCTCGCCGACGTGACGCGTGAGCTCTTCAATATGCATATCTTTATCGTCAGTCTGAACACCCGCGAGATCAAGGATAATATGGCGATCGTGACAGTAACGGTCAAGATCAACAGCATGGAGCATCTTCAGCTGGTCATCGCGCATTTATCGCAGATCGACGGCGTGACGTCGATCGAGAGAGTGTAATACTATCAGTTGTCATTGCGAAGTTCCTTCAGGGGCTGTGGCAATCCCCTTGTCATCAATAGTGTTTTGATGTGAGAGAAAGGTGCAGTCTCATTTTGCGGGATTTCCACGGGGCGAACACGTGTGTTCAAGCCCCCTCGGAATGACAGCCTTTAGAAAGAGGAGAAAGCATATGAAAGCAGTGATACAGCGCGTGACGCGCGTGAGCGTGACCGTAGACGGCGAGACGGTTTCCGCCATCGATAACGGCTTGCTGATCTTCCTCGGCGTCGCCGAAGGCGATACCCCCCGCGACGCGGAAGTGCTCGCCGACAAGATCGCCAACCTGCGCATCTTCAGCGACAGCGACGATAAGATGAATCTCAGCCTGCTGACCGTCGAAGGCGCGGCGCTTGTGGTATCGCAGTTCACGCTGTGCGCCGATTGCCGAAAGGGCAGACGTCCCGATTTTTTCGGCGCGGCAAAGCCCGATACAGCGAATGAACTGTATGAATATTTCTGTGAAAGAATAAAAAACGCAGGCGTCAGCGATGTGCAGAAGGGTATCTTCGGCGCGGATATGAAGGTCGAACTGCTCAACGACGGGCCTGTGACCATCCTGATAGACAGCGGGGATTTGAAGAAATGATCAAAATAATGTGTTTTGTGATCGGCATGATAGGCACCAACTGTTACCTGATCGAGGATGAAGCGACCGGCGAGCTGGCGGTCGTCGATCCCGCAGATCACAGCGACCGACTGCTCGAAGAGATCGACAAGCGCGGCGGCAAGCTCCGTTATATTTTGCTGACGCACGGGCATTACGACCATATCACCGGCGCGGCGGAGCTGTGCGAGCGCTATCATCCGACGGTCTGCGTCTCCGAAAAGGAAGTCATGCTGATCGCCGAGCCGAGCTATAATTTATCGAAGAATCACGGTATCTCGATCGACCCCTTTACCGTCGACCGCCCATTGAAGGACGGCGATACGGTGATGCTGGGCGAGAGTGAGATACGCTTCATGCTCACCCCGGGCCATACCATGGGCAGCGGATGCTATCTCACGGGCGACAGCATCTTTTCGGGCGATACGCTGTTTTGCGGCAGCGTGGGACGAACTGATTTTCCGACCTCGTCCATGCGCGATATGATGCAGTCCGTGACAAGGCTGAAGAACCTCGAGGGCGACTATGACGTATACCCCGGACACGATATCTTCACGACCCTCGACAGAGAGAAAAAGTATAATCCTTTTATGAACTAACGGTTACTGAGTACTGGTTACCGGATAATGGTTTTTATATAATCAACCGATAACCTGTATCCGGTAACCAGTAACCTGTAACCTGTAACCAGTGTAATGAACCTATACATCGACAATCACAAATTCCATTATGAAATGGAAAATCTATGCCGCGCCTTTCTCTTTACCGAGGACGTCGCGGTTATTCATGAATACGAGACCTGTGAAAAGCCCTATATCCTGACCTCCGTGCGCGACAAAGTGCGTGTGGAGCTGCATACCGACGACCGGCATGAGGCGCTTTCGGCTGAGCTTTGCGACGACAACGAGCTGTGCATGGGTCAGCTGCTGTATCGATTGCTCAGCAAGGCGTATGACAAGACCCTGCCGTGGGGCATCCTGACAGGCGTGCGTCCGATCAAGCTGTTTTCGAAGCTGGCGGCACAGAACGGGGAAGAGGCGGCTCGCCGCTATTTCCGCGAAACGCTGTATGTCAGCGAGGAAAAGATCGCCCTCGCGGCAAAGGTGCGCGAGAATCAGCGGATCATCCTGTCGCGGTCGGATCGGCGATCCTTTTCGCTGTATGTGAGTATCCCGTTCTGTCCGACGCGGTGCAATTACTGCTCCTTTGTCAGCCAGACGGTGGAAAAGGCAAAGAAGCTGATCGGTCAGTACATCCCCCTGCTCTTGTCGGAGATCCGCTGTACGGCTGAGATCGCAAAGGAACTGAACCTGCGGTGCGAGTCCGTCTATATCGGCGGCGGTACGCCTACCACCCTCAGCGCCGAACAGCTCGAACTCCTCCTCAGTGAGATCGAGGCGGACTTCGACCTGAGTAATTGCGCCGAATTCACCGTAGAGGCGGGTCGTCCCGATACCGTTACGCGTGAAAAGCTGATGACGTTAAAAAAGCACCGCGTGACCCGTATTTCGATCAACCCCCAGACCTTCAGCGACAGCGTGCTCGAGCATATCGGACGCAGGCATACCTCCCGTCAGACGATCGACGCCTATCGCCTCGCGCGGGAGCTGGGCTTCGACAACATCAACATGGATCTGATCGCGGGATTGACGTCAGACACGCCGGAAGGCTTTGAGAATACGATAAAAGCGGTGCGCCGCCTGGATCCCGAAAGCGTGACCGTGCATACCCTCGCCGTCAAGCGATCCGCCCGACTGGATCCGACGGACGCGGTCAGGGAACAGGCGTATACTGCGCAGATGCTCGATTACGCGAAGGAGCGGCTTTCACAAGGCGGATATGAGCCGTATTACCTCTATCGCCAGAGCAAGATGCTGAGTAATCTCGAAAACATCGGCTGGGCGAAAAAGGGTTATTTCAGCCCCTACAACGTCTACATCATGGAGGAGACGCACTCTATCCTCGCCTGCGGCGCGGGCGCGGTGAGCAAGCTCAGGGATGCGGACTCCGACTACATCGAGCGCATATTTAACTTCAAATACCCGTATGAATATATCAGCCGTTTTGACGAACTTATCGAACGCAAGAACCGTGTGAAGTCTTTTTATGGTGAATACAACAAATAGCGTGTAAAACGGTTGAATTCTCGGATTCACTGTGATAGAATACTGTTTCGATAGTAATACACTGTCATTGAGAGGGGCATCAGCCCCGTGGGATTCCCCTTGTTATCAATATCGTTTGCTGTGACAGACAGCGACAGTCCCTCTTTGTGGGATTGCCACGCCCTAAAGGGCTCGCAATGACATTTTATCTATGGTTCATAGGCTGATAGGAGCGATTGGATGAATCAAGACAGTTTAAGTAAAAATACGTCAAAAACCTTTGTCAAGGGCGCGATGATCATGACCGTCAGCATGGTTGTTGTCAAGCTGCTCGGCATGTTTTATAAGATCTTCCTGTACCGCATGTTCGCGACCTACGACGATATCGCGGGCTTTTCGATGAGCAGCGTCGGCAACGGTCTTCTGAGCAATGCGTATGAGGTCTACACGCCCCTGTTCGCGCTGGCGACGGCGGGCTTTCCGATCGCGGTCTCGCGCCTGATCGCCGAGAGCATCGCCCAAAAGCGCTACCGCGACGTCGACGTCATCTATAAAACGTCGAAGAAGTTCTTTATCGCGATGGGCGCGGTATGCTTCGCGCTGATGATCGGCGTCAGCTTCCTGTATGTGCAGATGATCAGCCAGCCGCTGTCGATCTACGCGATGATGACGCTTGCCCCGTCCGTATTCCTCGGCTGTCTGGTGTCGATCTACCGCGGTTATTTTGAAGGTCAGCGCAATATGTTCCCCTCCGCCGCCAGCGAAGTGATCGAAATGCTGGTCAAGGTCGTCAGCGGTCTTTTGATGGGCTTCTTGGTGATGAAGTTCGGCATGGATGAGCTGCAGGCAAAGGGCACCGTGTTCGGCATGAGCTTTGATTCGACGACTATCGCGATGCAGACGCTGCTCGCGTATTCGGTCGCCGCGGCGATCGCGGGAATCGCTCTCGGCTCGCTGTTTGCTTTTCTTTTCCTGCGCATTTATTACGCGCGTCATAGATTCAGCGTGCCGGATGAATTGATGCGGGACAGCATCGACGCGCGCACCCAGAGAGAAACCTTCAAGATCCTGATCAAAACCGCGATCCCGATCATCATCTCGGCTTTTATCGTCAATGTCTCCACCACGATCGATTCGGTCGTGATCCAGAATGTTCTGCGCAATACGGCGCAGAATAATCCCGAGGGGCTGCTCGCTCAGTTCGATTCCCGATACGCGGAAACGATCCGTTCGATGATCTATCCCCGCGCGGGCGAGGACGTCAGTATCCATACCTCTTTGTGGGGCTGCTTCGCGGCTGCTTTGCCGCTGCTGCAGCTGGTGACGACGGTCACGCAGGTCTTCGGTACCTCGGCGCTGCCGAACGTGACCACCGCCTATACCTCGGGCGATAAAAAGGAACTCAAGACGAGTATGGAAACCGTGCTCAAGCTGACGATGATGTTCGTATTTCCGATGGGTCTGTCCATGTTCGCGCTTTCAAGACCGATCATCACGCTGCTGTACGGCGGCGGCTTTGAGGCGGATGTAGAGACCTCGATCCTGCGCATCATGGGCTTTTCCTGTATCGCCGTCGCGGCGTCTACGCCCGTGATGAGCATGCTGCAGAGCATCGGAAAGATGTCGATCCCGCTGATCCTGAGCTGTATCTCAATGGTCATCAAGATCGCGACGAACTATCTCTTTGTCAGCATGGTCGAGCTCAACGTCACCGGCGCGGCGATCGGTACGCTGGTGTCCTTCACCTTCGTGTTCATCGTCGGTTTGTATCTGCTGGTGCGCTACTCCAAAGTCAGACCTGATTTTATCAGCACGATCCTCAAACCGCTGATCGCTGCCGTGCTGTGCGCGGGCACCGCCTTTGGCGTATATATGCTGCTCAATCGCTTTGTCAGTTATTTCATCGCGCTGGTCGCTGCGATCATCGTCGCGATCATCGTCTATGTCGTGGCGCTGATGCTGATCAGGACCTTCCGCAGAGACGAACTGCTGATGCTGCCAAAAGGCAACAATATTGTAACAATCCTTGCAAAACTGCATTTATTAAGGTAATATATAGTAAATGGCATCTATATCATGTCAATATATGCCGTTTTTCGGAGATTTTATGGATTTTCAGTATAAAGAGTTTTATCGGATCGACGATCTGATACACATCATGCATATCCTGCGCGCTCCCGACGGCTGTCCGTGGGACAGGGTGCAGACGCACGAGAGCATCCGCCAGAATTTTATTGAGGAGACGTACGAGGCGATCGAGGCGATCGATAAGGGCGATTCCCCTTTGCTCAAGGAGGAGCTCGGCGACGTGCTGATGCAGGTGATCTTCCACTCCATCATGGAGGAGGAAGCCGGACGCTTCAGCTTTGACGATGTGTGCAAGGACGTGTGTCAGAAGCTGATCATCCGTCATCCGCACGTGTTCGGAAATATCGAAGCCGATACCCCCGACGAGGTGCTGAAGAACTGGGACGCGATCAAGATGCAGACCAAGTCGCAGAAAAGCGTATCCGATTCCGTGGATGACGTCGCAAAATCTCTGCCGGCGCTGATGCGCGCCCAGAAGGTGCAGAAGCGCTCCGCCAAATCCGGTATGGATTTCAGAGACGCCGCCGACGCGGCTTCCAAGATCCCCGAGGAACAGCGCGAGCTGTTCGCGGCGATCGACTCAGGCGATACGGACAGGATCGAAGAAGAATTGGGCGATCTGCTCTTTTCGGTCGTGAATGTGGCTCGCTTTGCGGGCGTGGACGCCGAGAGGGCGCTCACCCGTTCGACCGATAAATTTACCAAGCGGTTCCGCGCCGTTGAAGAGCTTGCTCAAAAGCGCGGCGTCGATATGAAAACCGCCCCTATCTCGTTAATCGATTCCCTGTGGGAAGAAATCAAATGATTCCTGCGGAGGAGATTAAAATAAAAAATAAGCGATCATTTGACCGCAAAAAAATTATTGGAGGAAAGTTAAATGAAAAAGTCAGAACTCATCGCAGTTGTAGCCGAGAAGGCTGCTATTTCCAAGAAGGACGCAGAGGCTGCCGTAGCCGCCACCTTCGACACCATCGTTGACACCATCGCTGCCGGTGATAAGATCCAGATCGTTGGCTTCGGTACTTTTGAGAGAAGAGAGAGAAACGCTCGTACAGGCGTAGATCCCAGAACCAATGCCAAGATCGAGATCCCTGCTTCCAAGGTTCCCGCTTTCAAGGCAGGCAAGGCTTTCAAGGACGCTGTCAATAAGTAATCATAGCACAATAGAGTCGGAGCTGACAGGCAACTGTCGGCTCTTTCTTTATATCCGGGGAAGTAAGAACCATCCGTGCGCTACAGTAACATTGTCATTGCGAAGCCCGAAGCCGAAGGTGCTGCGAAGCAGCAGGCTGTGGCAATCCCCTGGTCGTTAATTCTGTTTGATGTAAGAGAAATGCATAGTCCCTGTTTGTGGGATTGCCACGTCGCTTGCGCTTCTCGCAATGACAGTTTTTCGGGTGTGGGCAGAGCCTGACGTTCATTCCTCATTCCTAACTGAAAACGGCTGCCTGTTCGGACAGCCGTTTTGACGTTTTTCGATTATTTCAGCGCTTCTGCGATAGTCGCGTCGATCTCGTCGTGCTTTTCGCCGATGACGAGGTAGACGTAATTGCCGCTTTGTTTGGTCTCGCAGCTCTCGATCATGCCGACCTGCTCTGCGCTGTAGCTTTTCGCGTTGCTCAGCTGAGAGCGCAGGCGCGCGTCGAGGAGGGTCTTGATCTGCGCGGCGGCGTTCTCGTCTACCGCCTCGATCAGGATGATCTCGTTGAAGTCTTTTGAGGAGGAGGGAAGCTCCGCGGCGAATTGCCTGATGCTGTCGGCTTCGATCTGATAATAGCGGTTCAGGCTTTCGGCGTCCTCGACCGCCTTCATGTCCGTCAGACCGCAGGCGGTGTTGATCTCGTCCATCAGCGCTTTCAGATCTGCGCTTTTTGCCGAGCCGCAGGCGGTGCATATCGCGAGGATCAATAGTGCCGCTGTGACGACGGTGAGTATTCTTTTCATCAAATCTTCCTTTCGCGGTTTTGTTTTCCTCATTATAACGCATCCCGGGTAAAAAATCAACCGCTGTGTCTTATTGCGTTTTCAAAGCGATCGTGGTATACTGACGGCGTAATTAAGCATAAAGCAGGTGAGAAAATGGAAACGAACTTGGTTCAGGTCGGTGAGATCGAGATGGAATACTTCTCTTTCGGCTCCGGACAGAGGACTTTTGTGATCCTGCCGGGAGTGGATACCCGCAGTATCATGGTCTCGGCGATGGCGATACAGGCGGCGTACCGGATGTTCGGCGACGAGTATACGGTATTTGTGTTCGACAGGCGCAGGAATATGCCCTCGCCCTATCCCGTCAGGCAGATGGCGGCGGATACCGCCGCGGTGATGCGCGCGCTCGGTATCAAAGACGCAGATATCTTCGGCGCTTCTCAGGGCGGGATGATGGCATTGTGTATCGCGATCGATTCTCCCGAGCTGGTGCGGAGCATGGCGCTGGGATCCACGACCGCCCGTGCGGATGAAGAGATCGCCAAAGGGACCGAACGATGGGTCGCGCTCGCCAAAAGCGGGGATATGACTGCCCTGACCGCAGATTTTATCGACTGTCTGTATTCAGAGACCACCGTCGGAAAATATCGTGATTACCTGATGCATCTGAACGACCATGTCAGCGAAAGGGATATCGGGCGCTTTATCATCCAGTGCGAGGCGATCGACGGCTTTGATGTTTTTGACGAGCTGGATAAGATCGCCTGTCCCGTGCTGGTGATCGGCGTCGAGGGGGATAAGGTGCTGCCGTGCGAGCATTCGCGTCAGATCGCCGAAAAGCTCGGCTGCGAGCTGTATCTGTACGGCGAGGAATACGGTCACTGCGCCTTTGACGAGGCGCCCGACTACAAACAGCGGTTGCTTGACTTTTTCCATCGTATATGAAGCACTATTATTCTTTAAACGAATATTATCACAAAATATTCGGCAAAAAGGTCTACCGTCTCGCGATCAGCGGCGGGATGACCTGTCCCAACCGCGACGGCACGCTCGGCGACCGCGGATGTATCTTTTGCAGCGCGGGCGGATCGGGTGAGTTTGCAGCATCCGCGGCGCTGTCCGTGACCGAACAGCTCGAGCGGGCGAAGCGCCGGGTGAGTGCCAAGACCTCCGATAACCTCTATATTGCCTACTTTCAGCCGTTCACCAATACGTATGCCGACGTCGATACGCTCCGGCGGCTGTATGAGGAGGCGATCGCGCCCGATGAGATCGCGGGGCTTTCGATCGGCACCCGTCCCGACTGTCTGCCGGACGAGGTGATCTCGCTGCTCAAAGAGATCAATATGAAAAAGCCGGTGACTGTCGAACTGGGGCTGCAGACCATCCATGAGAAAACCGCCGTTTATATCAGGCGCGGTTACCCGCTGTCCGTCTACGATGAGGCGGTCAAAGCCCTGCATCAAGCGGGGATCGGGGTCGTGACCCATGTGATCCTCGGTCTGCCCGGCGAGACGGAGGAAATGATGCTAAAGACCGTTTCCTATGTCGGACAGGTGACCGACGGGATCAAACTGCAGCTGCTGCACGTGATCGAGGGAACGGATCTGGCTCGGGAATACCGCAAAGGCGTGTTTGAAACGCTGACGTTCGAGGAATATGCGCAGCTCCTGTGCCGCTGTATGGAGGTTTTGCCTGAAAACGTCGTGATATATCGCCTGACAGGCGACGGCGACAAACGGACGCTCCTTGCGCCGCTGTGGAGCGCCGATAAGAAGCGGGTGCTGAATTTCATAAACCATACCTTGGAGGTTCATAATATACAGCAGGGAAGCGCGGCAGATCAGCGGCGTTGTCACTTTGGATGAGGCGTTTGTTCCGATCGATACCACATGCGGTATTTTGGCAAAACAATTCAAAATTTATTTAAAATCACCAATATTATAATTCCAAAAAAGAAGTATATCGTGTTTTCCTTGTGCTATACTTTGTCCACATCATGTAGAAGTATGTCAAATTATATTGTTTTTCCGTAAAAGCCCGCCATTCTTATCGGTCTGCTTTCTATTGAAAACCGGTATAATAATGATCTGCTTGCATTTTTGGAGATGAACAGTATTCCATGAAAAGATCTTTCCTTTGCGTGATGGTCATGCTGATCTGTGTTTCGCTGATCCTCGGCGGCTGCAAGGCTGTCATCGATAAGCAGAACGCGACCGAGGCGCCGGCAGAGCAGGCGGTCGAGGCGACCGAGGCGCCGGACTACGGTTATGACGAGACCTCGCCCAAGAGCGCCGAATGGTTTGATAACGCGGTGTTTGTCGGCGACAGCGTCACCTTAAAGCTCAGCTACTATTGCGCTTCTCATCCCGAAGCGCTCGGCGCGGCGGAATTCTTCTGCGCGGGCAGCCTCGGATATACCAACGCGCTGTGGGCGGTCGACGATCCCGAGGCGGTGCATCCCTATTATCAGGGCGCGACGCACCGTGTAGAGGAATGTTCCGAGCTGACCGGCAAGAAGAACGTCTTCATCATGCTGGGCATGAACGATATCGGTCTCTACGGTACGCAGGGCGCGATGGACAGCTGCAAGGAGCTGGTCGCGGATATCCTCGCGAAGACCCCCGACGCGCATATCTACATCCAGTCTGTCACCCCGATGATCAAGTCCGCCGAGATGGAGACCTTCAACAATACGCTGGTCAAGGAATTTGACGGTATGCTGAAGGAGTATTGCGGACAGAACCATTATAAGTATCTGGACGTTTTTTCCGCCGTGGCGGATCAGGACGGCAATCTGCCGGATGAATACTGCAGCGACCCCGATTCGATGGGGCTGCACTTCACCGACGCCGCCTGTGAGATGTGGGCGAATTATCTGAAGGAAAACGCATAATGAGCTGTCGCCGTGTGGTTTTGCCCGCGGCGGGTTCATCCGATTACAGGAGGTATATATGAAAAGAATTATCTGTGTGATCGCTCTGGTCGCGGTTTTAGCGGCTGCTCTGTGCGGCTGCGGCAGTAATGCAAAGCCCCTGAGCGACATTTTCAGCGAGATGAAGACGACCTATACCATCACCGATCTGGTGGAATTCACCGACGCTGCCGATCTGAACCGCTTTTACGGTATCGCGGCAGAGGACGTCAAGGAATTCGCGGGCGGCATCAACAATTCCGGCGTCGATATGGAAGAGATCGTGATGATCCAGGCGACCGGCAAGGACGCCGCCGACCGTATCGCCGAGGCGCTGAACAACCGCCGCGATTCAAAGCTGAACGAGACCAAGAACTATAACCCCGAGCAGTATGTCATCGTGGAAAATTCATCCGTGGACGTCGACAACAACTATGTTTCGCTGTTTATCAGCGAGAACAGCGGCGCCATGAAGGCTGACTATAAAAAGGCGATCGGCGCGGTATCATAAGCGGCAATCAAAGGTAATGTCAGACGGCATTACCTTTCTTTTTTGAAACCAGTTATTGCGAAGCCCAAAGCCTCCTTTTCCTTAGGGAGCTGTCACCGTAGGTGACTGAGGGTTTATTTGGGCAGTTTCAACCTCTGAATACGCAGGAGTGAAGATAAATGGCAAGAGATTTTTCATCCGGCGACGCAAAGCGGCTGCAGCGGCGCTGGCAGGATCTGAAAGCAAAAATGGAGCGGCTCGAAACGATGGCACAGCGTCAGCGCGCGGCGATACAGGCGTCGGCGTCGGCGATGGCGGGCGACAGCTCGCGGGAGCTTCTGGCAAGCGTGCCGGTCGATGAACTGAACCGTGACAAAAAGGGCATCCGCGTCAAAATGCTGCACGACGCGGGCTTTCATACGGTCGCGGACGTGCTGAACGCCCCGGAATATCGCATCTCGGCGATCAACGGCATCAGCCCCGAGGGCGCGCGGATGATCCGGCAGGAGGCGCAGGCGCTGGCGAATACCGCCAAAAGCGGCGTGAGGATCCGCCTGAGCGCCGACGACAGGAATCCGAAGGCGACCGCGCTGGTGACCTCCTTGTACCAATACAAGCGCCTGCTGCCCGCGATAGAAGCCGCCGACAGCTTCCGCGCGGATTACGGACGCGAGATCGAAAATGCGATCCGCGACCTCAAGCCCGCCACAGGCGGTCTGAGATGGTTGTTCTCTTCCTCTGACAAGAAGGAGCGCGCGCAGTCGGCATACGACGCGCTGAATATCATTCTGTCCGACGGCAATACCGCCGAGCTGGAAAACCGCCTGCGTTCGGTGCAGGGCGCGGCGTATGTCACCGCCGGGGACGCGTGGGCGGACATTTCATCCGACAGCATTACATACATCAATATCCTCGAAGCCGTCGTGCCCGACGTGGTCGGCGGCGGGGAAGAGGTCTACGGTCTGCCCGAGGAGCTGGCGGAGAATATCGCCGACGTCCAGCTCGACCTCACCGGACTCAGCTGCACCCTGCGCCGCTATCAGGAGTGGGGCGTGAAGTACGCTGTGGCGCAGCGGCGCATCCTGCTCGGCGACGAGATGGGCTTAGGAAAGACCGTTCAGGCGATCGCCGTGATGGTGCATCTGCGCAACAAGGGCGCTACGCATTTCGCCGTGGTCTGTCCCGCGTCGGTGCTGACCAACTGGTGCCGCGAGATCGCAAAGCACAGCGACCTGCCCGTCATCAAGGTGCACGGCAATCAGAAAACCGCCGCGGTGCAGGATTGGATCGATCACGGCGGCGTGGCGGTGACGACCTATGAGACCACCGCTGTATTCGAACTCGATCCCGCTTTCCGCTTCACGATGCTGACGGTGGACGAGGCGCATTATATCAAGAACCCCTCCGCACAGCGCACCCAGAACGTCAAGAAGCTCTGCGCTCATGCCGAGCGTCTCTTGTTCATGACCGGCACCGCGCTGGAGAACCGGGTAGGGGAGATGGCGACCCTGATCGCGATCCTCAATCAGAACGTGTCCAAAGAGATACAGCCCATGCTGTCGCTTTCCTCCGCGCCGCAGTTCCGCGAGGCTGTCGCGCCGGTGTATTACCGCCGCAAGCGCGAGGATGTCCTCACCGAGCTGCCCGAGCTGGTGGAGAGCTACGAGTGGTGCGATCTGACGCCCGCCGAGAAGGCGGTCTACAAGGACGCGATCGCGGAGCAGAACTTCATGGCGGCGAGGCGCGTCTCATGGAATGTAGACGATCTGTCCCAATCCTCAAAGGCGCAGCGGATGCTGGAGCTGATCGAAGAAGCGCGGCAGGAGGAGCGCAAGGTGCTGATCTTCTCCTTCTTCCTCGACACGGGCGCGAAGGTCGCGGGATTATTGGGCGATACCTGCATGGAGCCGATCACCGGCTCGGTCAGCCCCGCAAGGCGGCAGGAGATCATCGACGAATTCGACAAAGCGCCCGCCGGAAGCGCGCTGGTCGCGCAGATCCAGTCCGGCGGCACGGGGCTGAACATCCAGAGCGCCTCGGTCGTCATCCTGTGCGAGCCGCAGATAAAGCCCAGCATCGAGAATCAGGCGATCTCCCGCGCCTACCGCATGGGACAGGCGCGGTCGGTACTGGTCTACCGTCTTTTGTGCGACGATACCGTCGACGAGCGGATCATCAATATCCTTGCCGAGAAGCAAGCGGAATTCGACGCCTTCGCCGACGAGAGCAAAGCCGCCGACGACACCCTCGAGCTGGACAACGCCTCGATCAACAGCATCATGCAGGCGGAACAGATAGCGCAAAGCAGAGAATAATCTACAAGAGCCTTCCTGAACGGGGAGGCTTTTTTTGCTTTTTGAATAATATAAAGTGTTGTTGACAGAAAAAAACGATTATTTTTCCCTTCGATCCGTCGGTTTTGTAAAAAATGTCGATAATATTGTATTATTAGAATAGCGGTTTGGTAAAAAATGCACTATTGCGGGGGCATGTGAAGTGTGGTATTCTATATTAGAATAGGTATAATATTGGATCAGAATGTAATTTTGGAGGGTATCGATACCAATGATAAACCAAATAATGCACGCCGTAGAGGAGCAGGGACTTAACTCTTTGCTATATAATATTTTCTTCTACGCAGGTACAGTGGCAGTTTTTGTATTTGCCTTTCTGCACAGCAAAAACTATAAACTGCAATTCCGAAAATCAATACCTTTTGTCATCATCGTATATCTACTCAGCTTTGTCTGGATGTTCTTCCTCTACTGGGTGATGACCGGCTTCAAGCAATGGGGCGGCAACAATATCGTCCGTATCTTTGTATGGGTTCCGGTGTTTGCCTATCCCGTATGCAAGATCATGAAGCTCGATTACAAGACGATGTGCGACTATATCGCTCCGCTGATTTGTGTTCAGCACGGCGTATCCCACTTCGGCTGTATTTTCGAGGGCTGTTGTCACGGATATCCGTGGGAGCCCGGTATCTATAATCATCAGTTGGGCGTTAATACCTTCCCAAACCAGCCGATTGAAGCGCTGGTCGCGGTAGGCATCGTTATATATATATTTATGAGAGAGAAAAAGCAGAATTTCGTCCCCGACGGACTGAACTTCCCGCTGATGCTGATGCTGTTCGGCTACAGTCGTTTTCTTCTCGAATTCGCAAGAGATAATGAAAAACTCTTTCTCGGTATTTCCGAGCTTGCCCTCTGGGCGCTCTTCGCCGGACTGGTCGGCACCGCGTGGTACGCTACGGTAAAGGAAAGAAACCGAAGGAAAGCATCCGCAAAGAAAAAACACTGACGTGAAGTATGGAGTGATGTGATATGAATAATCGTAATTCTGTATTCGGAGGTACCGTCAAGCGCTTCGCTGCGCTTTTGTTGGTACTGTTTATCCTTTTACCGACATTCCCTGCCATCAGTATCGACTTTGGCGCCGCGGAAGCTGACGTTGCCGATACATCGGCGAATGTTACATCCGGCGACGGAACTTGGATCAGCGGCAAGCTAATTTATGAATACTCTGTCGCGACAGGCAGTGATAACACAAGCGGTGCGACTGGTTCTGTTTCTGCCAGCAGTAATACGCTGACGGTCAAAGCAACCAGCGCGAAACAGTATGATACCGGCGGCTGCAATTCGACCACAGTTGCTGCTGCGGCTACTACTACCACTGTAACGGTTACGAACACTTCCAGTTATCCGCTTAAGTTCAACTCACTGAGTACTACCGGCAGCGCGAGCGTGGCAGGCGTTTCTCAGGGAGATACGATCGCCTCAGACGCGACCTTTACCATTACTGTCACTTCTCCCGCGAACGGTACGAATAATACCGAGAAAACCGGAACGGTTACCGTTTCTGTTTCTGAAGAGACAAGCGTTACCATCACGCTGAAACCTTCTCCTTATATCGGTTATACTGTCAACAATAAGACCGTTGCGCAGAACGGCAGTGAGCAGTCTTTTACAGTTGATGCCGGCACTTCTGTTTCCCTGCCTTCTATCAGCGCACCCTCCGGCTATAAATTTGCAGGATGGCGTGTCGGTTCAAATCTGATCACAGGCTCCAGCTTTACAGCTGACGCGGGTTATGATGTCTTCCCGGTCATTGTTGCAGAAGGTACAGATACTACATCAGCCAATTTTAAGGTCGGCAGTACGACCTATACCTTCTGGGAGGACGCTGTCAAGGCGGCTGCCGGCAGCGACGGCAAAGTTTTTGTCAATGTTGAGACGGTCACCCTCCCCGATAACGTCCTCGATAATACCCTCCCGGCCTCCGGCGGCACGTATGTCAAACCTGTCACCGGCGGGGGAGTAGAATATATCCTTCCCTCGAGCGTCACGCTGGTTGTACCATACAGCACTTCGACTACGGTACATACGACTACTCCCGCGTATAGCTACGCGGCTCGCGTTAACCCTTCTCCGTTCCGCACTATGACTGTCCCCAACGGAGCCAAGCTCACGGTCAACGGCTCGGTCAGCGTTGATTCCGCTGTCAGCGCTTACGGTCAGAACGGCACATCCGCTAACGGCACTCCCACCGGCCCTCACGGCAAGATTGTCATGAAGTCCGGCTCCGAGATGACCCTCAACTCCGGCGCCAACCTCTATTGCTACGGCTACATCAACGGCGACGGCAATATCTATGTCAAATCCGGCGCCAAGGTCTATGAGCTCTTCCAGTTCCGTGACTGGCGCGGCGGTTCTGCGACCAGTGATATCGCAGGAAATGATTATCGCATTTTCCCGATGAACCAATACTATGTGCAGAATGTCGAAGCACCGATGACGCTCTACAAGGGCGCGACGGAGTATGTTTGGTCTGTTGTAAATATGAGTTCATCAGCTTATCCTACCAAGCAAATCGAGTTTATCGGCACCAACGGTATGTTCAAGCTGACCGGCAACAGCACTGACTACATCACAAAGCGTTACCACGCAAACGTCGACCGCTTGGAGATAACAGCCCACGGCGATATGTCGTTGAATGCACTGAATGTTACAGTTACCGGTTTACCTTTTATCGGCACTATTGATATGCAGTCTTCTCAGTATGTTTTGCCGCTCAACAATATGGAGATCGTGATAGAAACCGGCACCACTTCAATCGCAAGTTCTCAGACCTACGGCGTTGCGTTCCTACCCGGTTCTCAGCTGACGGTTAATCAGGGCGCGACCTTTACCGTTAATGCGCCTGTCTATTTCTATGATGAAGAAGACTGGGGCGCTTACGCAGCCGACAGTCTTAGGATGGTTGCGGTCGGTTATTCTACTGCGAACGGAACATCAGCGATCCGTACTGCGGATAACCTCATCGACGCGGAGATGGACGTTAACGGTACGGTCAACGTATCCAATAAGCTCTACACCACGGAGCACGGCGCCTATATCACCAGCAGTATCGGAACCGGCGTCATCAACTTTACTGCTGATTGTGCGACCGGTACTGATACTACCTATCAGTACACCCAGTCCGGTACAAGCTGTACCGAACATGACATTACCGTCAACAACGCTTGGCTCCAAAACGGCGACGAGTCTTATTCCAAGACCGTCAGCACCGGTACAAGCACATGGAAGTATGATAAGCCCGGCGAGCACTGGTATCGCTATCTGGTCGATTTCAAGTTCAACAACAATATTGTCGCGACCGGCTATTACTGCGAAAACAACGACACCGTCACCTATGACGCGAGCTGGCTTGCGAACCTCGGCGCGACCGCGTCCAACGGTACTGCAGCCATAAGCGGCACCGACGTCATTGTCACCGGTGTGACCGCTGATTCTACGGTTACCCTCACCGGCACGCCGGCAGAGTACATCCCGACCTTTGTCCTCAGCGAGCGCGAATATGAGCATTACCGGATGTATAATGAGGGAACACTCGATCAAACCACAACGATCAACGGCGAAACATATTACATCGTTGATCAGGCGGGTTCTGCTCTGGCGGTCGGTACAGCCTACACCGCTCCCACCGACGCCGCTATGGGCGTCAGCGCAGAAAACCACAACGACTTCCTCTGGAACCTTTCCGGTCTCAGCTTTACGAGCGGCGACCCCTACCGCGGCGTCGTTCCGGCGGGTGCTGCAGCGGGCGGTCCCGTCTATATCTATGGCTTCTATGAGGGCGTTATCGCGCATAACAGCTGGAACGATCAGTATTATCCCACCCTGATCGAAGCCTTTGAGGTTCTCCCTCAGGACGTCAGCGCGACCATCACCCTGCTCGCCGACTGCGGCACCTATGAGGACGAGAGCGGCACCGTCGCCTATACGGCATATGCCGCTAACAATATCAAGCTTGATCTGAACGGTCACCGCGCTATCGGCCGTATCGTTAACAACGGTACCTTCACCCTCGACCTCAACGGCGGTACCTTCGATTACCACACCGGCGCGACAACCAAGGCGGCTGCGTATAAGGGCATGGCGGCTGTTACCAACTCCGGCACGATGATCATTCGCGATACCGTCGGCGGCGGTAAGGTCACCGGCGACGCGCTCAGTACTGCATCCGGTGCGGACGGCTCTAACGTCATCCGCAACAACGCGGGCGCTACCCTGACCGTGACAGGTAAGGACAGAGACCATCTGCTCACGATCAAGCAGGCGAACGAGCACGAGGAAACATACAACAGCTCTTACGGCTATTACGCCTATAACTACGGTATCTATAACCGCGGAAAGATCACGGCGCTGACTTATACCGATATCTGCTCCACTCAGAGCCGTACAAACAGCGTCAACATTTACAACTATGATACCGGCGTCATCGACCTGATCTCCGACAGCCATATGTTCAGCGGGGGCAGTGCTTCGATCTTCAACTACGGCGGCACGGTCACTATGGTCGACGGCGTGACCATCGACGGTAAGACCGGTATCACTAACCGCAATTACCGCACCGGCGCTATCGCCAGCGGCTACACGGTCACCGACGAGAACAAGGGAATTATTAATGAGATCGAGAACTGCCACATCGAGGTTGGTCAGTACGCGATCAACAATAACGCGACGATCAATACGATGAAGGATTCTACCTTTATCGCGCACCCCGACTCGGCACAGGCTGATACCCGCGGCAACGGTTCCACCGCATCCGAGGGCAACACCGCTTGCTATACGGTCTATAACAGCGGCAACTGGTGGTACGATACCAACGTGTGGAAGCAGGTGGACAGTTCCTCCGGCGGCTATACCCGTGTTAACTATTATCAGGAGGACGAGCAGTACCGTCCCTCTATCGGCGAGATAACTGACTGTGAGATCTACGCCGAAAACACCAGTACCAGCGCCAGCAACGGCTATGCCTTGACCAACTACGGCGTGATCAACAAGATCAGCGGTACTACTAATGTTAAGGCGTACAAGCACCCCGATAACGCTATTATATCTACTTCTCACTATTCGCTGGTCAATGCCGGCGGCGGTATCATCAAGAGCATCGAGGGTACCGTGAATGTTGACGCGACCGCAGCGTACGCTGTGACGAACGATTCACCGTTCACCACGCAAATCAACTATACCTACGGCAATAAGGTCGGCGGCAATATCACCTATCAAAAGAATACTTACGGTCAGCCAGCGACCATAAACAGCATCACCTGTGCCGGTACATGGTCGGTCGGCTCCTATTACGCTCTTTTGAATCAGGGTTATATCCAGACGATAAACGCGCCCAGTCTTACCCTCAAGGGCAACTATAATGTGTTGTATAACTCTACCGGCGGCTCGAATTCTACTTATGAGATCACGAAGAAGTATACGGATGCGGCGACGGCTTCTACCGAGTATGAGCGTGATACGCGTTATGTGAAGAATCTCGAGAAGGGCAGCACGATCGGCACAATCAACGGTATTACGATCACCGGTAAGGGCAGCAAGTCTTATTATGTTCTGAATAACCAAGGTCATATCGGTACGCTGTCGAATACGACTGTCAACTTTGCCTCCGGCGCGACCGCCAATACCAGCTACTATGTTGCGGCGCTCAACGGCGATTCGCGCTACGCAGAGTATACCGAAACGATCCTGACGAATCGTACCGCCGAGACCGATCCCAAGCTGACGGTTTCAGCCGGTAAAGCGACGAGGTACGACCGCGATTATACCTATGATACGCCGACGATCGACACGATCGATAATCTGACTGTCAACTCGATCACCGCTTATGCGATGCGCAACGCCGGTCATATCGGTACGCTGAAGAACAGCACCATCACCGGTACCCAGTATGCGCTGCACAACTATGCGTCCGGACCTTATTCCGAGCGCCAGACGACGCAATACTATTCGGGTTCCGGTATCTTCGCTACCAGCAAGTATACCAGTGAGTATTCTAAGCATTATAAGCGTAATCCTGCAACGATCACAACGATCGATAACTGTACGATCACAACTCCCGCGAACACCTATGCAATGTTTAACACCGGTAACGTGGGTACGATCAAGAACAGCACCTTACAGGCAGGTACAACAACCGCAAAAGCGTATGCTCTTTACAACGGCGGCGCCAGCACAATTGTAGGTACTGAGCGTGAGTATACCTGCAATCTTGAGGATTACTTCTATGTGACTGCTAATTCTACTACGGCCTGTACCGCTTATTGGGGCTCCGGCGGTGAATCCAAGATCGTTACTTATGACTACGATCAGCCTGTGATCGACCTGATCGGCGAGGGCAATACGTTTAAGGCGACCTCTACGGTCATCGCAAATACAGGCAAGATCACCGCCATCGACAGCGGATCCGGCACAAAGACCACCGTTACCGGTTCCTCCGCAAAGGGCAGCACGATCTATAACTACAGCGCCTGCCTTGACTCGCGTACCACTACTACGCCGTATACGGCTGCTTCAGCTGCATCGACAAGCGGCACGGCTGGAACGGCAGTGAACAGTGATACACTCTTCTCCGGCGCGCAGATCGGTACGATCAAGAACGTCTATATCAACGCCAACGGCTACGGTATCCTAAATGGACTCCTCACTGAAACTGACATCTCAAAGACCTTATTGCCGACGATCAGCGAGATCGGCGAGGGCACCGAGATATACGCCCACTGCAGCACCGAATTGTACCACGCGATTGCTAATGCTAACTATGCGAAGATTACCGAGATTTCCGGCGGTACATATACGGTAACGAAGGCGACCACTAACGCTTACAGGAACGGATATAATAATGCCGAAACCGCTACCCTTATCTCCGGTGGCAACTTCAAGGGTATGGCGGCAACAAGAGCCAACGCGATCTATAAGCCGGACGACACCAACCGCGTAGTTTACCCTGCGGGCAAGAAGCTGAGTACCAATTCCCATAATGTCACTTTCAATAACGGTACGACGACAGCAAGCGGTTCCGGCTACTACTACATTACCTCTACCTCTACCTGTACCGTTACTTTCAATATGCAGGAACACGGTACGGCTCCCGCCGCCCAGACGATCGAATCCGGTCAGAAGGCGACCGCTCCGTCCGGCTATGTGAGCGGCACGACGACCGTCACCGAGTCCGACGGGAAGTATCGCTTCGACGGCTGGTATGACGACAGCGAATGTACGACTGAGTTCGATTTCAATACCGCTATTACCGCCGATACCACCGTTTACGCGAAGTGGACGGAAGTATATACCGTCACCTTCAACGACGAGAACGGCACAGCTCTGCAAACCGGACTGGTCGATAAGGGAGATACTCCCTCCTGCGACGCTCCGACAAAGGAGAGTACGGCGCAGTACAACTACACCTTTGCCGGTTGGAAGAGCAGTGTGGACGACGCCGTCTATATAACGCTGCCTGCCGCCACGGCTGATGTGACCTATACCGCGACTTATAATTCCGAGACGCGCGGCTATACCGTTGTTTGGAAGAACGGCGATACGGTTCTCGAAACCGATGAGAACGTACCCTACTTAACGCCTCCGACCTATGACGGCGCAACGCCGACTAAGGAAGCTACCGCGCAGTACAGCTACACGTTCAGCGGCTGGACTCCCATAGTTTCCCCGGTAACCGGCAATGCGTCCTATACCGCGGTATTCACGGAAACCACCCGTACCTATACCGTCATCTGGAAGAACGGCAATACGACGCTCGAAACCGACGAGAATGTACCTTACGGCACGACCCCGACCTATGACGGCACGGAGCCGACGAAGGTGGGCGACGCTCAGTATTCCTACACCTTCAGCGGCTGGAGTCCGTCTGTGTCCTCAGTAACCGGCAACGCGACCTACACCGCTCAGTTCACACAATCTGTCAACAAGTACACGGTTAAGTGGGTCGTTGAAAGCGGCAGCGCTCCGACTGAAGAGCAGATCAAGTCGACGGTTGACGATATCATTACGAATCATGCCGCTTCGATTTATGGTGCAGCTCAAGCGGAAGGCGGAGAAGCTTGGATGTTCCTGCCTCACGTACAAAATGTAGAGTATTATTTGCTTGACAACTATTTTGGCGGCGGCTCTACACCTGAGACGCTTTACATCGCTAACAAGATCGTTGCGATCCAAGAGAATGATGCTTCTGTTGCCGCAACGGCAGAGAGCAAATGGAATGACGCAAAGGATACAATCGTTGAAAAGCTGTTAAGCAGCCACGATCTGCTGACTGAGAGTGAAACAGCTGATCTGAACGCGCTCAACACAGGTTCTTCCGTCACCGTGCTCAAGACCGAACAGGTCGATTACGGCAAGACTCCGTCTTACACCGGCGAGACCCCGACCAAGGAGGGCGACGCCCAGTATAGCTACACCTTCTCCGGTTGGTCGCCCGAGATCGTACCGGTCACCGGTGACGCGACCTATGCGGCTCAGTTCACTCAATCTGTCAACAAGTACACGATTAAGTGGGCTGTTGAAGGCGACAGCATGCCTACCGAAGAGCAAATCAAAGAGACGGTTGACGCAGTGATCGCGGACGCCGCACAGTCCATTTACAATGACGCCCGTACCGAAGGCGACATGGCATGGGATTTAGGCTGGTTCACTCACGAGGAATTAGTGAAGATGCATCTGGATGCCGGTCATGTCGGATCGCAGGAATCTGCTGCTTATATCGCAAAGCGTATCATCGAGATCGTTGAGAACCATTCGGCAGATTTCAGTGCTGCCGACGCGCTTTGGGATTCATGCAAGGATACCATCGTCGCTGACTTTGCGGCATTCAGCGGGTATACAAATGCTGATACCGGCGTCACATACAGCGGTCTGACCGCCGAACAGAAAGAGACATTAGAGGCTCTCTCCGGTCCGGCGCTCACCGTGCTCAAGACCGAGCAGGTCGAATACGGCACTACCCCGTCCTACACCGGCGATACCCCGACCAAGGAGGGTGACGCTCAGTATAGCTACACCTTCTCCGGCTGGTCGCCCGAGATCGTACCGGTCACCGGCAACGCGACCTACACCGCTCAGTTCACCTCCACCGTCAACAAGTACGATATCACATGGGTAGACGGCAACGGCGATACGCTCAAGACCGAACAGGTCGAATACGGTGAGACCCCGTCTTACACCGGCGATACCCCGACTAAGACGGCGACCGCACAGTATACCTATACCTTCAACAATTCTTGGTCGCCCGAGGTAGTCGCCGTAACCTGCGCCGCGACCTACACGGCTCAGTTCACTGAGACGACCAGATCGTATACGGTCACATGGAAGAACGGCGAAGACGTACTCAAGACCGAAACGCTCGAGTACGGTCAGACCCCGACCGCTCCTGCTGATCCTACCAAGGAGAAGGATGCAGATTACTCCTACACCTTTGCGGGCTGGAGTACCGACGGCGAAAGCGTCCTCAGCTCGATCCCGACTGTGACGGATAACGCGACCTATGTCGCTGTGTTTAGTAAGAAATCGCTTGCATTGCAGCATTCGCTCACCCTTGACGGCGAGATCGGCGTGAACTTCTACATCCCCACGGACTGCGTCGATGATAAGACGAACAGCACCGTTAAGCTGTTCTGGGGACCTGAAGATGATGACAATCCTAACCACGGTGAAGCGACATTCAATATCAATGCTCTGACCGATAACAATAATAATGGTCTGAATGTCGTCTTCCACGCGAACAACGATGAGGGATTGAACACTCATAATCCGATCGCTAAGGCAAAGATCAACGGCGAATTCTATCAGTTTACTGCTTTTGTTGCGGCGAAGCAGATGGCTGACGAGGTCACCCTGCAGATCAAAAACGGCAATACGCCTGTGAAAACGGATACCTACCGCGTAGCCGATTACTGCAGCGAGGTCATCGAGAATACCGGCGGTAAGATTTACGATAAGATGCATGCGAAGGATCCTGAGCATATGAATGAAACCAAGTTCAAGAATCTGCAGGAGCTGTGTAAGGCGATGCTCACCTACGGCGCAAAGGCGCAGGATCAGTTCAGCTATAATAATAACGAAGATAATTATGCAGACAAGGATCTGAAAGATTATTCTTATAAGTATAGCTGTTCAGCGGAGCAATTCGCGAGTTATTACACCTCCGATTACGCGTCCGGCGCAGGTGAAATGGCCTACTACGGTTCGTCGATGCAGCTCGAAGCCGAGACCACCTACACCGTATGGCTGCGCTATACGAATGCAGGCTATGAGCCGCCCGAAGCGACGGCTACCGTTGGGGGACAATCCGTTACGGTAGAAAAAATGCCTGTCGAGGGCGACTACGACGCATACTATGTCCGCTATAATATCCTGAATCTTCCCGCAAACCTCTTGACACAGGATATCACTGTGAGTTATAATGGTGTAAAGAAGACATATAATGCGAAGACATACTTCTACGTCGCCTTGTACACCGGTAACGATACCCTCAAGGAAACCGTGAAATCGCTGTATAATTACAATCAGGCAGCTGTTGCTTATTTCGGATAAAAGGAGGAGATAACATTGCATTTGAAAGAGTCATATCAAAGATCGGTTCTCAGTATCACTGAGTTTACCGAGGATGATGTTATCGCTACCTCCGGGCCGATTGAGCAGAAACAAGGTCCGTTCAACGTCGGCACCAACGGCATGGGCATTGCCTTAGGTCCGTCGGACGGAGCGGAAATACGCGTTCCCGGCGGATTCTACTGATGACGAATCAGTGACGGAATAATATCAAAACGACCCCGACGCAGAGCTCAAGCGGCTTTGCGCCGGGGTTTTGTGATCGCGTCGGTCAACCAAGAAAAAATGTCATTGCGAAGCCCATCGCCTCCCTTTGAGAGGCGCTTGATGGATCTCCGAAAAGCCCCGCAGTCATTGCGAGGGAGCTTTGCGACCGTGGCAATCCCACAAACAGGAGCAGGGCTGCTTGCGGGGAGATTATTCAAATGCTGACCGGATGGGTGGTAACGCCAACAAAGGTTACAAAAATGTAATCTTTAATTCTGTAAAACTATTGCAATACGCTCAATTTTAAGGTATCCTTGTAAGGTATATTAGTATCATGAAATATTATGGGTTAATTGTAATCCGCCGAGAGGTTTACAGTTTTCCGATGACGCATTCCGGTCGCTGCAAAGCGCGGCGGCAGGTATGATGCTTCCGTTGTTTCTGCTTTTGGGCGCGATTCGTCTTTAAAGCTGCAGCTATCGCAAAAACGCGGATGCTCCACTTCAGATAATACGCGCTTGACGGTCTATCCCCGGTCTGAATGGGCAGGGGGACTTTGGGCGCGATAAATAATCAATATTGGGGAGGAATACTATGTTAAAGAAATTCAGAAGACAGATCATTTCCCTTATGCTCGTCTTTGCGCTGGTCGCGTCCACGTTCAGTTTTGCTGTGGGCGCGGCGGAAACTACGGACGTATTTGATGAACTCTATCTGGATTTTGATGGAGTCGAAGTGGAGTTTTCCGGCAGTTATATGACTGACACCGCTCAAGCAGAGAACGAACCTGCCGTTTTGGAGCAATCAGGTGAAAACGTCAAGATTACTGCGAACAGTTACTTAACAAAGTTTGCCGGCGCCTATGATGTGTATGAGGCAGGCGTCACAACCGTTCATGTTGATCCTACTGATGATTGGTTGCAGATCTCTTTTGAGTGTACCTGCACAGGTGACGGTTCCTTTGAAATTCATTACGATGACGACACCATCATCTATCCGATCGGCTCACGCTACTATATCGGTGATGAATTTGACATCGTTCTGACCACAGAACAGGCTAAAGATAAAAGTGTCGAATTAGTGCTGAGCAATATCGAGGCGGCTGAAGAAATTGGATATACTGTCACAGTTCAGGAGGCGGTAGGCGGTTCTGTAAAGTGCAACACAGAATATGCTCCGTATGAAGAAGATTTATTGAATACCGAGAGCCTCAAGCTTTCCGCAACTCCGGATAACGGTTATGTATTTGCCGGTTATCAATTCGCAGGCAGCGATACATATTTTACGATCAATTCCGATTTCATACTCTGGCCGCATGACAATGCGGAAATCGTACCGGTATTTGTTCCGAATAACACCCCTTCCTTTATGGTCGGCGGCGTTATTTCCGGTTATGCTTTGTACGATTCATTCAGTGCCGCGGTACAGTATGCTGCTGACAATCATTCTGAGCTCATCGTTCCGATGGCAGATTTCGAGATCACCGAGAATGCTACGATTCCTTCCGGTACGACCCTGCTGATCCCGGACAGCTCTGACCATGAAGTCTATACGGAAAAGCCCAACGTTGTCGAAACAAAGTCAGCGCACAGCAGATTTTTAAAGGCAACGATCAAGTCGGGCGCGACGCTCACCTTTGAAAACGGCGCAGCGTTGAGCGTTGGCGGCAGCCTGTCTGCTCCCAGCGGCGGCAAGCAGGCGGAGATCACCGGCGCTTACGGTCAGCTGGTCGTCGAAGACGGCGCTCAGGCTACCTTTAATTCCGGTTCTTCCCTGTACGCATGGGGCTTTGTGACCGGCGGCGGTACCGTCGAGTGTATGGACGGCGTGAAGGTTTACGAGTCCTTCCAGATCGAGGACTTCGCGGGCGGTTCCAATTCTCTTACTCTCGCTACGGCGGGCGTATTCCCGTTCAGCCAGTATTATATCCAGAACATTGAATGTACGCTGAAGATGAACGCCGGCGCTGAAGAGATCGTTTTCGGCGCGCTGGATGCCGGCGGCGGCGTCTATGATACCTCTCTGGTATTTATCGGCGGCGACGGTGCGATGTTCAATGTTGCGGACGGCTACATTCTGAAATATTATGACTATGACAATGATAAGCTCGTCTGTGAGATCCACGGCGATGCTTCTCTCGACAATATCAAGGCTACTCTGCCGATCATGGGTGAAACCGATACCAGCATTTTCCAGATGCCGATCAACAACATCGGCGTCGAGCTGGCGGAGGGCGACCTGACCATCAAACAGGATCTCATTCTCCTGCCCGACTCCTATGTTGTGACCAATGAAGGCACGACGGTCGATATCCAGAGCGATGTTTTCCTGATTTCCGACGCTGACTGGGAAGGTCAGAACCGCGTTTATCC